>JBEKLU010000018.1:0-56789 GCA_050010035.1 Roseiarcus sp.
GTCGTCGGGGAAAATGCGCTGGAATTCCGGCAGAGACCGGGGGAAAGGCAGGTCTTCACGGGCCAACATATCCATAGCCAACGCTAAATCTAGTGGGTATGGGTGTCAAGCGGATAGGCAAGCGATGTTCTAGCGTTCAACCCCAAATTGCGGGGGACAGATCGCGTTTGGGCGGTAAGCTGCAAGAGCTGGCAAAGCGGATTCTATCCAAAGTTGTGGATTGAGAAGATAGAGAATGGCGGAATTATATTCGGGAGAGAAGCATGGCGCGGTTTTCGCGAGCTTGCTGTTCCAAAATGGGGCGAAGCGCTTTGCAACAAGATTGACGCCCTCACCGGTACAAGAAAATTCACATACGTAACTGCTGTGACAAAACTCAATGGCGATGCGTCGCAATGGGAGGCACACAAACCATTCTTGAATAACATCGGAGGCAATCCAATAAAGGCGCTTACTGTCAAAGAAATGTTGGATGATAACTGGCGTAACCTGGTGAATACGCCGGCGCCGTCCGAGGTTGGACGGTTGTTGCAAGTGATCAAAGCTTCGGGTTGGACTCCACAGAGAAATTAGGCTGCCGCGAATTCGACCCGCGCGGAATTGCACCAATGAATTCGTCATCGACCAACTCTAGCCGGCGAGTGGCGCGCGAGCGAACAAGAAGCCAGGCTTACCCCCGCGTTCCCCTTGATCATCGTGGGCGTCGTAGCTACATTGGAGCTACGCCCTGGCAATGAGGTGACAAATGTCCGCCGATTCCGTCGTTCGCGCGCGCATCGATCGCGCCACCAAGGAGCGCGCCGCCGCCGCGCTCGAAGCCATGGGCCTGTCGATTTCCGACGCGATCCGCCTGCTCATGCTTCGGGTCGCCGAGGAAAAGCGGCTGCCGTTCGAGGTGAAGGCGCCGAACGTCGACAGCATTCGCGCCATGCGTGAACTGGATCAGGGCAAAGGCAAGCGATTCGCGAGCAAGGAAGCCCTGTTCAAGGGATTGGGCCTATAAGTGTTGACGCCTGTTCTCTCGACGCGGTTCAAACGGGACGTCAAGCGAGTCGAGAAGCGCGGGAAGGACATGGACAAGCTGAGATCGGTCCTGTCCCTTCTGATCGAAAAAAACCTTCTTCCGGCGGCCTACGGCGACCATCCCCTGAAAGGCGATTGGAAGGGCTTTCGCGACCTTCACCTGGAACCCGATTGGCTCCTGCTCTACCGCGTGCAAGGTGACGAACTCCAGCTTGCCCGCACAGGGACTCACGCCGACCTGTTCGACGAGTAACCCGACATTCGGATAAGGCCGCGGAAGCTACGGCGGCGTCGGCGACGTCGTGCCCGTCGACCTCCGCATTCCCGGTTGCCCGCCGAGCCCCGCCGTGCTGCTCAAGGGGCTGCTGGCGCTGATGCAGGGGCGGGGCTGAAGATCGCTTTCGCCGCGTCCTGCACCGGATTTACGCCGCCTTCTCCGGCGCGCCGCGCTTGGCCGACCGCCGCTTCAGGCCCGCCTCCTCGATAACGAGTTCGGGCGCGCGCGCCATGATGCGCACGAGCATGGCGGCGGCGCCCGAGGGCGCGCGTTCGCCGCGCTCCCATTTGCGCACCGCGCCGAGCGAAGCGCCGGTCGCCTTGGCGAATTCCTCCTGCGTCAGCCCGGCCTTCAGGCGCGTCTCGGCGACGAAGCCGCGCGTAACCTCGACGCGATGCTCGCGCGTTCCGGGTTTGGCGTCCTTCTTGGCGAAAGCCAGGGCGTCGTCGAGGCCCGCCATCAGCGCATCGAATTCTTTGGCCTTCATCGCTTCATCTCCCGTATTGGGCTCGAATGGCGTCGGTCAGCGCCTTGGCGGCGCGACGCTGTCGCGGATCGAGATCGGACTGTGCGGCCTTGGCGTAAAGGGCGATCAGAAACACCGGCATCCCGGAATCGTGGAAGAACGTGATCACACGTCCGCCGCCTCGCTTGCCTCGCCCGTGCAAGGCGACGCGCAACTTTCGCAGCCCGCCCGTTCCCGGCATCAGATCGCCGGCTTGCGGATCCCGCGCGACCGCCTCGACCACCGCAGCCCTCTCGTCCTCCGTCATCAGGGCTTCCGCCGAAGCGAGATAGCTCGTCGTCTCGACCACAGTCACCCATTCCGTCATTAGGCTAATATACCCCATTGGGGTAGGATAAGGCAACTTTGAAACGGAAGCTCTGTTCCCCTGTTGGCCGCGAAAAGGCGCGTTTGCGCCGGGGCGCCCGGCGCTGCTAGGCTGCGGCTCGCATTCGATCCACAAGGCCGCTTCCTTGCCCTACGCCCGCTATCCCAGCCTGCGCGACCGCGTCGTCTTCATCACCGGCGGCGGGTCGGGGATCGGCGCGGCGATGGTGGAGGCCTTCGTCGCGCAAGGGTCGAGCGTCGCCTTCGTCGACATCGCCAGGCGCGAGCCGGCCGAAAGGGTCGAGCGCCTCGCCGCCGGCCCGCAGGAGCCGCTGTTCCTCGAGTGCGACCTGACGAACCTCGCCGAGCTCGAGGCGGCGATGGAGGAGGTCCGGCAAAGGCTCGGCCCGATCGGGGTGCTCGTCAACAACGCCGCCAACGACGCGCGACAGGACGCGGACGAAGTGACCGAGGCCGATTGGGACCGGGCGATGGGCGTCAACCTCAAGCATCAGTTCTTCGCCGCGCAGATCGCGCGCCGCTCGATGCGCGAGATCGGCGGCGGTTCGATCATCAATTTTTCCTCGACCGCCTGGATGATCGGCATGGCCCGCCTCTCCGCCTACGCCGCCGCCAAGGCCGGCGTCGTCGGACTGACCAGAAGCCTGGCGCGCGAATTCGGCCCCGACAACATTCGCGTCAACGCGATCGCGCCCGGCGCGGTCATCACCGAGCGCCAACGCCGCCTGTGGCTCAGCGAGGCCGACGTCGCGCAGATCGTCGCGCGCCAATGCCTGCCGCGCATCCTCGTGGCCGACGAGGTCGCGCGCACGGCGCTGTTCTTGGCCGCCGACGACAGCCGCATGATCACCAAGCAATGCCTGATCGTCGACGCCGGGCTGAGGTGAGAGCAAGGGCTCGGCCCGACCTCGCGCCGTCGCGCCGCGGCCGCTCGAATTGCGCTTGATCGCGCGCGCCGACGGGCGCATCCTTCGCCGTCAAGGGGGGTCCGTTCAGAAGACCGCCGAGCCAGGGAGGCCCAAATGACCGTTGCGCGCATTCTCAGGGAAAAGGGCAGGGACGTGTTGACGACCCAGCCTCATCGCACAATGAGGGAGGTCGCGGCGTTGCTCGCCGCCAGGGGCGTCGGCGCCGTCGTCGTGTCGGACGCGACGATGGGCGTTCTGGGCATCGTGTCGGAACGCGACATCGTCCGCGCGGTCGGAAACGGCGGCGCGAGCACGCTCGAGGAGCCTGTCTCGAAGCATATGACGTCGAAGGTGACCACCGTGACCGAAGGCGCCTCGATCGATCACATCATGCAGGTCATGACCGACGGGCGTTTCCGCCATCTGCCGGTGGTCGAGGCCGGTCGGCTCGTCGGCATCGTCTCGATCGGCGACATCGTCAAGCGCCACGTCGACGCGATCGACAGCGAGCGGCGCGCTCTGCGCGAATATATCGCCAGCGCCTGAAGGCGTCGGCGCTCTCGCCCTCGCGCGCGACGAGGAACGTGCTCACGGCGGCCTCAGCCTTTCGCCGGCGTCAATTCGACGTGCTCGGCGATTTCGTCGCGAGCCTTGCGCACGGCTTCGCGCCCGAGCGCGATGAGTTCGTCGGCGCGGTGGAATTCGAACAGGCCGATCTTGCCGACTTTCAGGCTCACCAGGACGTCGGGCGGGTCTCCCGCCAGGCGCGAACGCATGATGCGGTCCTGCGTGATGTTGAAGGCGTTGACCATCACCGAAGCGAGTCCCGGCGCGCCGGGACCCTCGCTCGTCCATTGCCGTCGCAGCAACGCCGCGCCGCGGCGCAGACCGTCGATCACGCCGGCGCGCGGATCGTCGGCGGCCGCCGGCGGCTCGATCGGCGCCTCGTCGGGCTCGGGCAGATCCTGGATCGCCGTTCCGCGGCCCGATCCTTCGATGGCGATGTTGAGCGCGATGACGCGGTCGGCGCCGAGGGCGCGCGCGACGCTGACGGGAACGGGATTGACGATGGCGCCGTCGAACAGCCAACGGCCGGCGACGCGCACCGGCTCGAACAGGCCGGGCAGAGCGTAAGAGGCGCGCATCGCCTCGACGAGCGGACCGCGCTTCAGCCAGATTTCGTGTCCCGAGCCGAGTTCGGTGGCGACGCCGGCGTAGCGGATCGGCAAGTCCTCGATGCGCATGGCGCCGATCGACTCCTCGAGCCGCCCGCGCAGCCGGTCGCCGCCGATCAGCCCGCCACCGTTGAAGGAAACGTCGAGAAGGCCGAAGACGCGCCGCTTGGTCAGCGAGCGGGCGAAGCTCTCGAGCGAGTCGAGCCGGCCGGCGGCGAAGCAGCCGCCCACCACCGCGCCGATCGAGGACCCGACGACGACGTCGGGCGAAACGCCCATCGCCACGAGTTCTTGCAGCGCGCCGATATGGGACCAACCGCGGGCCGCGCCGGCGCCGAGCGCAACGCCGATCTTCGGCCGCGAGGGTCTGGAGCCGCCCGAAAACGACTCGGGCTCGGTCTTACGGAAGAAAGCGCCAGCCATGGCCACGTCTCACCACCCGGTCTTCCGATGTCCTCCTACTGGGCGCCGGTAACCGAAAAGATTAGCACCCCCCACTCGCCGATTGGTTAACGGCGCGCCCGCGTTGTCATTATGCGTAACGCAGCGCTAACGCGCAATCGCATCACGTTTTCGCGAGCGGCGCCAGGCGCGGGCCGTTTTCGCCCCTCTCGATGCGCCGGTAAAAGCAGGAGCGCCGCCCGGTGTGGCAGGCGCCGCCGTCGCCGCCGACCGTGACGCGGGCCAGCAGCGCGTCCTGATCGCAGTCGACGCGCAACTCCTCGAGCCTCTGGACCTGGCCGGACGTGTCGCCCTTGCGCCACAGGCATTGGCGCGAGCGCGACCAATAGTGCATGATTCGGCTCGACAGCGTCTTGCCCAGCGCCTCGGCGTTCATGTGCGCGACCATCAGCACTTCGCCGCTGCGGGCGTCGACAGTCACGCAGGTCAGCAGGCCGTCGGCGGAAAAGCGGGGCGCGAATTCGGCGCCTTCCTCGCGGTCGATCGCCGCGCGGGCGCTTGGCGTCGGCGACATCGCGTCACCTCGCGCCGCGCAACAACGTCAAGAAGCGGATCTGTTCGTTCGGCTGGTCGCGAAAGACCCCGGAGAACTGCGTCGTCACCGTCGACACCCCGTGCTTCTTCACCCCGCGCATGGACATGCAGGTGTGTTCGGCTTCGATCATCACCGCGACGCCGCGCGTATCGAGCGAAGCGTCCACGGCTTCGACGATTTGCGTCGACATCGCCTCTTGGGTCTGCAGACGGCGCGCGAACGTGTCGACGATGCGCGCCAGCTTCGACAGGCCCACCACGCCGTGGCGCGGATAATAGCCGATGTGCGCCTTGCCGAAGAAGGGCGCGATATGATGCTCGCAGTGCGAGACGAACGGGATGTCGCGCACCAGCACGATGTCCTCGTAACCTTCGACCTCCGCGAAGACGCGCGAAAGCGCGTGGCCCGCGTCCTCGCCGTAACCGGCGAAGAGTTCCTCGTAGGCCTTGACGACCCGCCTGGGCGTGTCGATGAGGCCCTCGCGGGTCGGATCGTCGCCGGCCCAGGCTATCAAGGTGCGAACCGCCGCCTCGGCCTCGGCGCGGCTCGGTTTGACCGGGGCGTCATGCCGCCGGGCGCTGCGTGTTACGATGTCGTCCATCTCGATCCCTTAGCAGTTCGGCGACGGCGGGGCCATGGCCCGGTCCGCCCTCTTCTTTGCCGGCGCGGCCTCCTATATAGGAGGGCGGGGCGGTTCGACCAGCCGCGCGCATCGCGATCATGCTGAACAAGATTTACAACACCCGCATTCTGGAATTGGCGGCCGACATTCCTCGGCTCGGCCGGCTCGCCTCGCCCGACGCGACCGCGAAGGCGCATTCGCGGCTGTGCGGCTCGACGGTCACCGTGGATATCGTCCTTCGCGACGGCCGCGTCAGCGATTTCGCGCACGACGTCAAGGCTTGCGCGCTGGGGCAGGCGTCCTCGTCGCTGATGGCGCGCCACATCGTCGGCGCGACGCCCGACGAACTCGTCGCCCTGCGCGAGACCGTGACGCGGATGCTCAAGGCGAACGGCCCGCCGCCTTCCGGCAAATGGTCCGATTTCGCCGTTCTCGAGCCCGTGCGCGACTATAAGCCGCGCCACGCCTCGACCCTGCTGACGTTCGACGCGGTGGTCGACGCGCTTGGCCAGATCGCCGCCAGGCGCGCCGCCGCGCCGGTCGGCGTGGGCGAACCGCCGGCGCTCGCGGCCACGGCGCCGGCCCCGTGACCGCCTTCGTCCGGCTCGCGCCGCGCCGCGGCGCGCACGCGCTCATCCGCTTCTACCAGTTGACGCTGTCCTCGCTCCTCGGGCGCCAGTGCCGTTACCTGCCGAGCTGCTCGGCCTACGCCGACGAGGCGATCCAGCGGCACGGGCTGTGGGCGGGCGGCTGGATCGGCGTTGCGCGAATATGCCGTTGCCATCCCTGGGGAGCTTCGGGCTACGATCCGCCGCCGCAGGCGCTGCCGCCGCGCGCCTCGTGGGCGCTGCCGTGGCGCTACGGGCGCTGGCGCTACCGCTGCGAGTGAACCGGACGAGGCGCGGGCGGGAATTCCGTTCGCGGTCGCGGCGGGCGCCTTTCATCGCGCGTTAACCATGGCGTGTTTTCGTGTGGGAATGCGCTTCCCTGTGGTGATGCTATGTCTTTGCGCCGCTTCGCACTTTGCTTGTCGCTCCTTGCCGCCGCGCCCGCGGCGGCCGTCGCCGATGTCCGGATCATCGGCGACAGCATCGGCGAGGGCGTCCATATGGTCACGAACCTGCCGTCGCCCGCCAATCGGTTCAACGTCGCGATCTACACGCCGTTCATTTTCAAGCAATTGAGCGAAATGCCGCGCGGAGCGACGGTCATCATGAGCCTGGGGACGAACGACGCGGTCGGCGGCGCCCTCGACGTTCACAAGCGCGTCGAGGCGATCGTCGCGGCGGCCGAGGCGCAAGGCGTCAAGCTCGTCTGGCTGGGTCCGCCCTGCGTTCTCAAGCCTTGGGAGACGTATTCGAAGAAACTGGATGAAATCCTTCAGGCGCAGCTCGAGGGCGGCTCGGTGACCTACGTGAGCCTGCAAGGCCCCGAGTTTTGCGAGCGCTCGCTCCACGCCGGCGACGGCGTGCACTTTACTATGGCGGGCTACGCGCTCATGTGGCAGAAAGCGGCCTCGGCTGCGGGTCTCCCGGTTGTCGTCGCCGCTGCGAGCGAACACAAGGCTGTCGTTCACGTCCGCAAGAAGACGCCCGTCGTCAGGGGACGCAATAGGCATCGACACGCCAAGCCGGCGACGCCAGGTACGCCCGCGCCGAATTGAGGGCAATGGTCAGCCGAAGGCGCTTGAGGCATGGGAAAAAAGAGGATTTGGACGTCGACGGTCTGCTTCGCGTTGGGCGTCGTCTTCGCGTTCGCTCCGAACGCGCGCGCCGCCTTCTCGGCGCCGGGCGATCCGCTCCCGGTTCATATCGCCTTTGTCGGCGATTCCATGGCGGACGGGCTCTGGGGCGCGATGTTCCGGCGCCTTGGAAAGGACAAATGTCTGGCCGAAAAGATAAAGTTGATTCGTCACGCGAAGAACGGGACGGGGTTGACGCGGCTGGACCAATTCAACTGGGTCGACGAGGTGGCGGCGCTGGCGAGCGATCCCGGCGCCGATCTGTTCGTCGGGTCGTTCGGCATCAACGATCGCCAATCGATCGTCGACGCCTCGAAGACGCGCACCGAATACGGCGGGCCCGATTTCGACAGCCGCTACGAGGGGCTCGTCGAGGACGTCGTGCAAAGCGCGCTCTCGCACGACTCCTCGATTCTGGTGATGGGGCTTCCCGTGATGCTCGATCCGGCCGCCAACGCCGATGCGACCGAGAAGAACCGCCTGTTCGCCGAAGCGGTCGCGCACGTCGCTTCGCCGCGCGCCGTCTATGTCCCGCCGTGGGAGTCGCATCCCGGCGTCGACACGTACGAGCCCTTTTTGCCCAACGCGAATAATGCGATGGTGCAAGTGCGCGCCCACGACGGCATTCATTTCACGACCGCCGGTTACGACATGGTGATGGATGCGTTCTACCCCGCCATCATGGAAAGCCTGAAGCAGCGCGGGCGCGACGTCGCCGGCGAATGCCAGAAAATGGGAGAAAGGTGAGGGGGGTGCAAAACTCGGTGGTGCTGCTCGCATGGGCGCTCGCCCTGTTGACCGGCGCGGTGGGCGCGAGCCTGACCGCGAAGGGCGGCGTCGAGCGCGCGGCGAGCGACCCGATCGTCGAGCGATCCCTCGAGGCGGCGAGCCGGCTCGCGCTGCCTTCGCGGCTCGAGACTTCGAAGCTCGCCCTCGTCGACCCGCGCCTGGCCGTCTGGCGGCCGCGCGTCGGCGGCGCGCTGGTCGAAGCGGCGGCCCCGGGCGAGGCCCTGCCGAGCGCGGGCCGAAGGCTGCTGCGCGTCGCGATGCTCGCCGTCCCGACCAGAGAGCCGGCGCCCGCGAGCCTCACGCGCGGGCTCAACGCGCTCTCCGCGCTGGAGGCGGCCTTTCCCGCCCATGATCGCCCGGGGGCCGAGTTTTCCGCCTACGGCGAATTGGAGCCGGAGGTCGTCGCCAGTCATCGCCTGACGATCCTGCAAATCGGCGACAGCCATACCGCCGCCGATTTTTTCACCGGCCGGGTGCGCGAACGCCTGCAGCAGGTCTTCGGCTCGGGCGGGGCGGCCTACGTCGTGCCCGGCAAGCCCAACGTGGGGGTGCGCTCGGCGCTGTTCGAGAGCGACGCGTCGGACGGCTGGACTTACGAGGCGCTGCAAAAGTCGGACGACAAGCGCCGCTTCTACCTCTCCGGCTTCAACGCGGTGGCGCGTCACGCCGGCGCCTTGCTCACCCTGAGGGCGCGCGGCGGCCTCCCCTACGACCGGCTCGAAGTCGCCTTTCTCAAGCAGCCCGGCGGCGGTCGCGCCGAAGTGCTGGTCGATGGCGAGCCCGGCGGGCGGATCGATCTCGACGGCGCGGCCGACGCGCGCGCGACGCTCGACGTGCACGCGTCCGATACGGGCGCGCGCGGATTCCACGACGTCGCGGTGCGTTCGCTCACCGACGCGCCGGTGACCGTCACCGGCGTCGAGGTCGCGCGCGACGGCGACGGCGTTTCCTATATCAGCCTGGGCTTCCCCGGCGCGACCGTGCAGCTCTTGCAGAAGCTCGCCGCCGAGAATCTCGCCGACGATTTGCGGCGGCTGGCGCCGGACATCGTCGTTCTCGCCTTCGGAACCAACGAAGGCTTCAACGACGCGCTCGACGTCGCGGCCTATGGCGCGCAATACGAGCAGATCGTGCGCCGGCTCGAGGCGCTTCGGCCGGGGCTGCGCGTCATCATCATCGGGCCGCCCGACGGCGCGCGCCTGGCGACCGCGTCGCAGCCGGCCGCCGCCGACGGCGCCGCGCCATGCCGCTTGCCGACGCCGCCCAAGCTCGCGCAAGTGCGCGAGGCGCAGCGCCGGATCGCGACGCGCCTCGGCGCTTTCTTCTGGGATTGGTCGTCGGTCATGCCGGGCCCGTGCGGCGCGCAGATCTGGGCCGTCGCCGACCCGCCGCTGATGGCGCACGATTACGTGCACATGACGCTGGACGGCTATAAGAAGAGCGCCGACCGTTTCGCGGATTTCCTCATCCCGCTGATCGACGGACGGCAGACTGGCGCCCATGTTGTTTCCAACGATTGATTTCGGGCTGTTCTTCGCGTTCTCCTTTGCGTTGGTCTGGGGCCTCAATTCCTACAACACCCTCAAGAAGGTCGTGCTGCTCGCATTGAGCCTGGCCTTCTACGCCTCGTGGAACTGGCGGTTTCTCCTCCTGCTGCTGGCGAGCGGCGCGATCTCCTACGTCGTCGGGCTCTACGTCGACGCGAAATCGCGCCGCCCCTATCGCCGTGTCGCGCTCGGGCTCGGCGTCGCGCTCGATCTGGCCATTCTCGGCTATTTCAAATATCTCGACTTCTTCACCGCGCAGGTTCTCACGCTCGCCCATGCGCTGGGGCTGAACCCGTCGATCGGCTTCGTCAACGTCACTCTGCCGGTGGCGATCTCGTTCCTGACCTTTCACGCGATTTCCTACATCGTCGACGTCTATCGCGGGCGCCTGGCGGCCTCGCGCTCGCCGCTCGACATCGTGCTCTACATCAGTTTCTTCCCGCACCTCGTCGCCGGGCCGATCGTGCGCGCGCACGAGTTCCTGCCGCAGCTCGCTTCGCCGCCGAGAGTCGGCGATTTCTCCTTCGGCGAGAACATGCTGCTGATCCTCGGCGGCCTGTTCAAGAAGATGGTGATCGCCAACTATCTCGCGGTGCGCTTCGTCGATCCCGTCTTCACCGACCCGACGCAATTCTCGCGCTTCGATCTGATCGTCGCGGTCTACGCCTACGCGATCCAGATCTACGCCGATTTCAGCGCCTACACCGACATCGCGATCGGCGTGGCGGCGCTGCTCGGCTATCGCTTTCCGCAGAATTTCAATCAGCCCTATCGCGCGCTCGGCATCGGCGATTTCTGGCGCCGTTGGCACATGACGCTGTCGAGGTGGCTGCGCGACTATCTCTATATTCCCTTGGGCGGCAACCGCCACGGCGCGCTGGCGACCGCGCGCAATCTCATGCTGACGATGCTGTTGGGGGGCCTCTGGCACGGCGCCAACTGGACGTTCCTGATCTGGGGCGCGATGCACGGCGTCGCGCTGGTCGCCGATCACGCCTGGCGGCGCAGTGCCGCCTTCGCCCGCTTCGGCGCCGGCCCGATCGCCCGCGTCGTCGATTGGGCGGCGACGTTTCACTTCGTCTGCTTCGCCTGGCTGTTCTTCCGCTCCCCCTCGCTCGATGCGGCGCTGCAATTCATCGCCGGCGTGTGGAGCGACAACGGCGCGCCGAGCACCATGCCGATGGTCGTCCTGCCGCTGATCGCCTGCGGCGCGCTGACCCAAATCGTCCCGTCGCAGACGCGCGGCGCGATCGGCGCCATGCTGGACGACCGCGGTCCGCTCGCGCAGGCCGCGCTGGGCTTCGCGCTGCTCTATGTCATCGTCGTCATGGCGCCGTCGGCCTCGGCGCCGTTCATCTACTTCCAGTTTTGAAGGCGCGCGCCGTTGACCGCTCCAACGCAAAAGCCCGTCTCGGCGACCAACCCGTGGAGCTGGGCGCGGGTCGTCTATGCGGTGTTCGCGCTGACCGTCTTTTGCTTTCCCGGTGGGATGGTCGATTGGCTCGAGGAGCGCAACGCCAGCGGCTGGCTCGCCGCGCCGCTGGCCCTCGCGCGCGGCGTCGACGCGGCCTCGGCGGCGGTCGGGGCCAAGGGCGTGGGGCAGGGCCTGCGCAAGTGGTTCGCGCAAGCGGTGGGCGACTCCGAATCCTGATCCCGCCTTCGCCTCGCTTGCGGGCGGCGCCCGGCGAACGCCGGGCGCTTTCGCGCGAGATTCGCGCCTAGCGCCAGGCCGCGACGTGATCGGCGGCGAAGGCGGCGAAATCGCGCGGCGGGCGGCCGGTCGCCTTGGCGACGTCGTCGCCGACATGGGCGGTGTAGCCGTGTCGCACGGCGCCGTAGAGCGCGCTCATCAGTTCTGTGAGCGCGGGCGGCGCGCCCGCCATCGCGCCGCGCAGCGCCGCGTCGTCGACGGCGACGTAGGTCACCTTCCCGCCGAGCGCCTGGGTCAGGGCCGCCGCGACGTCGGCGCGCGTCAGCGCCGCCGGACCGGTCAGCGTGTAGATTTTGCCGGCGTGGCCCGGCTTGGTCAGCGCGGCGAGCGCGACAGCCGCGATATCCCTGACGTCGACGAAGCTGGTCGCGCCGTCGCCCGCCGCTTCGTAGATCGCGCCCGAGCGCACCGAGGCGGCCATCATCGTCGAATAGTTCTGCATGAAGAAGGTCGGTCGCAGCACCGTCCAGGAAAGGCCCGATTCCTCGAGCGCCTTCTCCGCCAGCATGTGCGGCGAAGAGGGGTCGCCCTCGACGCCCATCGCCGACAGTTTGACGAAGCGCTCGACGCTCGCCAACTTCGCGGCGGCGATCAGCTCTTGTTCGGCCTTCGGCAGCAGTTCGTAGGGCGTAGCGGAAAAGACGGCGTCGACGCCATTGACCGCCGCCGCGAGCGTCGCCGGGCGCGCAAAGTCCAGTTCGACGATTCTTGCGCCGGGAAATGCGGCCTTCGCCTTGTCGACGGCGCGCGCGCCGATGCGCACGCTCTGGCCGGCGGCCAGAAGCGCCGTCGCCACTTCGTGGCCGACTTTGCCGTTCGCGTTGCTCACCAGAATGGTCATGGGATTTTCTCCTTGGGGCGGAAGCCGCCGTTCGATGGGCGCGACGATGCTTGACTTCTGTCATGAGGGGAATTGAATTAGAGCCATGTCTGATATGAATGACGCTCAGCTCAGGCGGCTCGACGCCGGGCTGCTGCTGGTGTTCGAAGAGGTCCTGCGCACCGGCAACCTGTCCAAGGCCAGCGAGCGCCTGCGCCTGACGCCGTCGGCGATCAGCCATGCGCTGGCGCGGCTACGCGACATTTTCGGCGATCCGCTGTTCCTGCGCCGGCCGCAAGGGGTCGTCCCGACGCCGCGCGCCCTGGCGTTGCGCGAACCGATCGCCCGAGCGCTCGGCGCGCTGCGCGGCGCGCTGATCGAGCCGGGCGAGTTCCGCCCCGCTTCGATCGACCGGCTGTTCCAGATCGCGGCGCTCGACGCCCTGATCGTCACGCTCGCGCCCAAGCTTCTCACGCGTCTGGCGCGCGAGGCGCCCGAGGCGCGGCTGGCGTTCCGCTCGTTCGGCCGCGAGGAGACGCGTAAAGCGGTGCGCGAAGGGCGCGCCGACCTGGCGCTCGGCGTCTTCGAGACGCCGGGTCCGGGGATGACCAAGGTCCGCCTCGGGACGGAAAGCTTCGCCATCGTCGCGAGGAAGGATCATCCTTTGTTCCGCGGCGGGATGACGCTGGAAGCCTGGCTGGCGACGGATCAAATCGTCGTCTCCGCCGCCGGCGATCTCCACGGGGCGATCGATCCCGTGCTCGCCGCGCGCGGCCTTACGCGGCGCACGCGCGCCGCGATCCCGCAATTCCTGGCGGCGTTCGCGACGGTTGCGGCGGGCGAGGCGACGGCGAGCGTCCCCGAATCGCTCGCCAAAACCTTCGCCGAGCCGTTCGGCCTCGCCGTCTATCCCCCGCCGCTCGACCTGCCGCCCTTCGAACTGACGATCCTGCGGGCGCGCGCCGAGGCGCCGGACCCGGCGCTGGATTGGCTGGTGCGGGCGATCGTCGAGATTCGGGGGGAAGCGGCGGCTTGAGGGGAGGGGGCCGCGGCCGTGGCGACGCGCCCGATGATTTTGACAAAGTTTGCCAAAAATATTAGAAACGACGCCAAGGAGTGCGCGAAATGGCCACGATGAACGTATCGCTTCCCGAAGCGATGAAGGCTTGGGTCGAGGCCCAAGCGCGCGGTGGGCGCTACAGCAATGCGAGCGACTATATCAGGGACTTGGTGCGCCGAGATCAGGAGCGCGCGCAGAAGATTGCCGAGTTGCAGGCGCTGATCTCGGAGGGGATCGACAGCGGCGTCAGCGACAAGAGCATGAAAGACGTTTTGATCGCGGCGCGTGAGGCTGTGGCGCGCGGCGCGAGTTAGGCGTTGGCCTACCGGCTCACCAACGCGGCCGCGGAAGACGTCGCCGCAATTTTCGTTCGCGGCGCGGCGGAGTATGGGCTCGCGCAGGCGGAAAAATATCACGCCGGACTCGAACGAATATTCGAATTCCTCGCCGCCAATCCGCGCGCCGCGCGAGAACGCGACGAATTCTCGCCGCCCGTGCGACTTCATCCGTTCGGCGTTCACATCGTGGTCTATCGCATCGTCGGCGAGGACATTCTTGTCGTGCGCGTTCTGCATGAGCGGCAGGATTGGGAGATTTGGCTCTGAGGGTCGGACCCGAGGGTTCGCTTCGTGGCGCTGCCGCTGGCGGTCGCGGCGCATGCGATCGAGCGAGTGGGGCGGGGGCGGCAGCGAGATGATGAGAGGGCAATTGTCTCGCGCTGATAAGGGGCAAAGATAAGTGCAGAGGCGCCGGAACCCTGTGAGGGGCGTATCGACATTGTTGACACGCTAGGGCCGCCTCGATAGTATTGACATTTGTGGATACAAGGGAGGCTGGCGTGAGGGTTCACGTCAAGAAATGGGGCAATAGCGCCTCGGTGCGAATTCCCGCCTCCGTCTTGGCGGCCGCTTCGCTCAGCATCGACCAGGCCGTCGAGGTCCGAGAAGAGGGCGGCCGGATCATCATCGAACCCGTGCGGGCGCCGGTCTACGACATCGACCGATTGCTCGACCAGATGAAGCCGGAGACCTTCCCCGAAGACGTCGATTTCGGGCCGCCGGCGGGCTCGGAGGCATGGTGAGCGCGAGTTACGCTCCCGACACGGGCGACATCGTGTGGCTGCGTTTCGACCCGCAAGCGGGACATGAACAAGCCGGCCACAGACCTGCGCTCGTGCTCTCTCCGGCCCGCTACAACGCCGCGCGCGGCATGATGATCTGCTGTCCTATGACCTCGCGGATCAAAGGCTATGTGTTCGAGGTCGTCGTGACGACCGACCCGCCGAGCGCGGTTCTCGCCGATCAGGTCGAGAGCCTGGATTGGCGCGCGCGCGGCGCCGTCCGCAAGGGCGCGGTTCCGCCGCAGGCGCTGGCGGAGGTGCAGGGGAAGATAAAGGCGCTGCTGGGGTTGTGAGGGCTGGGGCCGAGTTTGGCGAGCCGTTGGAGGGCAAGATTAAGGGCGTTTCGTAAGGCGGCGGCGCAACCGCCCGAAATGCCGCCGCTCATCGATGCAGCGCCCACTGGTGATTTTCTTTAGCGCTTGTGCAATCCGTGTGGACGGCCTCATGCAAAACGTGTTCTGCAAACGGAAGCCTCCACAGAGGCCTGTCTTCATGAGCTTCAGTTTACCGTCGAGGCGCAAATGACAATTCAGATCGAACGTATAAGTCCCCGACCTGGTGGCCGCGAACATCCCATCAAGGATCTCCGCGGTTACCAATTGTCAGGGCCTGGAAACGGAAATACGGTTGGCAAGGCGACATTCGTGCAGTCATTAAAAGAAGCCGCAGACTTGATTGATCTGAACTTCTCGATTCGAATGGGCTGCGTCGGAAAGCGTAGCTCTCTGATTTCTGCGAAGAGCCTGCGGATCACGCGCTCCTAGCCTCACAGCCTCAAATTTTGACAGTTTCTCTAGGTGGTCAAATTACGGCGTTCCATAAACCCGAGAGAGCAAACAGGAATCCTTGTGATGAAAATAATACATATTTGTATCATGTATTGCTTGATTGGCACGACAATATCTGTGGCGGCCGAGGGTGACTTCTTGTGCGTCGCGGGTAAGTCTGTCGGATTCGAGTTCAATGAAAACTCCAAAGAATGGGACTACGCTCATTTCAATGTTGCGGACAAGAAATATCTTGTAAAGAAGCAGAGTAATGGATGGCAGTGGATACGCTTCGGCGAGGTCGGGACGTTGGGGATTCAATGTAGTGAAATGGATCAAGCTGGATACATAATATGCCATGACGGTCCCCGGAATCTGACGTTGTTCCCAAAGAGCCTTCGGTTCCAAATTGTAAGCCCGGACGGTTATATTGGAGGTTTTGCTGCCATCGGTGTCGATGGAACGCCTTATATCGAAATCGGTACCTGTTCGCCGCTCTGATGCTCTGCAATTTCGAAGTCACTACCGGAAGGCGATCACCGGATAGGCCCGCTCTTGCCCGAGTGCGCCGCGTTCGTTGGTGCCCGTTCGGTCGATTGGCTCAATTTGCCGATGCAGCGCGGTGAGGGCCGCGCGGCGGAAAAACGTCACGCAAGCGCTTGAAATCACGCAATAGGGCCCTGAAAACGCGCCGCCCCCGCCTCGCGACCCGCCGCCGCGCCCGCCCCATTGCCCTCGGCCCCTCGCGCCTCTATACCCGCCCCATTCGCTTACGCCGGCCCGTTTCGGCGAGTGAGCCTTAGGAGCTGCTATGATCCACGTCACCTTCCCCGACGGCGCGCGGCGCGCCTTCGAGCCCGGCCTTTCCGGCGTCGAGATCGCCAAGTCGATTTCCCCCTCTCTGGCCAAACGCAGCGTCGCGATGGTGCGCGACGGGGCGCTCGCCGATCTCGCCGACAAGGTCGACGCTGACGCCAAGCTCGAGTTCATCGGCCGCGACGATCCGCGCGCGCTCGAACTGATCCGCCACGACGCCGCGCACGTGCTCGCCGAGGCGGTGCAGTCGCTGTGGCCGGATACGCAGGTGACCATCGGGCCGGTGATCGAGAACGGCTTCTACTACGACTTCTTCCGCGCCACCCCGTTCACCCCGGAGGATTTTCCCGCCATCGAAAAGCGCATGCGCGAGATCGTGGCGCGCGACAAGCCTTTCACCAAGACGGTGATGGGGCGCGAGGAGGCGAAGGGCTATTTCGAGAAGAAGGGCGAGGCGTTCAAGATCGAGCTGATCGACGCCATCCCGCCCGACCAGGAGCTCAAGCTCTACAGCCAGGGCGAATGGACCGACCTCTGCCGCGGCCCGCACATGACCTCGACCGGCAGGATCGGCGACGCCTTCAAGCTGATGAAGGTCGCCGGCGCCTATTGGCGCGGCGATTCGACCAAGCCGATGCTGTCGCGCATCTACGCGACCGCCTTTGCCAAGCGGGAAGAACTCGACGCCTATCTCAGGCAGCTCGAGGAGGCCGAGAAGCGCGACCACCGCAAGCTCGCGCGCGAGATGGACCTCTTCCACTTCCAGGAGGAAGGGCCGGGCACGGTGTTCTGGCACCCCAAGGGCTGGACCCTGTTCCAGACTGAGATCGCCTACATGCGCCGCCGGCTCGCCGCCGACTATCAGGAAGTCAGCGCGCCGCAGGTGCTCGACAAGCATCTCTGGGAGATTTCCGGCCATTGGGGCTGGTATCGCGAAAGCATGTTCATGGCGCGAGCCGCCGGCGAAGACGCCGAGGCGGAGGACGAGCGCATCTATGCGCTCAAGCCGATGAACTGCCCCGGCCATATCCAGATCTTCAAGAACGGCCTGCGCTCCTATCGCGAGCTGCCGCTGCGCCTGGCCGAATTCGGCATGGTCCATCGCTACGAGCCCTCGGGCGCGCTGCACGGGGTGATGCGCGTGCGCGCGTTCACCCAGGACGACGCCCACATCTTCTGCACCGAGGACCAGCTCGCCGAAGAGTGCCTTGAGATCAACGACCTGATCCTGTCGGTGTACAAGGATTTCGGCTTCGACAAGATCGTCGTCAAGCTGTCGACCCGCCCGGACAAGCGCGTCGGCACGGATGCGATGTGGGATCACGCCGAGGCGGTGATGCTGCGCGTGCTCAACGAGATCAAGGCGCGCCACGCCGACGTGGTGACCACCGCGATCAATCCGGGCGAGGGCGCCTTCTACGGGCCGAAGTTTGAGTACGTCTTACGCGACGCGATCGGGCGCGACTGGCAGTGCGGCACGACGCAGGTCGATTTCAATCTGCCCGAGCGCTTCGGCGCCTTCTACATCGCGCCCAACAGCGAGAAGACGACGCCGGTGATGGTCCACCGCGCGATCTGCGGCTCGATGGAGCGCTTCACCGGCATCCTGCTCGAGCATTACGCCGGGCACCTGCCGTTGTGGCTGGCGCCCTCGCAAATCGTCGTCTGCACCATCACCCAGGAGGGCGACGATTACGCGATGGAGATCGTCGCTCAAGCGCGCAAGCGCGGCCTGCGCGTCGAGGCGGACCTCAGGAACGAAAAGATCAGCTACAAGGTGCGCGAGCATTCGCTGGCGAAGGTTCCCGTGCTGATCGCGGTGGGCCGCAAGGAGGCGGCCGAGCGCTCGGTGTCGATCCGCCGGCTCGGCTCGAACGAACAGCGCTCCTCGCCGGCGGGGGAAGCGCTCGACGCGCTCGTCGCCGAGGCGACGCCGCCGGACTTGAAGCGGGAGGGGCGATGAGCGTTCGGCGAGGCGAGCGGCTACTCCCCCAGGCCCCTCACCCGGCCTCTCCCCGCTTTGCGGGGAGAGGGGCGCGACGGCGCCTCATCTCTCCTCTCCCCGCTTGCGGGGAGAGGCCGGGTGAGGGGCCGGGGGATTGGCCGCGAGCGGCGCGCGCGCGCGCGCCCCGCAGGAGCTTCCTCCATGCGCAATAACCCCATCGTCCAGGTCGGCCGCGGCGCGGGCGCGGTGCGCTTCGGCGCGGCGCTGCCGCTGGCGCTGATCGCCGGTCCCTGCCAGCTCGAAAGCCGCGCCCACGCGCTGGAGATGGCGGGCGCGCTGAAGGAGATCGCGGCGCGGCTTAGCCTCGGCCTCGTCTTCAAGACCTCCTACGACAAGGCCAATCGCACCTCGGGCGCGAGCGCGCGTGGGCTCGGCCTGAAGGCGGCGCTGCCGATCTTCGCCGAAATCCGCGAGACGTTCGGCCTGCCCGTGCTGACCGACGTGCACGAGCCGGCGCAATGCGCGCTCGCGGCTGAGGCGGTCGACGCGTTGCAAATTCCGGCCTTTCTCTGCCGCCAGACCGACCTCTTGGTCGCCGCCGCGCGCACGGGGCGCGCCGTCAACATCAAGAAGGGGCAGTTCCTGGCGCCCTGGGACATGAAGCACGTCGTGGCCAAGATCGCCGACGCCGGCGGCGCCGACGTCCTCGTCACCGAGCGCGGCGTCAGCTTCGGCTACAACACGCTCGTCTCCGACATGCGCGCGCTGCCGATCATGGCGCGCGAGACCGGCGCGCCGGTCATTTTCGACGCCACCCATTCGGTGCAGCAGCCGGGCGGGCAGGGTGCGTCCTCGGGCGGTCAGCGCGAATTCGTCGGCGTGCTGGCGCGCGCGGCGGTGGCGGTCGGCGTCGCCGGCGTCTTCATCGAGACCCACGAGGACCCCGATTCGGCGCCATCCGACGGCCCCAACATGGTGCCGCTCAAGGATTTCGAGGCGCTGGTCGCCGAATTGCAGGATTTCGACCGACTGGCCAAACGGCGGGCGGGATAAGTCGTCTAAGGGGGCGTCGGCGCGCCGCCGCTGTCATCGAGCGGTCACGATCGCGGGGTACCCAGGCATGATGGACGACTATCTGTTCAGCTACGCGACCGCGAACGATCCCGCGGTCAAGCGCGGGCTCATTCGTCTCGTCGAAAAGGCGACGGGTCAGCCTGAGCTGAAACGGCTTTACGTCAATAATCAACGCTTTCCCCGCCCGAGCGAGAGCTTCTTGCAGGCGGCGGTGCGCAGTCTGGCGCTCGACGTGCGCTACGACGCCGCGGCGCTGGCCCGCATTCCCAGAACCGGGCCGGTGGTGTTCGTCGCCAACCATCCCTACGGCGTGCTCGACGGGATCGTGATCGGCTGGCTGGTCGAAAAGCTCCGCTCGGACTTCGTCGTGCTCACCAACGCCGTGCTGATGCGTGCGCCGGAAGTTCGTCATTTCATCCTTCCCATCGATTTTTCCGAGACCGAGGAAGCGCAGCGCACCAATCTCAACTCGCGCGCCGCCGCCCGCGCGCGTCTCGAAGCAGGCGGCGCGGTGGTGGTGTTTCCGGCCGGCGGCGTCTCCACCGCGCCCGATGCGCTGGGGTTCAAGCCCGCGGTCGACGCGCGCTGGCAGCCGTTCGTCGCCCAGCTCATCCAACGCTCGAAGGCGACGGTGGCGCCAGTCTGGTTCGGCGGCCAGAACAGCCGCCTGTTCCAAATCGCCAGCCATGTCAGCGTGACGCTGCGGCTTTCCCTGCTCTTCCACGAAGTGAAGTCGCGCATCGGCGCCAGTTTTCCCGTCGCGATCGGCGCGCCGATTCCCTTCGATGACATCGCCGCGATCAAGGATCGTCAGGCGCTCGCCGACCAGCTCAACGCCCGCGTCTACGCCCTGGCGGCGATCGCGCCCAAGGATCGGGCGAAGCCGCGCCGCACCCAGAAGCTCTTCGCGAAGCTGAGCGGCCTGCGCCCGCGTCGCGCGGCCTGACGCCAATTCCGCCGACTGGGGACGTCCGACCGCCGTCATGCCCGGCCGTGACGGCGATCCGTGACGTCGTAGCCGATATTACAGAATAAATATCAAAACATTATTGAAGTTACTTCGTGCAAAGTTTCACTTTAGCTGCGGCGTCCGCCATTCGCCGTCGCGCCCGCGTTCAGCCGCGGCCGCGATAGGGCGCGACGCCCTGGTCGGGCGCCCAGACGCCCTTCGGCAGGCGCCCGGTCTGCCAGAACACGTCGATCGGAATGCCGCCGCGCGGATACCAGTAGCCGCCGATGCGCAGCCAGCGCGGCTTCAAGAGCGCGGCGAGCTCCTTGCCGATGCGCACCGTGCAGTCCTCGTGAAAGGCGCCGTGATTGCGGAAGCTCGCCAGATGCAGTTTCAGGGACTTGGATTCGACGATCCACTTGTCCGGGACGTAGTCGATGACGAGATGGGCAAAATCGGGCTGGCCGGTCACAGGGCAGATCGAGGTGAATTCCGGCGCGGCGAAACGGGTGACGTAGTCGACGTCGGGGTGCGGATTGGGCGCGCGTTCGAGCGTCGCCGCGTCCGGGTGGTCAGGTATCTGCGTCGGGCGGCCGAGGTGGGTGAAAGCGCCGTCGGTTCTTGCGGTCTTGCTCATGGCGGTTCCATAGCGCCTGGGGCGGGAAAGGCAATGCCGGCCCTCTGCGCCGCGACGGCACGGCCGCGTTTTAGCGCTCGCCGGGGGAGCCGCCGGTCGCCCGGCGCGCGCCCGCTCCTCCCGCACGACGCGCGACGGCGAATCGTTCGTTCGCTTCGTCTTGCCAAGCCCGTCGGGTCACGCCAGACTCGGGCGAAGAAGAGCGGTTGTCGGTTAGGGGGATGTCAGCATGGGCGGCTCCGTTTCGATTTGGCTCTACCTCATCTTGGCGCTGAACTTCGGCATATCCTGGTGGAACGCGAGAAGCTGCGGCCGGGCCTGGGTCGAGTCGAAGGCTGTCGGCGGCTCCATCAGGGCGCTGGTATGGTGCGGCGCCATCCAGAGCGCCGTCGGCTTTAGTTCGGTCTTCCTGTTCCCGCTGCTGTTCGCCGCGAATGCGCTTTTCCCCGACTATTTCACCGGGGATCAACTGAACGGCGCTTTGAGCCTCTGGTATGTCACGATCATTTTTCCGGCGCTCGGCACGGGACTGATCATCACGATCGAGTCCTGGATCGCGGCGTACCGCGAGCACAGCCTGATGAATATGGGATTCGCCGCCTACAACACCTTCGCGCAAATCCATAACACGATGGGCGCCATCAACGGCATCGGCCCGGCGTTCCAGGCGGTCGGCAAGATGTTCGCGTCGGTGGCCTCGGGCCGGGGCGACGCCAAGGGCAAGGCGGCGATCCTGGGCGCGATGATCGCCATCGCGGTCGTCGTCATCGCGCTGAGCGCCGGCGTCATTTTGACCGCCGTGCTGATCCACCGATACGCCGGGACCGTGCCGTTGCCCGCCGCCGCGCCTGCCCCGGCGGCGCGCACCGCCTGAAAAGGCCGGCGCCTCGTCGCCGCGAGTAGACCGAAATCCGGAGCCGGCCCTGCCGCGGCGCCGCCGCCCATTGCGCGCCGCCGCGCGGGCGACTAAAGCACGCGCGACCGGATGCGCGCTTGATTTCACCAACCGACGCAACACTTCGCGCCCGCGCGGCGCTCGACGAGATCACCGACGCCGCGCGGCGGGCGGGCGAGATTGCGCTGCGCGATTTTCGCCTCGGCGAGGCGACGAGCGCGCGCGTTCACGCCAAGCACGGCGGCTCGCCGGTCACCGCCGCGGATCTGGCGGTCGACCGCTACTTGGGCGAACGGCTGCGCGCGGCTTTTCCCGACGCCGCCTGGCTCTCCGAGGAGACGGCGGACGACGCCGCGCGCCTCGACAACGCAAGCCTTCTCGTCGTCGATCCGATCGACGGCACGCGGGCGTTTCTGGCGGGCGATCCGCGCTGGACGGTGTCGATCGCGCTGGTCCTCGAGGGACGCCCGGTCGCCGGCGTCGTCCATGCACCGGCCCTGGGAGAGACCTACGCCGCCGCACTCGGCTGCGGGGCAAGGCGCAACGGCGCGCCGATCCGCGCCGCGGCGCGTTCGACGCTCGATGGAGCGCTGGTCGGCGGGCCCAAACCGATGATCGGCGCACTCGCCACGGCCGCCGGGGCCGAATTCACCGTCGCGCCGCGCATTCCCTCGCTGGCGCTTCGCCTGGCGCACGTCGCCAGCGGCGCGCTCGACATCGGTCTTGCCTCCGCCAATTCCCACGACTGGGACGTCGCCGCCGCCGACGTGATCTTGGGCGAGGCGGGCGCGCTTCTCACCGACGCGCATGGACAAATCCTGCGCTATAATGAACAAACGACGCGCCGCGGCGCCTTGCTGGCCTGCGGCGCGAGCCTCGCGGCGGCGCTCGTCGCGGCGGCGCGGCTGGGCTTGGCCGAGCGGGAGGCATGAAACTCGAGAGGGATCGGGAGCGCGCCGACAGTTGCGTTTTCCGCGTTCGCGGGGCAAAGCGCTCGCGGGCCGCGCCGCGTGACCCGCGTTCGCTTCGCGCCGGCGCGCCTCCCCTGGGGAATTGACGACATGACGCAAGACGAATCCTCGACCGACGAATACCGCGATCCCGCGAGAATCGACCTCGTCGGCGTCTTTCCCGACAACGACAGCGCCCAGACGCGTCACATCGTCGTGCATCCGCATCGCTTCCTCGAGCCGAAGGGCCTCAAGCGCAAACCGGCCTGAGGGGGCGATGCTCAAACGTTTTGGACGCAGCAGGTTCGTGCAGGAGGCGCTCGGCTTCCTGCTCGCGCGCTATCTCGGGCTCGTCCGGCGCACCAATCGCTTCGTGCGCGAGCCCGCCGACCTCGATGCGGCGATCGCCGGTCAGACGCCGCTGATCGTCGCGATGTGGCATGGGCAGCACCTGATGATCTCCTTCGCGTGGCCGAAATCGATACCGCGGATGGCCGCCCTCATTTCGCGCAGCGGCGACGGCGGCGCGCAGGCCGCGGCGCTGCACCGGCTCGGCGTGACGCCGGTGCGCGGTTCGGGCGGGCGCGCCGATCGCGCCCGACGCAAGGGCGGCGCTCCGGCGTTGCGCGAACTGCTACGCCAGCTCGACAGCGGCGCGTCGGTGGCGATGACCGCCGACGCGGCCAAGCGCGCGCGCGTCGCCGGGCTCGGCATCGTCACGCTGGCGCGCCTTTCCGGACGGCCGATCGCGCCGACCGCGGTGGTGGTCAGCCGGCGCTTCGATTTCAATTCGTGGGACCGCGCGAGCCTCGGCAAGCCGTTCGGCCGCGGCGCGATCGTCGTCGGCGATCTCATCCACGTGCCGCCCGACGCCGACGAGGCGGCGCTGGAGGCGGCGCGCCGGGCGGTCGAAGCGGGGCTCGACGCCGTGCACGCGCGCGCCTACGCGATGGTCGGGGCGCGCGACCCCGGCGCCGACGCGAGGCGCTCATGAGCCTTCCCTTGACGCTCGGCGCCTATCGGCTCGCCACGCGTCTGGCTTCGCCTTTGAGCGGAGCGTTGCTGTCGCTGCGGCTCAACAAGGCCAAGGAGGATCCGCTGCGCGTCGAGGAACGGCGCGGCTTCGCCAGCCTCGAGCGTCCCGAGGGGTCGCTGGTCTGGCTGCATGGCGCCAGCGTCGGCGAGTCGCTTTCGCTGTTGCCGCTCGTCGACCGGCTGACCCAGAGCGGGCGCGGCGCGCTGATGACGACCGGCACCGTCACCTCGGCGCGGCTGTTGGCGCAGCGCTTGCCGGCCGGGGCGCTGCATCAGTTCGCGCCGCTCGACGCGCCGGGCTTCATGCGTCGGTTCTTCACCCACTGGCGCCCCGATCTCGCGCTGATCGCCGAGTCCGAATTGTGGCCGAACATGATCCTCGAGGCGCGCCGCGCCGGTGCGCCGCTGGTGATGGTCAACGCTCGCATGAGCGCGCGGTCCTTTGCGCGCTGGCGGCGCGCGCCCGACTTCATCGCCGCGCTGCTCGGCCAAGTGGAGCTCTGCCTCGCGCAGAGCGAGGCCGACGCCGAGCGGCTCGCCGAGCTCGGCGCGCGCGCGGTGCGCGTCGCCGGCAATCTGAAGTTCGACGCGCCGGCGCCGCCCGCCGACCGGCAGGAGCTGGCGGCGCTGGCGGGGCTCACGTCGGGCCGTCAGATCTGGATCGCCGCGTCGACCCATGACGGCGAGGAGCGCATCGCGGCCGAGGCGCATCGGCGCGTCGCGCGGACCTTTCCCGACGCGCTGACCCTGATCGCGCCGCGCCACCCTTCGCGCGGTGAAGCGATCCTGGCGCAATTGCAGGGGCTCGGATTGAACTGCGCGCTGCGCTCGCGCGGCGAAAAGCCGGAGCGCGAAACCGCGATCTACGTCTGCGACACCATGGGCGAGCTCGGCCTCTTCTACCGGCTCGCCGGCGTGGTGATGGTCGGCAAGTCGTTCGTCGGCGAGGGCGGCCAGAACCCGATCGAGGCCGCCAAGCTCGCCAGCGCCATTTTGCACGGGCCGCGCGTCGACAATTTTTGCGACGTCTATGCGCTGCTCGACGAGGCCGGCGGGGCGGCGCTGGCGCGCGACGACGAAGAGCTCGCGGCGATGCTGATCGCGCTGTTCGCCGATCCCGCGCGCCTCAGGGCGATGGCCCGCGCCGCCGCCAAGGCGGTGGAGACGCAAGGCGGCGCGGTCGACTGCGTGATGCAGGCGCTCGCGCCGTTCCTGCCGGCCGCGAACCCGCCGGCGCCGGCGTGATCGCCCCCGGCTTCTGGGCGCGCGAGCGCCCTGGCCTGGCCGCGCGCGCGCTTCAGCCCTTCGGCGCGCTCTATGGCTGGGCGACGGCGCGGCGTATGGCGCGGCCCGGCGCCCGCGTCGAGGCCGCCGTCATCTGCGTCGGCAATTTCGTTGTCGGCGGCGCCGGCAAGACGCCGACCGCGATCGCGTTGGCGCGCATGCTGCAAAGCGCGGGCGAGCGCGTCGCGTTCCTCTCGCGCGGCTATGGCGGCGCGGCGCGGGCGGCGCCGGTCGAGGTCGACCCCGCTATCCACGGCGCGCGCGCCGTCGGCGACGAGCCGCTGCTGCTGGCGCGCGTCGCGCCGTGCTTCGTCGGGGCCGACCGGGTCGCGGCGGCGCGAGCGGCGATCGCGCGCGGCGCGAGCGCGCTGGTGCTCGACGACGGGATGCAGAACCCGTCGCTCGCCAAGGATTTCACCCTCGCCGTCGTCGACGGCGAGGCGCGCTTCGGCAACGGCCTCACCTTTCCCGCCGGGCCGTTGCGCGCGCCGCCGGCGCTCCAATTGCCGTTCGTATCCGCCGAGGTCGTCGTCGGCGGCGAGGAGGAAAGCGTCGCGGCGTTGCGCGCGCTCGCGCCGGAAAAGCCGGTTTTTCGCGCCGCGCTCGAGGCCGACGCGATCGTCGGTGCGAAGCTCGTCGGTCGCCCGGTCATGGCCTTCGCCGGCATCGCGCGGCCGGAAAAATTCTTCGCCACGCTGGAGGCGCTCGGCGCGCGCGTGGCGATGAAGCGCCGCTTCGCCGACCACCACGCCTTCGATCCGCGCGAAATCGAGGCGCTGATCGCCGAGGCTTCCGCGCGGGGCTTGACGCCGGTGACCACGGAAAAGGACCACGTGCGCCTCGCGCCCGCCCACCTCAAAGCGATCCTCGCCTTGCCCGTGACCTTGCGCTTCGAGACGCCCGAGCGGATCGCGGCGCTGCTGGGCGAAGCGCTCGCGGCGCGGCGGGCGCGCTAACGCCAGCGACAGATCGCGAAAAGCCTATCCGTGTCTCGCGCTATTCAATCTCAACCGCTTGGGCGCCGTTTCCCGTCCCGGTTTCGATCCCGCGCGGCGCCGCCAGGGCGAGCGGCGGGGCGGCAAGCGCGAGCGGCGGCGCGGGCGTGGCCCAAGTCAGCCCGTGATACTTGTCGAGTTGCGCGACGACCTTCAGCAACGGCTCGACCGCTTTCAGATCGCCGTTCTCGAGATTGAGGTCGACGGCGTGCAACGCCTTGGTCAGGCGCATCACCTGCAAATGAACATAGTGCGCGCCGGAGTCGAGCCGCCGCTTTTCGACCGCCTTCTCCGTCGCGCGCCGCACGGTCTTCACGCTGAGCTTCAGCTTGTCGGCGATCGTCTCGTAGGCATAGCCGGAGACGACGAGATCGAGAATGTCGTTGCGCAGGCGCGCGCGCTCCTCCCGCCGCTCTCGCGCCGCCTTGCGCATCCGCGCCCGCGCCGACCGCTCCTCCGCCCCGCCGCCGTCCATAGCCACTCTCCTCTTCCGTCCGAGCCGAAGCGGCCGGATGAAAGGTAGGATAGCGTGATTTCTGAATATTAGAAAGACATTGTTGGCGCGAGAGGAGAAACAGGTGGTTTGTCAGAGTGTTGTCGGCAGCGGCGATAGTCCGCGCTTTCAGCGCGCGACCGCCGCCTCCCTCCCGCCGGTCAGGCGCACGAGATCGGCGGGCGTCAGGCGGAACACCGCGTTGGGCGTTCCCGCCGCCGCCCAGATCGTCTCGAAGGTCCGCAGAGTCTCGTCGATCAGCGTGACGAGCGGTTCGGCGTGGCCGAGCGGCGGCACGCCGCCGATGGCGAAGCCGGTCCTCGAGCGCACGAAGTCGGCGTCGGCGCGGACGATTGTCTCGCCGACGAGCTCGCCGACCTTGCGCTCGTCGACGCGTTTCGCCCCGGACGCGATGACCAGCACCGCGCGCCCCGAAGGCTCGGCGCGAAAAATCAGCGACTTGGCGATCTCGGCCACCATACAGCCGATCGCCGCCGCCGCGTCCGCCGCGGTGCGCGTGCCGGCGTCGAATTCCAGCACCTCGTAATCCGGGCCGAGCGCGGCTTGGACTCTTAGGGCGCTGGCGGCGGTCGCGGGTTTCATGCGTTGGCGCCCTCCGGGGTGGCGAAGACGAGGTTCATGCGCGGCGAACTCTAGGAGAAATCGGCGGTTCGGGAAAACGTTGTTTTACAGCGGCGGTGGGTCAGTTTGAATTTGTGCTTTCGAGGCGCGGGCGTTCGTCCACGCGGTTCGGACGACCGGCGTCCAACGGGGATCGCTGCGATCGCCGCCGAGGCCTGGCCGCTCAGGTCGGCCGGCGCGGGCGCCCGCTTTCACGCGAACGCCACCGCGACGAGGCGTTCGCCTCGCTGGGCCATCAGACGCAGCGAGCGCCCGTCGCGCAAGACGGCCGTGGCCTCGGCGAGCCGGATTTCAATGTCGTCGTATTCGAGCGGCGATCCGTCGAGCGCGTTCAAAGCCTTGTAGACCGCCTCCTTGCTCGAAAAAATCAAACGGCTCATGACCCGATCGTCCTTCATCCGGCGCTTTTCCTCGGCGCGCAAGACGCGATCGACGAGGTCCGAGGGCAGCGGTTCGGCCGGCTCGATGTCGACGCCCAGGCGCGCGACATGAATCCGAAGCGCAACCGCCGCGATCGCGAATTCCTCGTCGTGCGCGAGCGACCCCACCACGCCCTCGGGCCAGATAGGGGCGCCCGAGGGGGAGCGCCGCAGCGGCGCCGAGGCGTCGGCGCCGAGTTCGCCGAGCAAGCGACGCGCCACGATCCGCGCCGCGCCGCTGGCGCGTCGTCGCGGCAGATTCGCGGCCGTCTCGACGCTTCCCGGATCGTCGAAGGCCGCCTCGTCTCCGGGCGAGACGCGGCGCGCGCCGATGCGAACGCGGTACGCGGACAGCGCCGCGCTCAAGGATGTGAGGTCGAGGCCCTCGTCGCGCATTGCGATGTCAGCCATGTCTCCGCCGCGTTCAGTTCCGATTTGCAATCGTCGGCGGCTCGATCCGGCGACTGACGAGCCTTGCCGGATTGCCGCGCCAACGCGAGTGCGGCGGCGTGATCTCGCCCTTCATCAAGAACGAATCCGCGTCGAGGCAGGTTTCCTCGTGCATCACGACGCCGTAGTGGACGAAAGCGCCGACGCCGAGCGATGAGCCGGCGCCGATGCGCACGACGTCCGACTTGAACACGCCTTCCTCCAGCGAATGCGACTGGATGAAGCTCGCGTGGTTGAGGTTCGCATAGTCGCCGATTTCGACCAGCGTCCGCTCGGAAAGCAGGCATCCGTCGTCGAAAACTCTGCGGCCGATTCTGACGCCGAGCAGCCGCGAAACGACATTGCGCAACGGCGTTCCGGCGAACAGATACGACAAGGGGGTGTCGGACAGCTTCCAGTGCCGCTCGACGCGCCAGAACGCGGGATCGTAAACTGTCGCCAAGTCCGGTTCGAGGCGGCCGAAGCCGATCGAGGCGCGTTCGACGAAGACGAAGACGCCGAGCGCGCCGACGAGGACGACGCCCGCCGCGATCGCCATCGCCGGGAAATTCGTGACGCCGAATATTTCCGCGCTCAGAGTCATGACGCAGAGCGCGAGAAACTGAACGAACCAGCGCAAGACCAGGAAGGCGGCCGCCGTCACGAGATTATGCCGAGTCTTTCGCTCGAGGCGCCGACGACGCTCCTCGGGACCGATCTTGGCGAGGAGCTCGAGGTCGCGCGAAGCGGCGCGCGGAATCTCGAAACAGGGCGAGCCGAGCAGGCCGACGTTCTCGCGCAACGGGCCGTCGATCGGCGCCATCACCTTGGTCGCGAGCAGGCAATTCTCTCCCACGCGCGAACCGGGGGGCACATAAACGTCGGTGCCGAGAAAATTCCGCGCGCCGACGCGGCACTCGCCGAGTTTGAACGAACGGCTCGACATCGTGAGGCTGCCGAGCCTCAGACCGTCCGAGGCGATCGCGCCCGGGCCGATCGCGCACAGGAACGGATTGTCCTGGCTCTGTTCGCAGCCGAAGGTCGATCCGCCGAGACCGCCTCCGCCCAATCGCCAGCCGACGAAGCGCAAATAGGGCTCGATGAAGACGCTGTCGCCGAACAGGAGATTGAAGAACGCCGAATTGCTGAAGATTTCCACCATGCGCTGCATGCTGTAGTGGAAACCGTAAAGCGGGTAGACGCGGCCTTCCCTCAGGAAGACGCAGGCGAGGCGCGGCAAGGCATAGAGGCCGGCGAGGCCGATGACGATCGCCGCCGCCGAGAAAGCGAACGCCGCCGCCGACGCGATCGGCGCCAGCGCCTGCGCGGATTCCCATGGCGCGCCCCCGACGGCGCCGCAATGCCCGGCCCAAAAGGCGAGGGCGTAAGTGACCAGCGCGCCCGCCGATGCGCCGACGACGGCGAGCGAGACGAAGAACTGCCCGACGGTGAACAGCGCGCGGCGCAAAGGGGCGTCGGGCGCTTCGGCGGAAAGCCGGAAATTGGCGGTCGTCTCCTCGGCCGGCGAGCCGTGATAGCGCTTTCCCTCGGGCACCCTCTGGCCGCTGCGCAGGGACGACGCATGGCCCAATTGGCCGAAATCGCCGATCGCCGTGCGAATGTCGAGGACGCTGGTCTCGCCGACGTAGGCGTTCCCGCCAACGCGAATTTCGTCGATGTGGAGGCGATTGCCGGATGCTGAGCAACCGGTCGCCAGAACGCCCCTGGCGATGACGGCGTCGTCGCCGACGCTGAAGAGATCGGCCGCGATCGGGACGTCGCTGGTGGCGACGACCGCGCGGCGCCCGATCTTCGCCCCGAGCAGGCGCAGATGGACATTATAGAGCGGCGTTCCCGCGAAAGCGCTCGCCGGCGCCAATTGCACGAGTTGCTTGGCCGCCCAGAAGCGGAAATAGGCGAAGCTCCAGATCGGCAGGACCTGCGCTCGGGCGCGCCCGATGAGAAGCCACTTGGCGCCGATCGCGAGCGCCTCGAGGCCGAAAAACCAGGCCGCGACGACGGCGAGGGCGCGCGCGTAGAGGGCGAGCGGCGAGTCGACGGCGGCGTAGGTCCATTCGAAGCTCAGCTGCACGATCCCAAAGCCGAGCGCGCCGATCAGAAGGTAGAACGCCGTCTGCGCGCCGCCGCAGCCGTAGTAGGCGAGATCGGAGGGCCGATGCTCTGGCGCGAAATCCGCTTCGGCCGCCTCGAGCGGCTTGACGGAGTCGATGGCTCGGGCGAGCCGACGCACGGTCGGGTTCATATAGACATCGCGCATCGCGACATGCATCGATGGCTCGAGCTGACGGACTTTCGCGCAAACGCGCGCCATCAGCAGCGAATGCGCGCCGCATTCCTCGAAGAAGTCGGCGTCGACGGAGACCCCTTCGAGTCCAAGCGTTTCCGTCAGCGCCCGGCACAAGAGCTCTTCGGTCGGAGTGCTCGGCGGCGCATGCCGCCCGCCCACGAGCAGCCGCTTCGATTTGGGCTCCGGCAACTTCTCGCGGTCGACCTTGTTGCTGACTTGCGTCGGAATGACAGGCAGACGCTCGAGATAGGCGGGCGTCATGTATGCGGGCATATGCGCCCGCAAGAACGCCGCGATCGCGCCCGGCTCCGGCGCGACCGCGCCGGGTTTGACCGAATAATAGGCGACGAGTTCCGTCACGCCCGGCTCGGGCGCGAAGGTCGTGACGACGGCTTGTGCGATTTCCGGGATTTCGAGCAGGACCGATTCGATTTCGGTCAGTTCGACGCGATAGCCGCGCAGCTTCACCTGGGTGTCGATGCGCCCGAGATATTCGATCTCGCGCTCCTCGTTGATGCGGCCGAGATCGCCGCTGCGATAGATGCGGCCCGACGGATTGTTGGCGAGCGCCAGGAAGTCCGGGATGAACTTCGCCGCGGTCAATTCGGGCAGATTGAGATAGCCCTCGGCGACGCCGACGCCGGCGATGCCGATTTCGCCCGCTGCGCCCAGCTCGACCGCCTCGTCGTGGAGCGGATCGAGAATGACGATCGAATAGGTCGGCAACGGCCGGCCGATGGTGACCGGCTTTTCCGGGCTCAAGCGCCCCAAAGTCGCGGTCACCGTGGCTTCCGCCGGACCGTAGCTGTTGAGCAGAGCGCGGCCCGGCCGACTCCAGCGTTTGACCAAGGCGGGAGGGCAGGCTTCGCCGCCGATCAACAGAATGCGCAGTTGCGGCAGATCGCGATCCATCGAGGCGAGCAGCGTCGGCACGCAGCAAAAGCAGGTCACGCCGCGCGATTCGAGAAAATCGGCGAGCTCCTCGCCGAACAAGCTCGTCGACGCCGTGTTGGGAACGATCGTCGCGCCGGCGGCCAAGGGAACCCACAACTCCTCGATCGAGAAATCGAAGGCGACCGACATGCCTTGATAGACTCGCTCGCCCGGGCCGAAGCCATAGAGTTCGCCGGCCACGCGCACGAAATTGCAGATGCTCGGATGCGCGACGGCGACGCCCTTGGGTTGGCCGGTGGTGCCGGACGTATAGAGGATGTAGCAGAGCGCGTCGGCGGCCGGAGCGCGCTCGTCCTCGCGCAAGGGCCCGTCGTCCAGCGCGGCGAGCTCGTGGCGCGCCTGGTCGAGAATGAGCTGGGGGACTCCGCAGTCGGCGAAGAGATCGGCAAGCCGCAGATGCGCGGCGATAAGCGAGGCGTTGGCGTCGGCGAGGATGTGCTGAATGCGGTCGAGCGGATAATTGACGTCGAGCGGAACATAAACCGCCCGCGCCTTCAAGAGCGCGAACAGCGCGACGTAGCCCTCGAGCCCACGGTCGAGCAGCGCCGCGACGCGATCGCCCGGCCTGACGCCCTTGTGAATGAAAAGGCGCGCCATCTGATTGGCGCGCGCGTCGAACTCGCGATAGGAGACGTCCGCGCCCTCGATCGCGACGGCGGTCCGGTCGGCGTAGCGTCGGCAAGCCTCCTCGATCACGTCGTCGAGCCGCTCGCCGGAGCGCCAGCGGGGCATGGACCCATCGCTCAACACCGACGCGCGCGACGGCTCGGGAGCGCGGCGCCGCGCCGGGAGGGCCGCGACTTCCTCGCGACCAAGCGCCGACGGAACCGAGGCGTCAGTATCGAGAGAAGCGTCGCCTGATCTCGAGGCGCGAATGGGCACAGGCGTAGTTCCGTGATTCACGACCGATTGAAGGCGCGAGGGACGCGGAAGGGTTTGCGCCGACCGCGCCGCTTTTCGCGCCCCGTTCGACGCCGCGCGGCTGACCCCGACAGACTCCTTGGTTTCCGGTATCTGAATTGTAAATCGGTTGGTTTCCGACCGACGCCCTCCAGGTGACGGCGTCGCCGAAGCAGAGATGATCACTTTCGACGGATTTTGACAATGCCAATCCCTGGACGCGGCGGCTCGTGCGTCGCCGAGCCGGCGACACCGGCGCGCAAAGCGCCGAAAATGCGGTTTCCGCCGTCGTCGAGACGCGCGTCTGCTTGGTTTTCCATGGAACGCGTGACAACCGAACGCGTTGCGCCATCGACAGAATCGGCGGCGGCCTCGGTTGCGCGGCCAGCCGCAGGATGTCGGCGAACAAATTCTTCCCTGGGCGGCCTCGGCTATCTGGAATGCGACATAGCGAGCGTGGCTGACCTTCGGCGCGAACGGCGGATCTCGACCCATCGCCGCAATTCGACCGGACCGCTTGCCTTCGCCTCGCGCACACGATTCGTTCGCCCCCCGCCACTTGCGACTTGACGCGCGCCGCGCTTTGGCGAGTCTTTCGCCAGCCGACGGATTCGCCCGGAGACATCTCGATGAAACCTTTCCCCTTGATCGCCTTCGCCGCGCTCTGCCTCGCGGCGTGCAATTCCTCGGCGCCCGCGCCGCAGGCCGCCGCGCCGGCGCCCGCTTCGACCGACGTGACGCCGCAGAATTTCCAGATGCCGTCGGGCGAGGGCTGCGCGGGCGACATCGCGCGCTATCGCGCCATCCAGGACAACGACCTCGCCATGGGCCACGTCGCGCAATCCGTCTACAACCAGATCAAGAAGGAAATCGCCGCAGCCGAGACGCAGTGCTCGGAAGGGCACGAGGCCCAGGCGCGCGCGACGATCCTCGAGTCGCGCAAGCGCCACGGCTATCCCACCGATCTCTGACGCCGACCGGCGATAACGCCAGTCGCCGTCACGGCTTTCGGTCGCCGGCACGAGCGAACGCGGCCGCGAGAAAATCGACGACGAAGCGCGGCGAGCGCTCTTGCTCGATGTCCTCGGGGCGGCGCACGATGTGCATGCGCGTCAGCTCGGCGTCGGGGTCCGCGGCGAGGAAGGCGTCGATGCGCTCCTTGATCGCCTCGGCGGCTACGCGAAGGCGCATGATCTTCATGCAGGCGATGCGCGGCGGCGCATAGACGACGGTCCAATTCGGCTCGAGCGCGACTTCGCGCGCCTCGAGGCCGGTTTCCTCCAGGAGTTCGCGTATCGCGCTTCGCTCGAGATCGACGCGCCCGGCGAAGACGTCCCTAGGGTCGGGCGTGCCGGCGGGAAAGTAGATCGAGCCGGCGTTGGCGGTGTGCGCGGCCATCTCGCCGAGCAGGAAGGCGCCGTCGGCGCCGACGAGGGCGGCCATCGAGAAGCCGTTGCAGACTTGCGTGTCGGGAAAGCCGAAATCGCGCCAGGCGAGAAACGCGGCGTAATCGGTCTCGAAATAGTCGCCGCGCAGAACCTGCGCGCCGTCGGCGCGCGTCGCGAAGGCGTGGCGGGCGAGCAGCAGCACGCGGCCGTTGTAAAGGCGCGGCTGCGCGGCCTGTCGCGCGCGCCAATGGGCGGCGATTCTTTCGGCTTGCGCTTCGGCGAAAGGCCACGGCCGCGGCGCGAAGCTCAGATCGAGTTCGGCGACCGCGAGGATGCGCGGCGCGCTCACAGATCGATCGTCCCTTCAGCGATCAACACCGCCGAGCCGCCGATCGAAGCCGACTTCAGCGCGCCGCCCTCCACCTCGAGGCCGAGCGCGATTCTGCTCGGGCGGCCCATCTCGACGCCCTGCTCGATGACGATCGAATGCTCGCCGTCGGCCGGAGGCTCGAATTCCATCACGACGCCGGCGAAGGCCGAGGCGGCGGCGCCGGTCGCCGGGTCCTCCCTGATGCCCCAGCCCGCGGCGAACATGCGCGCGCGATAGGGCGCGTCGGCGCGAGCCGCATCGCGCGTGTAGAGATAGACGCCCGGACCGCCGTCGGCGCCCCAGCGCGTGCGATCCGGGTCCGCTTTGGCCATCGCCGCGGCGCTGGCGATCGGCGCGAACAGAAAATCGACGCCGGCGCCGTAGACGGTCGGCCGATGCGCGCCGAAGCCGATGTCCGCCGGCTCGACGCTGAGACGATCGGCGATTTCGGCGGCGGACGGCGCCGCCCCGCCGCGTTGCGGCAGGCGCGGCAGCGTGAAATAAGCCGCCAGCGCCTGGCCGCGCCGATGGCGCGCGACGCAGACGACGTCGCCTATCCCCTCCTCCAGCACCAGGCGCAGGTCCTGCGCGGCGAGCAGCTCGGGCGCGCGCAGGTGCGCCAGCAGCGTCGCCGCGCCGACCGTCGGATGGCCGGCGAAGGGCAGCTCGCGGGCGGGGGTGAAGATGCGTAGCGCCGCCGTGTTGACGGGATCGCGCGGCGCGACGACGAACACCGTCTCGGCGAGATTGAACTCGCGCGCGATTCCTTGCATGCGCGCATCGTCGAGCCCGTCGGCGTCGAGCACCACCGCCAGCGGATTGCCGGCGAGCGGCGCGACGGTGAAGACGTCGAGCGTGTAGAATTGGCGGCGCATGGGCGGCTCCTCTGACGCTTGCTTCTAGAGCGGTTTGCGAAGGATGGAAATCGCCGTTGCGACGACGCGCGGCTGAGCGAGTATTTTGCGTCGTCGGAATCGGGTTGCCGGCGAGCGAAGGCCGAGCGGATAAGTCGGCTTCATCGCTCGAAGGAGTTCGCCCTTATGGCAAAAGACCCGATCGAGCCGCTCTCGCCGGCGTTCAACCGCTTGGCCTGGTCCAATCTCGCCGCCCAGGGCGCGGAGCAGATCGGGCTCGCGGCGGCGCCCATCTTCGCCGTGCTGGCGCTCGGCGCCGGCGCCGGCGAAGCGGGGTTGCTGCAGACCGCGCAAACGCTGCCTTTCCTTCTCGTTTCCATTCCCGCGGGGCTGCTCGCCGATCGCGTGTCGCGCTCGCGCCTGATGGCCGCCGCCGAAGCCCTGCGAACGGTGTCGTTGCTTTGCATCGTCGCGCTCGCGGCGGCCAGACTGTTGACGCTGCCGCTGCTCGCGCTTCTCGGCTTCGTCGGCGCCTGCGGCACGGTGGCCTACAGCGTGACGACGCCCGCGCTCGTGCCCTCGCTGGTGGGCGCGCGAGCACTGCCCAGGGCGAACGCCCGCATCGAGTTGGCCCGAACCAGCGCCTTCGCCGCCGGCCCGGCGTTGGGCGGAGCGCTGGTCGGCTGGATGGGAGCGACGCCTTCGTTCGCCTGCGCGGCCGGCCTGTCGCTCTGCGCCGTCATTCTGCTCGCGGGCGTCGCCGAGCCGCCGCGCCCCGTCGCCTCGCGCCGGCGCCTCCTTCATGAATTGCGCGAAGGAGCGGGGTTCGTGTTCGGCCACGCGCTGCTGCTTCCGGTGTTCGTGACGCAATTCATCTTCAATGTCGGTTTCTTCATCCTCTACGCCGCCTATGTGCCGCACGCGCTGCAATGGCTCCATCTGACGGCGTCCGAAGTCGGCATGACGCTCGGCGTCTACGGCGTCGGCATGACGGTCGGCGCGATGGGCGCGACGCGGGTTCTTCGCGCCTTGCCCTTTGGCGTCGTGGTCGCCATAGGGCCGATCGCGGGGCTCGCCGGGTCGCTGCTCATGGCCCTCACCATCTGGGCGCCCTCCGCTTCGCTCGCCGCGCTCGCCTTCTTTCTTCTCGGCGCGGGTCCGATCGTCTGGGTCATCAGCACGACGACCTTGCGCCAGAGCGTGACGCCGCGGGACCTCATGGGCCGGGTCTCGGCGATCAATATCGTGTCTTACGGCGCGCGCCCGCTCGGAGCGGCGATCGGCGCCGTCGTCGGCGGCGCCTACGGCGCCGAAACCTGCCTCGTCGTCGCCGTCGTCGCCTTCGCCCTTCAGGCTTGCGTGATCTTGCTGTCGCCGGTCCCGCGGGTCATCGAACTGCCGGCGCTGGCGCGCGCCTGAACGCGGCGCGGAGCGTTCGCTCGGGTTTGCATCCGGCGGCGTTTCGGGCGATCGTTCATCGGGCCGCGCCGAGTGGAGAGGAAGGCATGTCGAAGCTGAAGCCGAATGCATGGGTCTTGATCGCCTCGCTCGCCTTCGCCGGCCCGGCGAGCGCGCAGCAGGCGGCCGCGCCTGAAGCCGTTCCCGACAAGATGCCGTTCGCGACGCCGTACGGCGCGCCGATTTCGCTCGAGCGCGCGCAGAGCGCGATCAGCGCGGCGATCGCCGAGGCCGGCAGGCGGGGCTGGGCGGAGAATGTCGCGGTGGTCGATTCGGGCGCCAACCTCGTGGCGTTCGCGCGCATGGACGGCGCGCAACTCGCCTCGATCGCGATCGCCGAGCACAAGGCGCGCGCCTCGGCGGGTTTTCGCCGCCCGACCAAGGCCTTTGAGGACGGCGTGCAGAAATCCGACAACAAGGCGCTGCTCACCCTCGACGGCGTCATCGCCTCGCGCGGCGGCATTCCCTTGATCGAGGACGGAAAACTGATCGGCGCGATCGGCTGCTCCGGCGGAATCAACGTACAGGACGAAGCAACGTGCATGGCGGGCGCGGCGACGATCAACAAGTAGCAGCGCGTCGGGCGCCCGACGTCGATGGGCGCCCCTAGCAAGGCTCCGGCCGGAAGAGCCGCGTCGGCCGCACGAGCTCCTCCTGCGCCGCAACGATTTCCAGTTCGCGCCCGCCCGCCTTGGCCGTGGCGGCGACGACGCCGTAGACGCTCGAAGCGGCCTCGGCGAGGGCCTCGGCCGCCGAGCCCGAGCGCAGCCAGTGGAAGAAGAACAGGGCGGCGGTAAGATCGCCCGCGCCGTTGACCGCGATCGGCAGTTTTGGCGTGCGCAAGCGCCAAAACTCGGCGCCTTCGTAGGCGAGCATGTCGAGCGCGTCAGCCGGCGTGTCTTCGAGCCTGAGCGAGGTGACGAGGACGACTTGCGGACCTCGCGCGCGAAGCAGCGCGAGCGCCGCGCGCGCCTCGTCGAGATTGCCGACCGGGCGCCCGGCGAGGACGGCGAGTTCGAACGCGTTCGGCGTCAGCACGGTCGCGGCGGACAGGGCGCGCTCGCGCAGGAACTCGGCGACGGCCGCCTCGACGTAAACGCCGCGCCCCACGTCGCCGATCACGGGGTCGCAGGCGTAGGCCGCGCGCCGGTTCGCTTTCCTGACCGAGGCGAGCGCGCGCAGCGCCGCCTCGCCGATTTCCGCTTTGCCGAGATAGCCGGAAATGACCCCCTCGCAGCGCGCGAGGGCGCCGATCGCCTGCAGCCCGGCGACGCAATCGTCGACCAGCGCGGCGTCGAACGCCCGGCCGCGCCAGCCGGGGTAGCCGGCGTGGCTGGAGAATTGCACGGTATGGATCGGCCAGACTTCACAGCCGAGCCGCTGCAACGGAAAAACCGCGGCCGAATTGCCGACGTGGCCGTAGACGACGTGCGATTGGATGGAGAGGAGGGCGCCCGCCATCACGGCAGGAGACGACGATTCGCGCGCTTCGTCAAAATCCGCGCGCCGGGGCCGTCTTAGCCTCGCCGCGCCTCTGCCCGTCCGCTCGCCTTCAGCCGAGGATCAGGTGATCTTCGACCGCGGTCACGCCCGGCACGGACCAGGCCGCGCGTTCGGCGACTTCGCGCTCGTAGCGGGCTTTCACCTTGCCTTCGAGCGTCACCTTGTCGCCTTGGACGAAGACGCTGATCGTGTCCGCCTCGAGTTCGGCGTTGCGTTCCAGCGCGTCGACGATTTTCCTGCGCACGTCCTCGGGCCGCGCCTTTGGCGCGACGCGAATCTCGTTGGTCACGCCCACGACGCCGGAGAGCCTGCGCACCGCGGACTCCGCCGCTTCCCGCTGAAAATGCCAATTCACCGCGCCCGACAGCGTCACCCAGCCGTGCTGGACTTTCACCATCACATCGTCGGCGGGAATCCGCGCGTCCCATTGCATGATCGACAGCGCCCGCTCGGCGATCTGGTCGTCCGCCGTCTTCTTGTCCTCGGCGTAGCGAACGACGATTTCCTGCGCGATCGCGCGCACCCCCTTGACGCGTTGCGCCGCCCGTTCGGCGGCGATTTTCTCGGCATAGCTGCCGACGTGTCCGGTCAACGTGACGACGCCTCCTTCGACCGCGACGCCGATGCTGGCGGCGTCGAGGCTCGGATCGAAGTCGAGCTCGCTGACCACGTCCTGTCGCAAAGCCTTGTCGTCCATGCGCGTCTCCTTACATTCCACGAGATCAGAAACGCCAAGAATTCGATAATGCTTATCTCGGCGACGAAAGAAAGCTTTGATCGAGCGCAAGGCCGTCCGATGAATTATGCGGCTTAATAGGCTGGCGCGCCGGCGATCGAATTCATGCCGGGGTGGGCGTTCGACCCTGTCGATCGCGCTCGCGGCTGACGCCGCGGCGGCGATCCATCGATCGGGGGAAGCGACAATGAAGGCGAAAAGCACATCGCCGGCGCAAGGGACGCGAACGACGCCGTCGCGCGGCGCGGCGCGGCTCGCCGCTTCGCCGCCGCACAACGAGGACATCGCCCGCGCTTTCGACGAGACGGCCGACATTCTCGAGATCGAGGAGGAGAACCCGTTCCGCGTTCGCGCCTATCGCAACGCGGCGCGCACGTTGCGCAGCCTGGGCGAGGAGGCCGCCGACATGGTCGCCCGCGGCGCCGATCTCGACGCGTTGCCGGGCATCGGCGAAGACCTCGCGGCGCAGATCGTCGAGATGGTCGCCAGCGGCCATCTGAGCCGGCTCGACTCCCTGCGGCCGGGCGCGCCCAAGCTCGCCCTGGCGCTGACGCGTCTGCCCGGCCTCGGACCCAAACGCGCCGTCCGTCTCTGCCGGGAACTGAGGCCGAAGCCGAAGACGCTCGAAGACGTTCTCGCGGCGTGCCGGGAAGGGCGGGTGCGCGGCCTTGCGGGCTTCGGCGCCAAGAGCGAACGCTTGCTGTTGGAGCGCCTGAGCGCCGATCTTCAGCGCCCGACCCGCTACAAGCTCGCCAGCGTCGAGGCTTACGCGGCCGCGACGCTGGCCGATCTGCGCGGCCTCGCGGCGGTCGAAAGAATCGAAGCGGCCGGCTCCTATCGGCGCAGAAAGGAGACCGTCGGCGATCTCGATTTCGTCGCCGCCTCGCGTTCGCCGGCCGAGGTCGTCGAGCGCTTCGCCTCGACGCCCGAGGCGGCGAAGATCCTCGCCGCCGGTCCGACGCGCGCGAGCCTCGTTATGAAGAGCGGCGTCCAGGTCGACCTGCGCGTCGTCGCGCCGGAGAGCTACGGCGCGGCGCTGCTCTATTTCACCGGCTCCAAGGCGCACAACATCGCGCTGCGCCGCATGGCCCAGGAGCGCGGGCTGAAGATCAACGAATACGGCGTCTACCGCGGCGCGCAGTCGATCGCCGGCGACACCGAGGCTTCGGTCTACGCGGCGCTCGGCCTCGCCTATATCGAGCCGGAACTGCGCGAAGCGAGCGGCGAGATCGAGGCGGCGGCGCGCCACGCTCTTCCCAAGCTGGTGCGCCTCGTCGACGTCAAGGGCGACCTCCACGCCCACACCAGCGCCAGCGACGGCATGAACTCGCTCGAAGAGATGGCGCGCGCGGCGCGCCAGCGCGGGCTCGACTATCTCGCGATCACCGATCATTCGCGCCGGCTGACGGTGGCGCACGGGCTCGACGCCGAGCGCCTTCGCCGGCAAGGGGAGGCGATCGACCGGCTCAACGCGCAAATGCGCGGCTTCACGCTGCTGAAGGGAATCGAAGTCGAAATCCTCAAAGACGGAACGCTCGATCTTCCCGACGAGGCGCTGAAACGCCTCGATCTCGTCGTGGCGGCGATCCACTCCGACTTCGCCCTGCCGCGCGACGAGCAGACGGAGCGGATTTTGCGCGCGCTCGATAACCCTTACGTCGCGATTCTCGCCCATCCGACCGGCCGGCTGCTGCTCGAGCGCGACCCCTACGACGTCGACATGCCCCGCATCATGAAGGCGGCGCGCGCGCGCGGATGCTTCCTGGAGATCAACGCGCATCCCGATCGGCTCGATCTGAGCGACGCGCATTGCCGGATGGCGAAGAACGAAGGCGTGAAGCTGAGCCTGGGGACCGACGCGCACCGCGTCGGCGATTTGGGCAATCTGGCGTACGGCGTCGATTGCGCGCGCCGCGGCTGGCTGGAGGCGGGCGACATCGTCAACACCCGGTCGATCGGGGAGTTGAAGGCGCTGCTCGGAGCGGCGCGTCGAGCGAAAGCGGAGGATGCGAAATGACGACGATGGCCGTTGACGATCCGCCGTTGCGGCGCCTGTTCGATCGACTGGATTTCGCGCCGCGGCCCGCGCAGGCGCGACTGGCGGAGCTTCTGGCGCAGTGGGAAGCGTTGCGCGACGAGCGCGTCGCGCCGCGCTCGCCTTTCGCGCGCAGCGCCGTCCCGCCCGACGCGTTCCTCTTCGCGCGAACGGACGGCGAGAACGACTACGTCCTCGAGCGCGCCTCGTCGAGCCTGGAAAGCGTGCTGGGGAGCGCCGAGGCGGGCGACACGCTCGCCGCCGCGCCCAACCCGCGCCAGGCGGCGCGCCTGCGCCGGCTGTTCGACGCCGTCATCAAGGCGGGCGAGCCGGTGCTGGCGGAATTCGTCATGGAAGGCGCCGGCGAGGGCGCCGTGGCGGTCGACCTGCTCGCCGCCCCGATGGCGGACGCTGAAGGGCGGATTGGCGCGATCTTCGGCGGCTGCGAGTTGCGAGCGATATCCGGCGGCGCCGCGCGTCGGCCGAGCCGGGCGCGCGAGCTGGCCGGACCCGTCCTCTTCGCCCTCGCCAACGCGCGCGCCCTCGCCGACAGCGTCGCGGCGCGGCTCGGAACCGATATCGCGCCGCACGAGGAGCGCGATTTCGAAGACGGCGAGCACAAGATCCGCCCGACGACGAGCGTGCGCGGCCGCGACGTCTACGTCTTCGCCGACCTGACGACGTCCCCCGGGCAGAGCGTCAACGACAAGCTGTGCAAGCTCATGTTCTTCGTCGGCGCGCTGAAGCAATCGGCGGCGCGAAGCGTGACGGTCGTCGCGCCGTATCTGTGCTACGCGCGCAAGGAGCGCCAGACCAAGCCGCGCGATCCCGTCGCCACGCGCTATCTCGCGCAGATGTTCGAGGCGGTCGGCGTCGACTGCGTGATCTCGGTGACCGCCCACAGCCTCGCCGCGTTCCAGAACGCGTTCCGCTGCCGCGCCGAGCATCTCGATACGGACGCGCTCTTCGCCCACGCCCTGGCCGGGCGGCTGAAAGGGCGGCGGGCGGCCGTCGTGTCGCCCGATCCGGGCGGCGAGAAACGCGCCGAACTGTTCCGCGCCACGCTCGAACGCGTGCTCGGCGCGCCCGTCGCCAAGGCGTTCGTCGACAAGACGCGCAGCATGGGCAAAGTCACCGGCGATCTCTTCGCCGGCGACGTCGAGGGGCGGACGGCGATCATCCTCGACGACATGATCACCACCGGCGGCACGATGATGCGCGCGGCCGCGGCATGCCGCCGCAACGGGGCGAGCGAGGTCATTGCCGTCGCGACGCACGGCCTGTTCGTCGGCGGCGCGCCGGAACTGATGCGCGACGCCTCAATCGACGAAATCTGGGTCACCGATTGCGTCGCCCTGTCGGACGCGATGGCCGCCGAAGTCCATCGCGGCCGACTGCGCGTCGTGCGCGCGGGAGAGCTTCTGGCGGGCGCGATTCGACGCTGCCACCGCGGCGGCTCGATCAACGAGCTGCTGGAGCACGACCTCGCGCTGAAGAGTTGAAGCGGCGCGATTCGCTCGTGTGCGTTAACCGATTAACACCCGCAACGCCCGGCGTCGGTCTATCCTTACCCGAACCGCAGCCATTCGGGAGGAAGAAAAATGTCCGGCAAACGCATTTTGATGATCGTCGGCGACTTCGGCGAGGACTACGAGACGATGGTGCCCTTCCAGGCGCTGCTCGCGGTCGGCCACACCGTTCACGCCGTCTGCCCCGACAAGAAGGCGGGCGACGCCATCGCGACGTCGATCCACGACTTCGAGGGGCAGCAGACCTACTCGGAGAAGCGCGGCCATAACTTCGCGCTCAACGCGACATTCGCCGAGATCGATCCGGCGCGCTACGACGCGCTCGTCATCCCCGGCGGCCGCGCGCCCGAATACCTGCGCCTCAACGCGCGCGTGATCGAGATCGTCAAGCATTTCTTCGCCGCGAACAAGCCGGTCGCCGCGATCTGCCACGGCGCGCAGATCCTCGCGGCGGCGGGCGTCTTGAAGGGACGCACCTGCTCGGCCTATCCCGCCTGCCGTCCCGAGGTGGAACTCGCCGGCGGCGTCTATGCCGACATCGCGATCGACGCGGCCACGACCGACGGCAATCTGGTCAGCGCGCCGGCCTGGCCGGCCCACCCCGCGTGGCTCTCGCAGTTCTTCGCCGCGCTGGGCGACACGATCAGCCACGCCGGCGTGCGACGGGCGGCGTGACCATCGCGCGCCCGCGCGCGAGAGCGATTGGCGTCTCGCGCGCCGCTTGGTAAGCTGGCGCCCGGGAGGTGGCCGATGTGCAGGCTCTTCATCGGCGCGGATGCGCAATTGTGGCGAACGCGTCTCAAATCCGTGCGCATGCGCGGCTATTCGACCAGCGTTCGCCTCGAAAACTTCTATTGGCGCGTGCTCGAGGAGATCGCGCGGCGCGACGCGATGAACGTGTCGCAATTGCTGGCGAAGCTTCACGAGGAGCTTCTCGAAGCGCACGGAGAGGTCGAGAACTTCTCGTCCTTTCTCAGGGTCTGTTGCGGCCGCTACTTGACGCTGCAACTGGCGGGCGACGTGCCGCGCGATCTCGACCTGCCGATCCGCGGCCTCGACGCCGAAGGCATTTTGCGGCGCGAGGCGGCGCGTCTGGCGCCTTCGTCGCGCTTCGCCCGCTCGCCGGCCGGGGCGCCGTCCACCGCCGCGCCATAGCCCGAACCGTCGCGGCATGCGCGATCGGCGTCCCTCGCGCAGGGCGGCTCTTCTTCAATGCGCGGCTTCCGGCGCCGCGCCGTGGGCTTGGCAGGAGGCGAGCGGATCGTTGGCGGCGATGCGCGCAACGCCCTCGCGCAGCAGTCTCTCGAACCTCTCGCCGCGATCAAAGTCGGAGACGACGAGGCGCGGTATGGCGTAGAGATCGCCGTCGGCTTGCGCCAGGCGGTTGCCAACGGCGAACGCCGCGCCGTAACCCGCCGCGGCGGCGGCGCGCTCGAGATCGCGGTCGACGACGCCGTAGGGCCAGGCGAGGAACTCGACCGGCCTCTTCAGGCGCTCCTCGAGCGTCTTCTTCGACTGCGCGAGCTCCGCGGCGACGAAGGATTCGTAGTCGACCGCGTTGCGCCGCGCGCGCTCCTTGTCGAAATCCGGGTGCGAGCAGGTGTGCGACTGCACGTCGACGAGGCCGGATTGCAGCATCTCCTCGATCTCGGCCCAGGTGAGCGCGTCGGGTTCGTAGGAGACGGCGTCGATGTAGACGAACAGCGTGACCGGAACTTTGTAGCGCAGCACGATCGGGAACATCTCGGTGTATTGCGATCGTCGCCCGTCGTCGACGGTGATGGCGACGGTCGACGGATCGAGCGGGGCGCCGCTACGCAGCGCGGCGACGACCGAAGCGAGACGCGCCACGGTGTAATGATGGTCGGCGAGCCAGGCGAGCTGCTCTTCGAAGGCCGGCGTCGTGACCGTGGTCGATCCGGGAACGCTGGGAGAAAAGCGATGATAGAGCAGGATCGGGACGCTCGCGTCGGCCGAGCGAGCCGGACTCGGGGCCGCCGCCCAGCCGATCATCGCCGCGCCGAGAACGACCGTCGCTGCCCTCCTGATGAGCTGCATCATGGCGATCGCTCCAATTGACGGGCCGAAGCGGGACTTGGGAAAACTCGGCCCCGGCTCAGTCGGCCGCGACGCGCGAGGCGCGCGACCTTTCGAAGCGCCAGTCCGGGCGCATCGACTTGATCATCATCATTTCCGCGAGGTTCTGACGCGTCAGCAGGCCGACGAGCACGCCGTCGCGATCGACGACGCAGAGCGCCGAGACGTCTTGTTGGGTGAAGCGGTCGATCGCGGCTTCGAGCGGCGTCGCCGCGCGCAAGGTCTCGACCGGCGCGCGCATGAAATCGGCGACCGCCGCCTCGCGGTCGTGGTCCTTCAGCGCGGCGAGAATATCGCGGCGCGTCATCAGGCCGATCGGCTTGCCGAAGGCGTCGACGACCGGGAACTCATGCTCGGCGGTGGCGAGCAGCGTCTCCACCGCGTCGGCCAGCCTGGCGTTCGCCGGAACCGCGGCGAAGCTCGTCTCCATCGCCTGGGCGACGCTGAGGCCGCGCGCCGATTCGTGAAAAGCCGTCATCTGGGCCTCGCCCGCCGCGGCGATGTAGACGAAGATCGCGATGAAGATCAGCAGCGGATTGCCGAACAGGCCGAGAAAGCCGAGGGCGAACGCGAACGCCTGTCCGATCGAAGCCGCGATCTGGGTCGCCCTCGGCCGGCCGTAATGCATCGCCAGCAGCGCGCGCAGCACCCGGCCGCCGTCCATCGGAAAGGCGGGGATGAGATTGAAGACGGCGAGAAAGACGTTGGCCGCGGCCAGCCGCGCCAGCAGCGAAACGCGGGGGTCGTCGAGCTGGGCGAAGTCGGCCGAATTGATCCCGCCGATGAGCGCCAGCAGCACGATGGCGATAGCGAAATTGACCAGCGGCCCGGCGATCGCGACGGCGAGCTCCTGGGAGGGTTTTTCGGGCAGGCTCTGCATGCTCGCCACCCCGCCGATCGGCAGCAAGGTGACTTCGGGGGTCTTGATGCCGAACCGGCGCGCCACGAGGATATGGCCGAATTCGTGCAGCACGACGCAGGCGAAGATGAGCACGATGAAGACGACGCTGTCGCGCGCCGCCGCCACGCCCTGTTGGCGCCAGGCGCTGAAGCCGATCCACGCGAGCAGGAGCAGGAAGGTCACGTGGATCTTCACCGCCGTTTCGCCGAAGCGGCCTATGGTCAGCGACCAGCGCATAGCGGGCTCCTCGATTCGGCTTCGCTCGTTCCTCGACGCGCATCAGGACGACCGCGTCGAGCGGGGCTCTTTGTATCCCATTTGGGAAAGCAATGTCATCGCGCGGTTCGCGCGACCGACGACGTCGGGCGGCTACGCCTTCTCCGGCGTTTCGACGGGGAAGCGGGCGAGGATGGCGCCGACCTCGTCGTCCGACACCTGCCGGAAATCGGCGTAGAAGGCGCCGACCGCATCGAAGTATCGCGGCGCCTCGAGACAAACGACCGCGTCGACCTCGCTGCGCAATTCCTCGATCGTGTCGCGCGCGGCGACGGGAACGGCGAGCACGAGCGTCTTGGGGGCGCGCTTGCGGATCGCTCTGAGCGCCGCGCGGGCGGTCGCTCCCGTCGCGACGCCGTCGTCGGTGACGATCGCGGTGCGCCCGGCGATCGGCGCGCGCCGTCGATCGCCGAGGAAGCGCCGCCGCCGCCGCTCGATCTCGGCGAGTTCGCGCGCGCACACGGCCTCGAATTCGCGCTCGCTCACCCCCGACATGGATATGACGTCCTCGTTGCGCACCACGATCGGTTCGTCGCCGTCCACCACCGCGCCCATCGCCAGCTCGGGCTGCTCGGGCAGGCCGACCTTGCGCACCAGAACGATGTCGAGCGGCGCTGCGAGCGCCGTCGCGATCTCGGCGCCGACCGGCAGGCCGCCGCGCGGCAGGGCGAGGACCACCGGGCTGCGATCCTTGTAGGAGGCCAGCGCTCGCGCCAGTTGCCGGCCGGCGTCGGCGCGATCGAGAAAGGGCATGCCGCGTCTCCTACATCCCCATGTCCGGCTCTGCGGCGCGCGCGCCCTTTTCCTCCGGGATTTCGGTCATCGTCGCCTCCGTAAGCAGCAGCACGCTCGCCACCGACACCGCGTTCTCGAGCGCGACGCGGACGACCTTGGTGGGATCGACGATGCCGGCCTCGATCAGATCGACGTACTGCTTGCGTCCCGCGTCGAAGCCTTCATTGCCCTTGCCGGCCGCCATGCGCGCCACCACCACGCCGCCGTCGACCGCGGAATTCTCGGCGATCTGGCGGGTCGGCGCCTCCAGCGCCCGCTTTAAAATCTGCACGCCGGTCCGTTCGTCGTCCTGGCATTCGGCTTCCTCGCGCTGAACGGCGTCGATGCAGCGCAGCAGCGCCAGCCCGCCGCCGGGCACGATGCCTTCGGCGACGGCGGCCTTGGTGGCGGCGATGGCGTCGTCGAGCGCCTCCTTCTTCGACTTCATCTCGGCCTCCGAGGGAGCGCCGACGCGGATCACCGCGACGCCGCCGAGCAGCTTCGCCAGCCGCTCCTGCAGCTTCTCGCGATCGTAGTCGCTGGTGGTGTCCTCGATCTCGTGGCGGATCTGGGCCGTTCGCCCCTCGATCTGCTTGCGCTCTCCGGCGCCGCCGACGATCGTGGTGTCGTCCTTGCCGATGACGACGCGCTTGGCCCCGCCGAGCGCAGCGATGGCGACGTTTTCGAGCTTGAGGCCGACATCCTCGGAAACGACCTGTCCGCCGGTCAGCACGGCCAGATCCTGCAGCATCGCCTTGCGACGGTCGCCGAAGCCCGGCGCCTTGACCGCGCAGCTCTTCAAGACGCCGCGAATGTGATTGACGATCAGCGTGGCGAGCGCCTCGCCCTCGACGTCCTCGGCCACGACCAGCAGCGGCCGCCCGGACTTCGCGACTTCGTCGAGCAGAGACAACAGGTCCTTGAGAACGGAGATCTTTCGATCGCAAATCAACACCAGCACGTTTTCGAGCACCGCTTCGGTCTTTTCCAAATCGGTGACGAAATAGGGCGAGATGAAGCCGCGGTCGAATTGCATGCCCTCGACCACTTCGAGGCTCGTTTCAGTCGTCTTGGATTCTTCGACGGTGATCACGCCTTCGTTGCCGACCTTGTCCATCGCGTCGGCGACCATCTCGCCGATGGCGAGATCGTTGTGCGCGGAAATCGCGGCGACCTGGGCCTTTTCCTTGCGCGTGCTCACCGGCCGCGACAGCGCCTTCAGCGTTTCGACCGCGCGCTTGCAGGCGCGGTCGAGGCCGCGCTTGATGTCGATGGCGCTGGCGCCGGCCACGACGTTGCGCACCCCGTCGGCGAAGATCGCGTGCGACAGGATCGTCGAGGTGCTGGTGCCGTCGCCGACCATGTCGCCGGTCTTTTCCGCCGCCTGGCGCAGCATGCGCGCGCCGAGGTTTTCCTCCGGGTCCTTGAGGTCGAACTCCTTGGCGATGGTCACGCCGTCGTTGCAGACGATCGGCGCGCCCCATTTCCTTTCGATCAGCACCGACTTGGAGCGCGGTCCTAGCGTCACGCGAATCGCGTCGACGAGCTGGGTCGCCCCGCGCAGGATTTTTTCGCGCGCCGCCGAACGAAACAACACTTGCTTGTGCGGCATGACATGCCCCTTCGTCGAAGGCGCCCACCGGCCTGCGGCGGGATCGCCAGCATGCAAAACACAGCCTTTTTCCGCCAGAACACGGACGGCCGCATTGATCTGACGCAGTTCGCGCGCGCCAGGGGGAGGGGAGCCGAGAGGCGACTTGACGCCGCGCAATGCCCGGCCCCGCCGGCCTCGGTAAATCGTGGCGACGCAAGCGCTCGACGCAGCCGGGGGTTCAGACCGTGGCGCCGCAACCCGCCGATCTCCAGCCCAACGCCGTTCTCGCGGGAAATCTTCACGAATACGCCGATCTCCTGCGCCAGCAGGGCGCCGAGGGTTTTCGCGTCGCGGCCTACGAGCGCGCGGCGGGCGTGATCGAGGGCCTCGATCGGCCGCTCGACGCCGTCTTCGCGCAAGAGGGCCGCGACGGCCTGACCGCGCTTCCCGGGGTCGGGCGCTCGATCGCGGCGGCGCTGGCGGAGATGCTGACCACCGGGCGATGGGCGCAGTTGGAGCGGCTGCGCGGCGCGCTCGAGCCGGAGAAGCTCTTTCTCACCATTCCCGGCGTCGGTCCGGAGCTCGCGCGGCGCATCTTCGACGCGCTGCACGTCGAGAACCTGGAAGCGCTGGAAACGGCGGCGCACGACGGCCGCCTCGCCGGCGTCGAGGGGATCGGCCGGCGGCGCGCCGAAATGATCCGCACGGCGCTCGCCGAACGGCTCGGCCGGCCGCGGCTGCGCCGCCTGCGGCAGACGAGGCAGCGCCCGCCGGTCGCCACGCTCCTCGACGTCGATCGCGAATATCGCGAAAAGGCCGAGGCCGGCGCCTTGCGCCGGATCGCGCCCAAGCGCTTCAATCCGAGCGGCGAGGCCTGGCTGCCGATCTTGCACGCGACGCGCGACGCGTGGCGATTCACCGCGCTCTATTCCAACACCGGCCTCGCCCACGAACTCGGGCGGGTGAAGGACTGGGTGGTGATCTATTACGAAACGGACGCCCTGCCCGAGGGGCAGTGCACCGTCGTCACGGAAACGCGCGGGGCCCTGGCCGGCCGCCGCGTGGCGCGCGGGCGGGAGGAAGAATGTCGGGCTTATTGGCTGAAGCAGGACGCGCGCGGACCCGCCGCGGCCTGATCGAGCGATGACCGTTTCGTCCGCCGACGCTGGCGGCGACGAGGATCGCCGCGCCGACGATCCGGGCGAGCGCGTCGCGTTCGAGGACAAAGTTCGCTTCCTCAGCTCTCCGGCCGCTTATGACGAGAGCGGCGCAGACGTCGAGGTCGTCGAGACCCATATGTCCTTCGTCTTCCTGACGGCTCGGCGCGCCTTCAAGATCAAGAAGCCGGTGCGCTATCCCTTCCTCGACCATTCGACGCTTCGCGCCAGGGAAGCCGATTGCCGCGCCGAACTGACGCTCAATCGCCGCCTCGCTCCGAACGTCTATCACGGCCTCGCGCCGCTCCGACTGGCGCCAAACGGTTCGTTGGCGCTGGGCGGCGAGGGCGAGATCGTCGAGTGGGTGATCGCGATGCGCCGGCTGCCGACGGGGCGGATGCTCGACCGGCTGCTGATCGCGAGCGCGCTGCGCGCCGAGGACGTCGAGCTCCTCGCGCTGGCGCTGGCGCGCTTCTACGAGCGGGCGGATCGCCCGGCGATCGCGCCCGCCGCCTACGTCGATCGGCTCGTCGCCGAGCAGGCGTTCAATCGCCGCGTCCTCACCGCGCGGCGCTTCGCGATCGATCACGGCCGCGCCCCGGCGATCCTCGGCCGGATGGACGCCGCCCTGCGGCGCCATGCGGATCGGCTCCGCGCGCGCGCCGCTCAGGGCCAACTCGTCGACGGGCACGGCGATCTCAGGCCCGAGCACGTCTGCCTCGAAGACGATGTCGTCATTTTCGACTGCCTGGAGTTCAGCGCGGAACTGCGCATGGTCGATCCCGTCGACGAACTCGCCTATCTCGGCGTCGAATGCGCCCTGCTCGGCGCGGCCTGGTTCGGGCCGGCGCTGTTCGAGCGCGTGACGCAGGCGCTTCGCGCCGAGCCGCCCTATCCGCTGTTTCATTTGCACGCCGCGCGCCGGGCGGTCTTGCGCGCGCGCCTCGCCCTCGCGCATCTGCTCGACCCCTCGCCGCGCCAGCCCGCCAAATGGGAGCCGCTCGCGGCGCGCTATCTCGACCTCGCCGAGCAGGCGCTCGATCGCCTGGAGGGGCGCTGAGCCGGTTTGCGGGCGAATAGCGCGTGGGTTCGCGCGGGTCCTCGTCCGGCGCTTCGCGCCGCCTCTCGGCGAACCGAAGGTTCGCCTGGCGCCCGCAAGCGGGAGAAGGGTTTCGCCCCTCCCCCGCTTGCGGGAGAGCGCCGGGGTGAGGGCTCTGGCGCGCGAATCACCCGCGAACGGCACGACGCCGCTGTGGCTATCCGCGTTCTCCGGCGCCTTCGCTATCGCGGGGGCAGGCGAATGGTGGCGCTGGCGAGGCAGGCGACGCCCTCGCGCCGGCCGGTGAAGCCGAGCCCCTCCGAGGTCGTCGCCTTGACGCCGACGCGATCGACGCCCACGCCCGCGATCTCGGCGATGCGAGCGCGCATCGCTTCGCGATAGGGGCCGATCTTCGGCGCCTCGCAAATCAAGGTCGCGTCGAGATGGGCGATGATCCCGCCGCGCGCGCGCACCCGCTCGGCGGCGTGGCTGAGGAAGATGGAGGACGCGACGCCGCGCCAGCGCGCGTCGGAGGGCGGGAAATGCGCGCCGATGTCGCCCTCGCCGAGCGCGCCGTAGAGCGCGTCGGCGAGCGCGTGCAGCCCTACGTCGGCGTCGGAATGGCCGCTGAGGGCTTGCGTATGCGGGATTCTGACGCCGCCGAGCCAGACGCAGTCGCCGGGGGCGAAGGCGTGGACGTCGAAGCCCTGGCCGACGCGGATGTCGCTCGCAGCGCTCATCAGACGCGCCTCGGCCGCGCGCAAATCGTGCTTCGTCGTCACTTTGGCGTTATCCGGGTCGCCGTCGTAGACGTGAGTTTCATGGCCGGCCCAGGCGGCGACCGCGCCGTCGTCGGTCAGCTCGGTGACGCCTTCGCTCAGCGCGCGCCGATGCGCGGCGAGGATCAGATCGAAGCGGAAGGCCTGCGGCGTCTGCACCGCGCGCAGGGACGAGCGATCCGGCGAAGCGAGGATGCGCCCCGCGCTGTCGACGTGCTTGATGGTGTCGCTGAGCGGGGTCGCGGGGATCGCCGCGCCAAGGCGCTCGGCCGCTTCGATGGCGCGGGCGATCAGCGCGCGCGAGGGAAAGACGCGCGCGCCGTCGTGGATGAGGACGAGATCGGGCGGCGCCGCGCTCTGCGCCTCGAGCCCGGCGAGCACGCTCTGTTGCCGGCTGGCGCCGCCGAACGCCGGCGGACCGAAGGCGGCCGCGGCCGCCGGCGAGAGAAACGTCAGCGCGGCCTGGTAGAGCTCGCAATCGTCGGGATGGATGACCACCGTCGCGGCGCAAAACGCGTGCGCCGCCGCCAGCGCCTCGAGCGCATGAGCGAGGAGGGGCTTGCCGGCGCAGGGAAGATACTGCTTCGGCGTCGCCGCGCCGAGCCGCGCGCCGCGCCCGGCCGCGACGACGATGAGGGAAACGCGAGACGGCAAACGCTTGAGGCTCCGGCAGCGGGAAACAGCCGAGGCGCGCAGCGGCCCGGCCGCTGAGAGATAAAGCAGTGCGCCCCGATCGCCAAGCGCAACGAGTCGCTCAGGCCCCGAACGCCCGCGCCGCGAGCGCGATCATCATGAGAAACGCGCCGAGCGAAGCCAGCTCCCAGAGTTCGCGCAATGCGAAGACCATATGCCGAGCCATGCGGGCCTCCTGCGTACGATGAACGTGCATGATATGTTCTCTTTGTGTTCGAGTCAACAAGATGTCGAAAAGGGGCGCCGCCTGAGCGGACGGCGAAGCCGAACGCGTGGGTCTTGGCCCTGGCGCGCGCGAGAAAGAGGCTGCTCGAAAAACGCCGGTTCGGTTGCAATCGTAGTGCAGACGAGGCTTTGCCGGAATGTGGGACGGGGGTAAGTTGCGCGCGACGCGTCGGGGGGCGATCGTTTGAATTTCGAGTCCTCACTGCCGTTCGGCGGCGGGCCCGCCTACATCGCGGTCTTCTGGATCACGTTCGCCCTGTGGCAGGGAGCGGAAATGGTCCTCAACGCCAGGCAGCGGTCCGGATCGCCGTCGCGGAGGCACGATCGCGGCTCCTTTCGTCTTCTGTTCGTCGTTTTGGGGGTCGCGTTTTCGCTGGATTTCGGCTTTGCGCTGCTGGCGCCGAGCCTGGCGATCGCCTCGGCGGCCCGCCCATGCTTCGTCGCAGGAATCTGCTGCGTCATCGCGGGGACGGCGTTGCGCTGGTGGGCGATCGCGACGTTGGGGCGGTATTTCACCGTCGACGTCGTTACGCATGCGGCGCAGCCGGTGATCGATTCTGGACCGTACCGCCGCATTCGCCACCCGGCTTATGCGGGAATGCTCCTGGCGCTGTTCGGCTTTGGCCTGGCGCTCGGCAATTGGGCCGGACTCTTGGCGATGATGGTCTCGTCGGGCGGCGCCTTCGGCTACCGCATCGCGGTCGAGGAAGCGGCGCTGCGCGCCTCGCTCGGCGACCCCTATACGCGCTACATGAGCCGAACCTGGCGATTGATCCCCTATATCCTCTAGGCGTGAGAAGCCGACGGCGGGCGCCGGCCGCGCGGCCTCGATCCCGGCGGGGAGGAAGCGCCGGCTTTTCCCTCGTCAGCGCTTCGCCCGGCAATCGGCCGAGATTTTCCAGTTCGTCGGGTCGGACGCCATGTCGAGCATGAAGGCCTTTTGCGCTTCGAGGGGTCCGCCGATGTCGTTGGAGAACTGGGTGTGCGCGAAGGTCGCGCCGTCTCGGCGCGCCACGTCGGGCGCGCGGGCGGCGAAGCCGTCGCCCTCGGCGTAGAGTTTGAATTCGTTACCCGCATTGGCGAACTCGGCGAGATAGAGGTCCTCGCCGGGGCCGTCCGAGTGCGCCACCGCGACGACGTAAGAATCGCCCTTCGCCCGATGCAGCGTGAACGGCTCGGCCGACGACGCCTTGTCGTCGAGGAAGACGTATTGCGTCTTCTTGTTCCGGCGCAGCGGAATGAGGCGTCCTTGCCGCGCGGCGGCGGCTTTCTTGGCCTTCGCGTCCCAGGAGTCGCAGACGTAGCCGTTCGCGGCGGGCGCAACCGCGTCGCCGTCGTCGAGCGAGAAAGGCTCGTCCGGCGTCGCAACGCACCCCGTCAAGGCGAGCGCCGATAGAAGCGCCAGGCGCCGCGGAACTGTCATCGGATTCCCCCGATTTGTCGAACGCGAACGACGAATGCCGCTCGCATGCCCGCGTCGGCGCGGGGCCTGACGCCCCAACAGGCCACCGGCGCGCCGCGCGGTCAAGGCTTGCTGCGCCGCGAAAGGTCGGCATGATGGGCGATCGACCACAGGGCGGAGCGCGGGCGATGAGCGAGTCGATGGCCGACCCGGCGGCGATGTGGGATCGCCGTTACGCCGGCGACGGCTTCGCCTACGGCGAGACGGCCAACGCTTATCTCAGCGGCCAGCGCGCGCGGCTGCGGGCGGGGATGCGCGCCCTCGTTCCCGGCGACGGGGAAGGGCGCAACGGCGTCTGGCTCGCCGAGCAGGGGCTGATCGTCGACACGCTCGATCTCTCCCGGCACGGCGTCGCCAAGGCGCGCCGCCTTGCGCAGGCGCGCGGCGTCGCGCTCAACGCCGTCCAGACCGACGCGCTTGCCTGGGAATGGCCGGGCGAGGCTTACGACGTCGTCGCGCTGATCTTTCTCCATCTCGTCGCCGACGAGCGGCGCGCGCTGCACGCCAGGGTCGTCGGCGCTCTCAAACCCGGCGGGCTGGTCATCCTCGAAGCGTTCCGCCCCGAACAGCTCGCGCGTCAGGCGGCGGGCGCGCGCGGCGGACCGCGCGTGCGCGAGCTGCTTTACGCGCTCGACGACCTCGAGGCGGATTTCGCCGCGCTCAATACGATCGAGCTCGGCGAGGCGGACGCCGATTTCGACGAGGGGACGCTGCACGTCGGCCTGAGCGCGGTGGTCAGAGCGACCATGCGGCGGCCCTGACTTTGGCCTCACGCGTCCTTGATCTCGACGCGCACCGGAACGTGATCGGAGGCCTTTTCGCGGCCGCGCATGTCCTTGTCGATTTCGACCCATGCCAGCCGATCGGCGGCCTGCGGCGACAATAGGACGTGGTCGATGCGGATGCCGTTGTTCTTGGGCCAGGCGCCCGCCTGATAGTCCCAGAACGTGTAGAGTCCGCTCTCGTCGCTCGCCGCGCGCAAGGCGTCGGCGAAGCCGAGCGCCAACAACTCGCGGAACTTGGCGCGCGTTTGCGGCAGGAACAGCGCGTCCTTGCCCCACAGCTCGGGATGGGCGGCGTCGCGCGGCTCGGGAATGACGTTGAAGTCGCCGGCCAGCGCCAGCGGCTCCTCGTAGGTCATCAGTTTGCGCGCGTGGCGGATCAGCCGGTCCATGAACGCGAGCTTGTAGGCGTATTTTTCGCCCGGCGCCGGATTGCCGTTGGGCAAATAGACGCTGGCCAGGCGCACCGCGCCGCGCGCCGTCGGGATCACGGCCTCGATATAGCGCGCCTGCTCGTCATTGGGATCGCCCGGCAGGCCGCGCGTCACCTCGATCGGGCGCTTGGCGAGAATGGCGACGCCGTTGAAGGTCTTCTGCCCGTGGGTGGCGACGTTGTAGCCGAGGTCCTCGACCTCGGCGCGCGGGAACGCCTCGTCGAGGCACTTGATCTCCTGCAGGCACAGCGCGTCCGGGCTCTTCTCCCCGAGATAGTCGAGGAGATGGGGCAGGCGTTGGCGGACCGAATTGACGTTCCAGGTGGCGATGATCAGGGGCGCCTCCCTTGCGCTGAACGCGGCCAGTCTCGCACGGTTCGCCCGCCGACGGGAAGCGGGCGCCTCAATCCCAACGTCGATGCGCCCACATCCACTGTTCCGGCGCCTCGCGGATGAACTCCTCGAAGCGCGCTTGCAGCGCCGCCGTCGCGGCGGCGACGTCCGCGTCGCGATCGTTCGTCTTGGGGACCTCGACGGGTTCGATGCGCAGCGAGAAATGCGCGTCTGGAAGGCGCAAGACGCGCGCCGCGTAGAGCGGCAGGCCCATCGAGCGCGCGATCAGCGCGGGGAAGGGGTTCGACCCGGCGGGCCGGCCGAAGAACGGCGTTTCGGTCCCGCGCCCCTCACGCAGATCGGCGAGGAAGGCGGGCGAGCCGCCTTGGCGCGCGAGACGGAAAAAGGCGCGCGCGGTCGCCGGCGACTTCTCCATCAGGCCGGCCGGATACATCGGCGCGCGCATTTCATAGACGTAGCGTTCGACCAGCGGGTTGGTGAGGCCTTGATAGACCCCCGCCAACTTCGCTCCGAAACGCACGCTCGCGAGGGACATCAACTCCCAATTGCCCATGTGCAGGCCGCAGACGACGAACGGGCCGGCGTCGACGATCGCCTGGAAGCGCTCCGCCGACTCCATCGCGATCCGCCCCTGCGCGTCGATTTGGCGCAGGTGGAAGAACTCGGCGAAGGTGCGGCCGAGGTTTTCCCACATCGCCCGGGCGATTCGCTCGCGCTCGGCCGCGCTCGTCTCGGGCAGCGCGAGCGCGAGATTGTCGAGCGCGCGCTGGTGGCGTCGCAGATGCGGGGCGACGACGCGCCAGCCCAAGCCCGACCAGCGCGAGGCGGATTCGAGCGGCAGCGCCCTTATGATCGCCGCGGTCACGATGAACCCGGCGTATTCGACATAGTGGCGCGCGCGCGCAAAACGGCTCATCGGTCCGGCGGTCCCTGCGGCTCGAAGCCGTCGTCGCCTGATTGCGCGGCTGGGCCGCCGCCGTCAAGGGCGCGCGCCGCGGCGCGGGGTCGCGGCTGATTTTGCAGTTCAATTCGCTCGGCGGTTCATGCTAGCCTCCTCCGTCGACTAGCGTCCGCGGGACCAGGCGAGGGGGGCATGATGAGTGAAAGCGTCAAGTATCAGATGAGCGAAGAGCGCATTCCGCGCGCATGGTACAACATCGCGGCGGATTTGCCGGCGCCGCCGCCGCCGGTGCTCCATCCCGGCACCGGCAAGCCGATCGGCCCCGACGATTTGTCGCCGCTGTTCCCCATGGCGCTGATCGGGCAGGAGGTCAGCACGGAGCGCACGATCGAGATTCCCGATCCGGTGCGCGAAATCTACCGGCTATGGCGGCCGACGCCGCTCTATCGCGCGCGGCGGCTGGAGCAGAAGCTCGGCACGAACGCGCGCATCTTCTACAAATACGAGGGCGTCAGCCCGGCGGGGAGCCACAAGCCCAACACCGCCGTCGCGCAGGCCTTCTACAACAAGCAGGAAGGCGTCACCAAGCTTTCGACCGAGACCGGCGCGGGCCAGTGGGGCTCCTCGCTCGCCTTCGCCGGCGCGCTGTTCGGCCTCGAGGTGAAAGTCTTCATGGTCAGGGTCTCTTACAATCAGAAACCCTATCGGCGGGCGCTGATGGAGACCTACGGCGCCAAATGCGTGGCGAGCCCGAGCATGGAGACGGATTCCGGGCGGGCCATTCTCGCCGCCATGCCGGACACGCCCGGCAGCCTCGGCATCGCCATTTCCGAGGCGGTGGAAGTGGCCGCCAAGAACCCTGACACCAAATACTCGCTCGGCAGCGTGCTCAATCACGTTCTGCTGCATCAGACGGTGATCGGCATCGAGGCGATCGAGCAGATGGAGGCGGCGGACGCCTATCCCGACGTCGTCATCGGCTGCGCCGGCGGCGGCTCGAATTTCGCCGGCATCGCCTTTCCGTTCCTCGGCAAGAAGCTGCGCGACAAGCGCGACGTGCGCGTCATCGCGGTCGAGCCCGCCGCCTGCCCGTCGCTGACGCGCGGGCGTTACGCCTTCGACTTCGGCGACACCAGCCATCTGACGCCGCTGGTCAAGATGCACACGCTCGGCTCGACCTTCATCCCGCCCGGCTTCCACGCCGGCGGCCTGCGCTACCACGGCATGTCGCCGCTGGTCAGCCATTGCCTGGAGCTCGGCCTGATCGAGGCGCGCGCCTATCATCAGAACCCGTGCTTCGAAGCGGGCGTGAT
>JBEKLU010000019.1:0-52866 GCA_050010035.1 Roseiarcus sp.
CCGACGACATGTGGCAGAGGTATATCGAGGATCAAAAGCCCGAGACGCCAGACGACCATTTCAAGGTTGTGTAGCAGTCGACCCAAGGGGTCGACCTAATCCGGCTTCAAGCCGTAACCTGACGCCACCGGCTTTTAGCCGGTGGTCGTTCACAATTGCTGGACGCGCGCCTCAGTCGCCGCCCGCGAACGAGCCGGCGACGCGCGCGACGATCGGGTCGTAGACGCCCTTCAGAGCGCTGGGATAGGTGACGACGAGGCTGTGGATGACGCCGCCGCGCGAAAAAATATACTTCTCGTAGAAAACCGAGTCGACGCCGCCGATGTCGCGAGTGCCGGAGACGACGAACCAGTTCGCGCCCTTGGCGCGATAGGTCGTGCGGGCATAGTCCGGTCCGTTCAGCGACGCCTGCCTGGAGGCGAGCGTCTCGTCGAGCGCGTTGTAGGCGGCGAAGACGAGGATTTCGGCGCCGTCGGCGGCGATCAAAGTGCGGCCGTCGTCGTTCGCAGGAGGCGGCTGCATGGCGAAGCGCGGCGCAGGATAGGAAACCGTCGTGCCGTAGCGGTCGTTGACGTAGACGACCCACCGATCAGCGGCGCTTGCGCCGCGGGGCACCGGCAGCGAGGCTAGGCAGCCGACCAGCGCCGCCAGCAGCGCGAACCGCGCGAAAGTCATCGTCAGCCCTCCTTGCCCGCCGTTCGTTCGCGCGACCCGCGCGCGGACGCGGCGACGGCCCAGTCGAGCCCCTGCTCGAGCCGGTCGTTGCCCCAGAAAACCTCGCCGTCCTCGGCGACGAGGCACGGCGCGCCGGGCAGGCCGAGGCTCGTGGCGCGCGCGCATTCGGCTCTCAGGCGCTCCTTGTTGGCGCCGCCCTGCGCGCGCGCCAGCGCCGCTTCGGGCTCGACGCCGATTTCGTTCAGCGCGAGCGCGAGGGTCGCGGCTTCGCCGATCGGCCGGCCTTCGGCGAATTCGGCGCGGAAGACGGCGCGCGAGAAGGCGGCGCGGCTCTCCCCCGCGAGGGTCAGCGCGACGCGCGCGGCCAGGAGACTGTTTTGCGGGAACGGATCGGGCCGCCGCAACGGCAGGCCGAGGGCGTCGCAGATGCGCTGCATATCGCGCCACATGTAGTGGCCCTTGACGGGATAGACGTTGAACGGCGAATCGCGCCAGCCCTGTTCGGCGAACAGCGGGCCGAGCAGGAACGGGCGCCAGGCGACCGTCACGCCCCGCTCGGCGGCGAGCTTTTCGATCCGCATCGCCGCGGGATAGCTATAGGTGCTGGCGAACTCGTACCAGAAATCGACCGTCGCCATGCCGCGCTCCTGCTCGATGAATGTCGGCGCGGGGCGGGAGCGAGGCGAAAGGGGCGGCTCCGAAGGTCCCGCGCGGCGATTGATTCCATTGACGAACGAAAACGGCCGCCTCGCCGGTGGAGCGAAAGCGGCCGTTAGCGTCGGCGCTCGGAGCGCGAGGGTTCCCGCCCGCGCCCGAAGTTTACGCGCGTGCCCGAATTACGACTGCGGCGTGGCCGAGGGCGTGGGGGTCGGCGTCGGCTTCTTGGGCGTGGTCTTCTTGGTCGTAGTCTTCTTGACGACGGGCTTCTTGACGACGTGCTTGGTCGTGGCCTTGTGCTTCACGGGCGCCATGGTGGCGGCGGGCGAGGGCGTCGCGGCAGGCGTGGCCTGGTCGGTGGTCTGCGCCATCGTGGCGACGGGCGCGAAGATGAGAGCGGCCCCCAGGCCGATCGCGGCGAGCTTCTTCAGCATTTTTGTATCTCCATTGTGAGTCTACGAACATCGTGATTGACTCGTCTATCCAATGGCCAATCGAACATGAATTGACGATGAACGATTTCCGGTCTGGCGCTTCGCTCCATCCGACCGGCTTCGATTTGGTCGCGGCGATCTGACGCAGCTTCCTCCCGACGGCCGCCCGCTCGCCGGTCCTCGAAGCGAGTTTGACGTCGGAGCGGCGCCTCCGTAAGAAGCGCGGGAGCGTAGCGCATGTCCCACAACACGTTCGGCCATCTCTTCCGCGTGACCACCTTCGGCGAAAGCCACGGGGCGGGAATCGGCTGCGTCGTCGACGGCTGTCCGCCGCTGATTCCGCTCGACGTCGCCGACATCCAGGCCGATCTCGACCGGCGCCGCCCGGGAACCTCGCGCTTCACCACGCAGCGGCGCGAACCCGACGCAGCGCGGATCCTGTCGGGCGTGATGGTCGACGAGCGCAGCGGACGGCAGGTGACGACCGGCGCGCCGATCGCCGTCCTCATCGAGAACGTCGATCAGCGCTCCAAAGACTACAGCGACATCAAGGACAAGTACCGTCCCGGCCACGCCGACTACGTCTACGACGCCAAGTACGGCATTCGCGACTATCGCGGCGGCGGGCGCTCCTCGGCGCGCGAGACGGCGGCCCGGGTCGCCGCCGGCGCGATCGCCCGCAAGGTCGTGCCCGGGGTGAGGATTCGCAGTGCGCTGGTCCAGATGGGCAAGCTGAAGATCGACCGCGCGCGCTGGGACTGGGACGAGGTCGCCCGCAATCCGTTCTTCTGTCCCGACGCCGAGGCGGCGGCCCGTTTCGCCGACCATCTCGACGAGGTGCGAAAAGCCGGCTCCTCGGTCGGGGCGGTGGTCGAGATCGTCGCCGAGGGCGTTCCGGCCGGCTGGGGCGCGCCGGTCTACGGCAAGCTCGACGGCGAGCTGGCGAGCGCGCTGATGAGCGTCAACGCCGTCAAGGGGGTGGAGATCGGCGACGGCTTCGCGGCGGCGGAGCTTTCGGGCGAAGAAAACGCCGACGAAATGCGCGCCGGCGCCGATGGGCGGCCGCGGTTCCTTTCCAACCACGCCGGCGGAATCCTCGGCGGCATCGCCACCGGCCAGACGATCGTCGTGCGCTTCGCGGTCAAGCCGACGTCCTCGATCCTGTCGCCGCGCCGCACCGTCACCAGCGCGGGCGAGGAGACCGAGATCGTCACCAAGGGCCGGCACGACCCCTGCGTCGGCATCCGCGCCGCGCCGGTCGGGGAGGCGATGGTCGCCTGCGTTCTCGCCGACGCGTATCTGCGCCACCGCGCGCAAACCGGCCGATAGCGTTCACCCCGCCGCCCCATGGAGATCGCCGCGAAATGAACGCCGCCCCACCTTCTTCGCCGCTCGTCGAGGTCGACTGGCTCGCCGCGAACCTCAGGGCGCGCGATCTCGTCGTTCTCGACGCCTCCTGGTATCTGCCGGCGACGCAGCGCGACGGCCGGGCGGAGTTTCTCGAGGAGCATATCCCCGGCGCGGCCTATTTCGACATCGACGCGATCGCCGATCATGCGACGACGCTGCCGCACATGCTGCCCGACGCCGAGGCGTTCGCGCGCGCGGTCGGCGCGCTCGGCGTCGGCGAGGGCGACCGCGTCGTCGTCTACGACGGCGACGGCGTGCTGACCTCGCCGCGCGCCTGGTGGATGTTCCGCGTTTTCGGCTGCGAGCGGGTCTGGGTTCTCGACGGCGGCCTGCCGGCGTGGATCGCCGCCGGCCATGCGATGGAGGCGGGCGAGGCGTCGCCGAAGCCGCGGATCTTTTCGGCGCGCTTCGAGTCCGGCTTGGTGGCGAATCTCGCGGACGTGCGCGCGGCGCTCCGAGATCGCTCGGCGAGCGTCGTCGACGCGCGTCCCGCCGAGCGCTTCGAGGCGCGCAAGCCGGAGCCGTGGCCGGTCGTCAACGTCGGCCATATGCCGGGAGCGCTAAATCTGCCTTCGGGCGAGGCGTTGGCCGCCGGCTCGCTCAAGTCGCCCGAAGCGCTCGCCGCCGCATTCGCCGCGGCGGGCGTCGATCTCGATTCTCCGGTCATCACGACGTGCGGATCGGGGGTGACCGCCGCGATCCTGACGCTGGCGCTGGCGCGGCTCGGCAAGCCGCTCGGCCGCCTCTACGACGGCTCGTGGGCCGAGTGGGGCTCGCGCGCCGATCTGCCGGCGGTCCGCTAGCGCGTTGGCGTCCCCTCAGCGCCCTGGTCAGAAATGCACGCTCGCGCCCAGGCGCACCACGTTGGTCGACGTCGTCAGCGTCTGCGACGTGAAGGGCGTCGCATAGTTCGCTCCGCCGAAGTCGTAGCGCAGCAATTCGGCGCGCAGCGAGACGTTGCGCGTGATCGGCATTTCGGCGCCGAGGCCGAAGGCGAGGCCCTTGACGTTCACGTCGCTGGAGACGCCGAGATCCTGAAAAGTCGTCGTCGACCAGGCCCAGCCGAGCGTGCCGTAGGCAAGCACGTTGCCGAAGACGTAGCCGCCCTTGACGCGCGCGGATGACAGGAAATCCTGGTCGAAGGACGCGCCTCCCAGCGTTCCGCTGCGGATCGCGCTGAACATCGCGTCCGCCTCGACGCCGCCGACCAGGTGGGAGGCTTGAAAATTGTAGCCGACATGCGCGCCTCCGGCGGGCCCGGAGATATTGGCCGAACTCGCCGAGCCCAGCGCGACCCCCAAGTCCGGACCGAGTTCGACGCCCGAAAAATCCGCGCCGTTGGGGCCGGCGCTCGTGCGATAGGCGTCGTCCGCTTCGGCGCCGGAAGCGGCCAGCAACAGGGCGAAGGGCAGAAGCGACGAGGCGAAGCGGCGCATGGAACAGTCCTCTCGTGTCCGCCACGCGAGCGGACGACGAGAATTTTACCTTTCTTTTTCACGCTTCGTTCGCCAAACTCGATTCAGCCCCAACAAAGCGTTAACTGGCCGGCGAGCCGGCGCCGATTTTGACCGGCGCGGCTTCGTTGCGGTAAATCAAGAACGGACTGGGAAGATGTGGGAAAAGACGTCCACGCTATTCCATCCGGTTTTTGCGGGCTCGAAAATGCTCAAAGACATCCTCGTTATTCTCGAAGACTCCGACAAGGCGGTGACCCCCTACGCCCTCTCGTTCGCGCGACGATTCGAATCGCGCCTCACGGTGATGCGGCCCCGGCGGGACTTGTCGCTGCTGACCGACGGGTCGCTCGAGGCGCGCTACGAATACGCGCGCGGCGACCGTGAGGAGCGCGAGGCGCGGGCCCGGCAAATGCTCGAGGATTTCGGCGTGCGCGCCAAGGCGGCGGGCGTGGAGGCCGAAGTCGTGGAGTTCGACGGGCCGAACAATTTCCGGCCGGGCGACGTTCCGCAATACGCCCGCTGCTTCGATCTCGTTCTCGTCGAACAGGTCGAGCCGGGGCGACCGCCCGACGTGAGCGACTTGACCGGCTCGATCCTCGCCGAATGCGGACGGCCCGTCATCGTCGTGCCCGGCATACAGAGCGAGCCGGCGCGTTTCGAGCGGATCGTCGCGGGTTGGGACGGCAGTCAGGCCGCGGCGCGCGCGATCGGCGACGCGGCGCCTTTGCTCGAGCGCGCCGAGCGCGTCGAAATCGTCGCCGTCAACGGGGCGGGCGAGTCGCAATTGGTCGTCTTGAGCGGCGAGCGCCTTGCGCGCCGGATCGCGCGCGCCGGCGTCGAAGCGAGTTTCCGGCGCATTCCCGGCGACGGCGATCCCGCCAACATCCTGCTTTCCCACGCCGCCGACACCAGCGCGGACATGATCGTGACGGGCGGCTACGGGCATTCGCGCCTTCGCGAGGCGATCCTGGGCGGCGTGACGCGCACGCTTCTGGGCAGCATGACCGTGCCGGTGTTCCTGTCGCGCTGAGCCGCCGGCGCGACGGCCGCGATAAACCCAGGGTTCGACGATGGATTCGGACGCCGCGTCGAAAGCGATTGCCGCGCCGGCCGCGCCGCAGGCCCGGCCGAAGCGAGGCGGGGCGTCGTGGCGCGGCGTGACCGTTCTCGACGGGTTGCTGCACGCGGCGCAGGGGCGCGCGTGGGGCGGTCTTTCGCCGATCGCGCAGGGGCTCGCCTACTTCGATTGGGGCGTCCATCTCGCCAACGCCCCGTTCCGGCGCGCCCAGTTGGCCGCCTCGGCGGTCGAGAAGGCGGCGCGCTTCGGCGCGGCGATCATCGGCGAGACGGCGATCGCGCCGTCGCCGGGCGACCATCGTTTTCAGGATCCGGCTTGGAGTCAGCCGCCGTTCAGCCTCTATGCCCAGGCGTTTCTTCTCGCCGAGGAATGGTGGGACGAGGCGGCCACCGGCCCGCCGGGAATCAACGCCGGCGATCGGCGCGTCGTCGCGTTCGGCATCCGCCAATGGATCGACATGTTTTCGCCGTCGAACGCCCCTTGGCTCAATCCCGAGGTCATCCGCGCAGTCCAGCAGACGGGCGGCGGCAATTTCCTCCAGGGGGCGGCCAATTTCGTCGCCGACGTCCGATCGGCGTTCGCCGGCGGGGGCGGCCCCGAGGCGTTCCGCGTCGGACGCGACCTCGCCGCCACGCCCGGCGCCGTCGTCCTGCGCAACGATCTGATCGAGCTGATCCAGTATGCGCCGGCGACGCCGGACGTCGCTCGCGAGCCGGTGCTGATCGTTCCCGCCTGGATCATGAAATACTACATCCTCGACCTGAAGCCCGACGATTCGCTGATCCGCTATCTCGTCGCCGCAGGGCACGCCGTCTTCGCGATCTCCTGGCGCAATCCGACCGCCGAATTTCGCGATCTTTCGCTCGACGATTATCGCGTCAAGGGGGTGATGGCGGCGCTCGACGCGATCTCGGACATCTGCGAGGGCGCGAAGACGCAAGCGTGCGGCTATTGCCTCGGCGGCACCCTATTGGCGATCGCCGCGGCGGCGATGGCGCGCGACGGCGACGACAGGCTGGCCGGCGTGACGCTGCTCGCCGCGCAGACCGATTTCACCGAGGCGGGCGAGCTGCAATTGTTCATCACCGAGGATCAACTGGCGTTCCTCGACGACGTCATGCGCGCTCAAGGGTATCTCGACAGCAGCCAGATGGCGGGCGCCTTTCAGTTCCTGCGCTCCAACGATCTCATCTGGTCGCGACTGGTCAAATCCTATCTGATGGGCCAGCGCGAGCATCCGAGCGACCTGATGGCCTGGAACGCCGACGCGACGCGGATGCCGGCGCGCATGCACGGCCAATATCTGCGCCGTCTCTTCCTGCGCAACGAACTCGCGGAAGGGCGTTTCCCCGTGGAGGGCAGGCCGGTCGCGCTCAGCGACATCCGCGCGCCGCTGTTCGTGCTCGCCACGGAGCGCGATCACATCGCGCCGTGGCGCTCGGTGCACAAGATCCACGTGCTCAACGACGCCGACATCGCCTTCGCCCTCGCCTCGGGCGGGCACAACGCCGGCGTCGTCAGTCCGCCCGGACTGCCGAACCGCCATTTCTGGATCGGCCGTCGCGCGCCGGGCGCTCACTATCTCGGGCCGGACGAATGGCTTTCGAGCGCCGAACGCCGCGAGGGCTCATGGTGGCCGGCTTGGACCGCCTGGCTCGACGCGCACGCCAGCGGCCGCGCGCCGCCGCGCGCTTTGGGCTCGAAACGGCTTCCGCCGATCGAGCCCGCGCCGGGCCAATTCGTCATGCAGCACTGAAGGGCCGTCGCGCCGGCCGCGCCCGGCGCGACGGGCGACAGGCTATTTCTTGACCAGCGGGCAGGTCGAGTCGGCGAGCTTGCCGAAGGCTTGATCGCCCTTCATCGTGCGGATCAGCTTGTAGAAGTCCCACGGCCCCGTCGATTCCGACGGCTTCTTGACCTGCATGACGTACATGTCGTGCTCCATCAGGCCGTCGGCGCGGATCACGCCGTTCGAGGTGAACTCGTCGTCGATCTTAGCCTTGTGCAGCTCGGCCATGACCTTGTCGGGATCGGTGGAGCCGGCCGCCTTGACGGCGTTCAGATAGGTCATCGTCGCCGAATAGATCGCCGCTTGCGGGAACGTCGGTTCGCGGCCGGTCTTGTCGAGGAACCGCTTGGCGAAGGCGCGGCTCTGGTCATTGAGGTCCCAGTACCAGCCGGCGGTGAGATAGAGGCCCTGCGCCGCGTCGAGGCCGATCGCCTTGATGTCGGTCAGGAAGGCGAGCAGCGCCGCCGGCTTCATCGTCTTGGTGATGCCGAATTCATTGGCGGCCTTCAACGAATTGGAGGTGTCGGTGCCGGCGTTGGCGAGGCCGAGAACCTGCGCGCCTGAATTCTGCGCCTGCAACAGGTAGGAGGCGAAGTCGGAGGTGCCGAGCGGCACGCGCACGGCGCCCACCACCGTTCCGCCGCCCGCCTTCACCACGTCGGACGCGGCGTTTTGCAATTGCGTGCCGAAGGCGTAGTCGGCTGTCAGGAAGAACCACGACTTGCCGCCTTGATCGAGGATCGTCGTCGCCGTGCCGTTGGCGAGCGCGGTGGTGTCGTACGCGTAATGCATGGTGTAGGGCGTGCAATCCTTGCCGGTGAGCGAAGCGCCCGCCGCGCCGATGGCGAAGAATGGGACTTTCTTTTCCTTCACGGCCGCGTTGATGGCGAGGCTGACGCCGGTGTTCGAGCCGCCCAGAAGCATGGTGAGGCCGTTCTGGTCGGCCCATTCGCGGAACTTCTCAACGCCGAGCGCCGGCTTGTTCTGATGGTCGAAGGTGAGCAGTTGGATCGGCTGTCCGAGCGCCGAGCCGCCGAAATCCGCGATCGCCATTTTCGCCGCTTCGACGCCGTTAGGGCCGATCACGTCGGCGTAGGGGCCGGACATGTCGTCGATATCGCCGATCACCACCTTGCTCGGATCGGCGTACGCGCTCGCCGCGCACAGATAGGCGCACACCACTCCCGCGAACGCCAAGACCGTCTTCGTCCGTTTCATACCCGCTTCCTCCCTAGCCGATCAAAGTTTCCTCACAAGCGCGAGGGCCCACAATAGGCCTCATGTTGCGCTGTCGGGGCGCTCGTGGCAAGCCTTGCGAGCGGCCAACGCGCGCCGACCGGCCGGAGAATCGGCGGCGGCGGCCGGCGGGGCGGTCGAACTCGCGGCTGGTTGCGCTGTATCAATGATTTGGCGTTCGCCCGGCGCACATCCTTGCGTCAGCGCTGTCGCGGCAAGGAGGAGGACGGCCATGTTTCGGAAAATCTTGCTGCCCATCGATGTCGCCGAGCCGGAAATCGCCAAGGAGGCGATCGACGTAGCGGTGGGCGTGGCCAATGCCTTCAACTCGGACCTCCGGCTGATCCACGTCGCCAGCCCCATCATCGTCGCCTCGCCGATGGCGGTGATCCCGCAGTCCGTTTACGACGAGCTCGGCGTTTACGAGAAATCGGAGCTCGAGCGCATGGCGGCAGCGATCGACAGGCCGAAAGGAAGCGTCACGACGGTCGTGCGCATCGGCGGCGTCTATCCCGAATTGCTGGCCGAGGCGACCGAATGGCAAGCCGATCTCATCATCGTGGGCGCGCACAAGCGCTCGATGGCGACCTATCTGTTGGGCTCGAGCGCGGCTGCGATCGTGCGCCACGCGACCTGCACGGTGATGGTCGTGCGCAGCGGCAGGAAAGCCAGTTTGCTTTGACGAGGCGGGGGAGGCGGGTTCGCCGCGCCGGGAAGAAAAACGCCAGCAGAAGGTAAGACATATGACCGCTACCGCCCGTTTCGCCTTGAAGAAGGTGACGATGCACGCCGCGCGCTCGAAAGCGTTCCCCGAGGGATCGAGCCGGCACGGCTACGAGTTCTCCGCGCCGCTGACGGACGCCGGGCGGATCGACGTCGAGGCTTGGAAAGCCCGCCGCGGCGAATGTTTCGTGCATCGCTTCTGGGGCGACGAACCGCCGCTGCGCGGACTTCTGGCGCATCGCCCCGGCGGGCGCGGCGGCTCCACCTGGGGCTTCGAATACGGATCGGCCGGGGAGCGCGACGACGAGGAGGCCGGCTATCGCTTCGGCGACCACGTCTTCCGCGTCGGCGAATACGTGTCGATCCGCGAAGAGGGCGAACTCATGCCTTTCAGGGTCATAAGCGTGAGCTGACCGGCGAGGGGCGGAGCGCGCTCATCGCGGCAGCAGGGTCGCGCCCATCAGGGCCTCGTCGATCGCGGCGGCGCATTGGCGACCCTCGCGGATCGCCCAGACGACCAAGGACTGGCCGCGCCGCATGTCGCCGCAAGCGAACACCTTCTCGCAGCTGGAGGCGTAGCGCGTCGTGTCGGCCGCGACGTTGCCGCGCGCGTCGAGCGCGACGGCGAGTTCGCTCAGCATCCCCTCGCGCGTGGGCGAAACGAAACCCATCGCCAGCAGCACGAGGTCGGCCTTCAAGGAGAACTCGCTCCCCGCGATCGGCTGCATCCGGTCGTCGACGCGCACGCATTCGATGCCGGTGACGACGCCGTTGTCGCCGGTGAACGACCGCGTCATCACCGCGAAATCGCGCTCGGCGCCTTCCTCGTGGCTCGACGAGGTGCGCAGCTTCAGCGGCCAGTTCGGCCAGTTCAGCAGCTTGTCTTCCTGCTTGGGCGGCATGGCCAGGATTTCGAGCTGCGTCACCTTGAGCGCGCCCTGGCGGATCGATGTGCCGATGCAGTCCGATCCGGTGTCGCCCCCGCCGATGACGACGACGTGCTTGCCGCCCGCAAGAATCGGCTCGGCCCCGATCGGCTCGCCGGAGACGCGGCGGTTCTGCTGGGGCAGGAAATCCATGGCGAAATGCACGCCGGCGAGATCCCGGCCCGGCGCCGGCAGATCGCGCGACGCCTCGGCGCCGCCGGCCAGCGCGACCGCGTCGTAGGAATCGACCAGCGACTTCGCGCTGACGTCGCGCCCAACGCAGACGTTGAAGTGGAAGACGACGCCCTCCTCCTTCAATTGCGCGACGCGCCGCTCGACATGACGCTTCTCGAGCTTGAAGTCGGGGATGCCGTAACGCAACAGGCCGCCGGCCTTGGCGTTCTTCTCGTAGACGTGGACTTCATGGCCGGCGCGCGCGAGCTGCTGGGCGCAGGCGAGCCCCGCCGGTCCGGAGCCCACCACCGCGACGCGCTTGCCGGTGGCGGGCGCCGCCGGCTCGGGCTTGAGCCAGCCTTCCCGCCAGGCGCGGTCGACGATGGCGCATTCGATCGTCTTGATCGTGACGGGCGCGTCTTGAATGTTGAGCGTGCACGAGGCCTCGCACGGCGCCGGACAGACGCGGCCGGTGAATTCGGGAAAATTGTTGGTGCTGTGCAGGTTGCGCGCCGCTTCGAGCCAGTCGCCGCGATAGACCAGATCGTTCCAGTCCGGGATCTGGTTGTTCACGGGACAACCGTTGTGGCAATAGGGAATGCCGCAATTCATGCAGCGCGCCGCCTGGTCGCGCGTCGATTCCTCGCTCAGCGGCAAGACGAATTCGCGATAGTGACGGATGCGGTCGGAGGCGGGCGCGTAGCGCCGATCCACGCGGTCGATTTCCAGAAAACCCGTCACCTTGCCCATAACGCCGTAGCCCTTGCCGTGTTCAATCGCGTTCGTTCGTAACAGCCCCTTCTCCCACTCGCGGGAGAGGGTGGCGCGAAGCGCCGGATGAGGGGCCGCGCCACGCCCCTCGCCCCGACCCTCTCCCCGCATAAGGCGTTCTATAGAACGCCCGTCTTTCGACGGTCTATGCGGGAGAGCGGGCCTTGCCTATTCCCCTGCCGCCAGCAGGACCTCGCTCGATCGGCTCGCCGCCAATTCGGCGAGCGCGCGGCGATACTCGACCGGCATCACCTTGCGGAATTTGGGCACCGTCGCCTCCCAGTTCTCCAGGATTTCGCGCGCCCGGGCGGAGCCGGTGTAGCGCGCGTGATTGGCGATCAGTTGGTGCAGGCGCTCCGCGTCGAAGCGGCTCATGTCGCTCATCACGTCGACGCGGCCGTGGCCCTGCAGATCGCCGCCGGAATGATGGTGGCGCTGCATGACCTCTTCCTCGGCGGCCACCGGCTCCAATTCGACCATCGACAGGTTGCAGCGCTGGGCGAAATCGCCGGTTTCGTCGAGCACGTAGGCGATGCCGCCCGACATGCCGGCGGCGAAATTGCGCCCGGTCTCCCCGATGACGACGACGATGCCCCCGGTCATGTATTCGCAGCCGTGATCGCCCGCGCCCTCGACCACGGCGATGGCGCCGGAATTGCGCACGCCGAAGCGTTCGCCGGCGACGCCGCGGAAATAGCATTCGCCGGCGATGGCGCCGTAGAGCACGGTGTTGCCGACGATGATCGAACGCTCGGGAACGATCTTGACCGCCTCCTTGGGCGGATAGACGACGATGCGCCCGCCCGACAGGCCCTTGCCGACGTAGTCGTTGGCTTCGCCTTCGAGTTCGAGCGTCACCCCCTTGGCGAGGAAGGCGCCGAAACTCTGGCCGGCCGTGCCTTTGAACTTGACGTGGATCGCTTCGTCGCGCAGCCCAGCGTGGCCGTAGCGCCGGGCGATCTCTCCGGACAGCATGGCGCCGGCCGAGCGATCCGTGTTGCGGATCGCCATCTCCAGCCGCACGTGCTTGCCGCGCTCCACCGCCTCGCGCGTCTCGGCGATCAGGCGTCGGTCGAGAACGTGATCGAGTCCGTGATCCTGCTCCGTGCAATGGTGGATCGCGTCGCTCGGCCATGGCGTTGGCTTGTAGAACAACTTGGAAAAGTCGAGCCCGCGCGCCTTGGCCTGGGCGACCAGCCCGGCCTTGTCGAGCATCTGGCTCTGGCCGACCATTTCGTCGAACGTGCGGTAGCCCATCGCGGCCATCAACGCGCGCGCCTCCTCGGCGACGAAGAAGAAGTAGTTGATGACGTGCTCGGGCTGGCCGACGAAGCGCTTGCGCAACACCGGGTCCTGCGTGGCGACGCCGACGGGACAGGTGTTGAGATGACACTTGCGCATCATGATGCAGCCGGCGGCGATCAACGGCGCGGTGGAGAAGCCGAATTCGTCGGCCCCGAGCAGCGCGGCGACGACGACGTCGCGCCCGGTGCGCACGCCGCCGTCGACCTGCACCGCGATGCGCGAACGCAAGCCGTTCAGCACCAGCGTCTGGTGGGTCTCGGCCAGGCCGATTTCCCACGGCGAGCCCGCGTGCTTGATCGACGTCAGCGGCGAAGCGCCGGTGCCGCCCTCGAAGCCGGAGATCGTCACGTGATCGGCCTTGCACTTGGCGACGCCCGCCGCAACCGTGCCGACGCCGACCTCGGAAACGAGCTTGACCGAAACCTTCGCCTCCGGGTTGACGTTCTTGAGATCGTAGACGAGCTGCTTCAAGTCCTCGATCGAATAGATGTCGTGGTGCGGCGGCGGCGAGATCAATCCGACCCCCTGCGTCGAGTGGCGCACCTTGGCGATCACCGCGTCGACCTTGTGGCCGGGCAGTTGCCCGCCTTCGCCGGGCTTGGCGCCCTGCGCCATCTTGATCTGCATCATGTCGGAATTGACGAGATATTCCGCCGTCACGCCGAAGCGGCCCGACGCGACCTGCTTGATCGCCGATCGCATCGAGTCGCCGTTCGCCATGCGCTTGAAGCGGTCGGGCTCCTCGCCGCCCTCGCCGGTGTTCGACTTGCCGCCGATGCGATTCATCGCGATCGCGAGCGTGGTGTGCGCCTCGCGCGAGATCGAGCCGAACGACATCGCGCCGGTCGAGAAGCGCTTGACGATCGAGGCGGCGGGTTCGACCTCAGCCAGCGGGACGGGCTGACGGCCGACCTCGCCGGCTTCGCGCAAGCGGAACAGGCCGCGAATGGTCAGCAGATGCTCGCTCTGGTCGTTGAGCAGCGTGGCGTAGGCCTCGTAATCGTCCTTGGCGTTTCCGCGCGCCGCGTGTTGCAGCAGCGCGACGGTCTGCGGCGTCCAGCAATGGGCCTCGCCGCGCAGCCGGTAGGCGTACTCGCCGCCGACGTCCAGCGCCGTGCGCAGCACCGGCGAATCGCCGAACGCCTCGGCGTGGCGGCGCGCGGTCTCCTCGGCGATCTCGCAGAGCCCCGCGCCTTCGATCCGCGACGCCGTGCCGAAGAAAAACTTGTCGACGAAGGCCTTGGACAGGCCGACCGCGTCGAAGATCTGCGCGCCGCAATAGGACTGGTAGGTCGAAATGCCCATCTTCGACATGACCTTGAGCAGGCCCTTGTCGATCGCCTTGATGTAGCGCTTGACGAATTCGTCAGCGCCGACTTCCTCGGGCAGATCCTTGGCCATCGCGATCAGCGTCTCGAAGGCGAGATAGGGGTTGATCGCCTCCGCGCCATAACCCGCCAGGCAGGCGAAGTGATGAACTTCGCGCGCTTCGCCGGTCTGGACGACGAGGCCGACCGCCGTGCGCAGCCCCTTGCGGATGAGGTGGTGATGCACCGCGGCGGTGGCGAGCAGGGCGGGGATCGGTATGCGATCCGGCCCGATCAGCCGGTCGGAGAGGGTGATGATGTTGTAGCGGCCGAGCACGGCGGCTTCGGCGCGTTCGCAAAGGCGTTGCAGCGCCTCCTCCATCCCCGCGGCCCCCCGCTCGACGGCGTAGGTGACGTCGAGCGTCTTGGTGTCGAAGGAATCCTCGAAATGGCCGATGCAGCGGATCTTTTCGAGATCCTCGTTGGTCAGGATCGGCTGACGCACTTCGAGCCGCTTGCGTCGGGCGGAGCCGGCCAGATCGAACAGGTTCGGCCGCGGCCCGATGAACGAGACGAGGCTCATGACGAGCTCCTCGCGGATCGGATCAATCGGCGGGTTCGTCACCTGGGCGAAGTTCTGCTTGAAGTATGTGTAGAGCAGCTTGGACTTGTCCGACAGCGCCGAGATCGGCGTGTCGGCGCCCATCGAGCCGACCGCCTCCTGGCCGGTCGTCGCCATGGGAGAGAGCAGGAACGCGAGATCTTCCTGAGTATAGCCGAAGGCCTGCTGGCGATCGAGCAGCGACACGTCGGTGCGCGAGGCGCGCGGCTCGACGGGATTGAGATCCTCGAGCACGATCTGAGTCTTTTCCAGCCACTGCCGGTACGGATTGGCGCGCGACAACGACTGCTTGATCTCGGCGTCGGAGACGATGCGATGTTCGGTGAGGTCGACGAGCAGCATCTTGCCGGGCTGCAGGCGCCACTTGGCGACGATGCTCTCCTCGGGCACGGGCAGCACGCCCATTTCGGAGGCGAGCACGAAGAGGCCGTCGTCGGTGACGAAATAGCGCGCCGGGCGCAAGCCGTTGCGGTCGAGCGTGGCGCCGATCTGGCGCCCGTCGGTGAAGGCCATGGCGGCCGGGCCGTCCCACGGCTCCATCAGCGCGGCGTGATATTCGTAGAAGTCGCGCCGCTCCTCGTCCATCAGCGGATTGCCGGCCCAGGCCTCCGGGATCAGCATCATCATGGCGTGGGCGAGCGAATAGCCGCCGCGCACGAGGAACTCGAGCGCGTTGTCGAAGCAGGCCGTGTCCGATTGGCCTTCGTAAGAGATTGGCCACAGCTTCGAGATGTCGTTGCCGAACAATTCCGAATCGACGCTCGCCTGGCGCGCCGCCATCCAGTTGACGTTGCCGCGCAGCGTGTTGATCTCGCCGTTGTGGGCGACCATGCGATAGGGATGCGCGAGCCGCCAGGACGGGAAGGTGTTGGTGGCGAAGCGCTGATGGACCAGCGCGAGCGCGGTCTCGAAGCTGGGATCGAGCAGGTCCTTGTAATAGGGCGCGAGCTGGCGAACCAGCACCATGCCCTTGTAGACGATGGTGCGGCACGACAGCGAGACGGGATAATATTCGGCCAAGCGCTCGCCGCCGGCCGCGTAGACGCGACTGGAGACGACCTTGCGCAGGATGAACAGCTTGAGCTCGAAAGCGTCTTCGTCGACGATGTTCGCACGGCGGCCGATGAAGATTTGCCGCTGAACGGGCTCGACCGCCTTCACCCGCTCGCCCAGGCCCGAATTGTCGACGGGAATGTCGCGCCAGCCGATGACGGTTTGCCCTTCGGCGACGACGGCTTCCTCGACGATCGCCTCGACTTCGGCGCGCGCCGCCGCGTCGCGCGGCATGAAGAATTGTCCGATTGCGTAATGGCCGGGCTCGGGCAACTTCAGGCCGAGCTTTTCGCATTCGAGCGCGAAGAAGGCGTGCGGAATTTGCGTCAATACGCCGCATCCGTCGCCGAGCATCGCGTCGGCGCCGACGGCGCCGCGATGATCGAGATTGATCAGGATCTGCAGGCCCTTCTGCAGGATGTCGTGCGACTTGCGGCCGTTCATGTCGACCACGACGCCGACGCCGCACGAATCGCGCTCGTTCGCAGGATCGTAAAGACCCTGCGCGCGCGGCGCCGACGGATCGGCGCCGCGCGCGGCGGGGGCGCTCGAAACGCCGAGCGCGTCGCGGCCGTGTCGGAATTGCTGGGCCCTGGCGTTCATCTCTCCACTCCCCGCACGGTCGCGCTCCAATCCGACCGTCGTTTGTCAACTATTTGCAGGTATTTGCTGGCGTCAATTGGACAAGGCGGCTGCGAATGCGTGACAGCCGTGGCGGCTTCACGCGGCAGTTTTTTTTCGGTCCGTTTTGACCGGTGCGTCCGACATCGCCCTTCGCCTCGCGTCGCTCAGACCGGCAAATGGTCAGCACGACTGTCCTATCTTGCAGACCTTGCCAGAAACGTTCGAGGGATACAAGACGCGGCGGCGCATCTCCGCGAGTTTTTTTGGAAATGCCGGCCGACTCCGGAGATTGCAAAAAACTCCCGGGATGGGCATGAAGTCCGGTCGCGGCGCAGCCGCCGCACGAGGCCAAGGCGAATGAACTTTGCAAGCGATAACGGCGCGGGCGTGGCGCCGGAAATTCTCGAGGCGATCGCGCAATCGAGCCGTGTCGACGCGCCCGCCTACGGCGCCGACGATTACACCGCGCGCGCCCTGGCGCGGCTCGACGAAATTTTCGAGCGTCGCGTCGCCGCCTTTCTCGTCGCCACCGGCACCGCCGCCAACGCCCTCGCGCTCGGCGCGCTGATCCGCCCGTGGGAGACCGTCTTCTGCCACGAGGAGGCGCATGTCCAAGAGGACGAATGCGGCGCGCCGGAATTCTTCACCGCGGGAGGAAAGCTCGTGGGCATCCCCGGCGCCGCCGGCAAGATAACCCCCGAGGCGCTGCGCGAAACGCTGGATCGGTTTCCGCGCGGGCAGGTCAAGACGACGCAGCCGGGCGCGCTGTCGCTCAGTCAGGCGAGCGAGGCGGGCACGATCTATCGGCCCGAGGAAGTCGCCGCGCTCGCCTCGATCGCGCACGAGGCGGGCCTCGCCGTGCACATGGACGGCGCGCGCTTCGCCAACGCGCTCGTCTCGGCCGGCGTCTCGCCGGCCGCGATGACTTGGCGCGCCGGCGTCGACGCGCTTTCGTTCGGCGCGACGAAGAACGGCTCGCTCGCCTGCGAGGCGGTGATCTTCTTCGATCCGGACACAGCCGCCGGCTTCGCCTACCAGCGCAAGCGCGCCGGGCAAACGCTGTCCAAGGGGCGGTTCCTCGGCGCGCAGATGGAGGCCTATCTGAAGGACGGACTCTGGTTCGAACTGGCGCGGCGCGCCAACGCCGCCGCCACCCGGCTTTCGCAGGGGCTCGTCTATGCGCCCGGCGTGCGGCTGGCGTGGCCGACCGAGGCGAACGAAGTCTTCGTCATCGCGCCGATGGAGCTCGCCTCGACATGGCGCGCCGCCGGCGCGCAATTCCACGAGTGGACCTCACGCTCGATCGCGCCCGAACGGGCGCCGCGTGCGGGGGAGACGATGGTGCGGCTGGTTACGTCGTTCGAAACGCGCGATCGCGACGTTGACGCGCTGATCGGCATGGCGACCGCGCCGCACCGCCGCCGCAATTCTTAGCGAAGAGTGGCGAGGCTCGGCCGGGGAACGGGTACGGGAGTTCGGGAGCATGATCGACAGTCATAGCGCCGCGCGCATGCCGAGGCGTTTCGCGCATTTCGCGGCGGCCGCCGCGATCCTCATTGCCCTGTCGCCCGCGGCGAAGGCGCAGGGCCTGTTTTCGTTCTTCGGCGGCGGTCCGTCGCCCTACGACATCGAGCGCCAGCTCGACGCCGGCGGCTACACGCTGACCGGTCCGATGATCCGTCGCGGCGACGTCTATGTCGCCGACGTCGTGATCGGGCGGAACGATTTCGAGCGTCTGATAATCGACGTCGACACCGGGCGCATCGTCGAGCGGTTTCGCGTTCGCCCGCCGCATTGGCGCGCCGCCGATCAGCGCGATTGGAGCCAAGGGGAACCCGATTCCTGGGGTTCGTCCGCGCCCCGGCCGCCGGTCGACCTCGATGTTCGCGACACGCGCGCAGAGCCGCCCGTGTGGAGCCGCAGCCAAATCGTCCGCGGCGAAGACGCGGCGAAGCCGCCCGATCAGATCAAGAAGCCCAAACCCAAGTCGCCCGACGCCAAGCGCACGAGCGCGCCGCCCGCCGCCGTCGCCAAGGCGACCAATCCGCCGGCCTCCGAAAAGCCCGCCGAACCCGCCGCCACGCCGGCGGTCGTGACGCCGGCGGTCGTGACGCCGCCGGTCGCAACGCCGGCGAGCCCGCCCCCGCCGTCTCCCGCCGCCAAGGCCGACGCCCCGGCGAGCGTCGTGGCGGCGAAATCGCCGCCGCCCGCCGAAACGCCGGACGCGCCGCCGCCGAGCAAGAAGCCGAAGGCGGTGAACGATCTGCCGGTGACGCCGCTGGATTGAACGAAAAAGGGCGTCCCTCGCGGGGCGCCCTTCGCGTCTTCCTTCTTTACCCCAGCGCGGCCGCGGGGCGGCGTCACGCGGCCTGCTTGGCCTGCGGGGCGACGTCGATCGTCTTGCCGACGGTCTGGATCGCGATCGTGCGCGGCTTCTGGGCTTCCGGAACTTCGCGCACGAGGTCGATGTGCAGCAATCCGTTCTCGCAACTCGCGCGCGTCGCGCTCACATGATCGGCCAGGTGGAACCGGCGCTCGAAGGCGCGCGCGGCGATGCCCTGATAGAGCATATCGCGCTTTTCCTCGCCGTTCTTTTGCTGCGCGTCCTTGGCCCCGCGCACGGTCAGCGTGTTCTCGCGGGTTTCGACCGTCAGTTCGTTTTCGGCGAAGCCGGCGACCGCCAGCGTGATGCGATAGGCGTTCTCGCCCGTCCGTTCGATGTTGTAGGGCGGATAGGCAGGCGCGTTGGACTCGAGCCCGGCGCTCTTGTCGAGCAGCGCCAGCAACCGGTCGAAGCCGATCGTGGACCGGTAGAAAGGCGAAAAATCATAGTTCAGCATGACCACATCCTCCTTTTGAAGCGATATGAGCGCCCGCGCCCCGGATTGGCGGCGCGGACGACAGACGCGTCCCCGAAAGGCCCGCGTCGATTTCAATCTGGTGACGCTCGAACGCCGCGCAAGGGGGGAAGCGGCCGCCGACGCCGCAAAAATGCGCGGTTCGACAGATACCGGGCGCCATTGCGCGTCGCCCGGTCGCTCGGTATATCCGGTGCGCCGATCAGTGGACCCGCGCCGGAAAAAAGGACCGAATCATGAAACGCGCTCTTTCGCGGATGGCGATCGCCCTCGTCGCGCTCGGCGTCGCCTTCGCCGCGCACGCAGGATCGGGGAGCCAGGAGGACGACAAGCCGCCGACGCCTCTGCCGCCGCAGCAGAAGAATTTTCCGCTCGACCAGACCTGGTCGCTGCGCGAGCTCAACGGCAAGCCGGTCGACGCCACCCTCGACGTCAGCCTCAAGATCGACAGCGCAATGCGCGGCTCCGGCTTCACCGGCTGCAACTCGTGGTCGGCGACGATGTATCCGGTCAAGGATCAGCACCTGCTGGTCGGCCCCTACGCCCTGACCAAGAAGAAATGCGACAAGGACACGATGGCGATCGAGTTCGGCTTCCTCTCGGCGCTGCTGGCGGCGCCGTCCTGGGATCTCGTCAACGGCGATCTCGTGATCAAGGGGGCGCGCGGCGAACTGCGGATGGTCCGCTCGCTTTGAGCGGACTGCGGGCGGCGCCGTTTCACTCCGCCGCCGCGATCGTCGCTGGCGCGCCGACGTGCGGCGTCAGCGCGATGCGCCGCTTGTGGAAAGCGGCGAGGGTTGCGCGATGGCCGATCGAGACGAGGGTCGTCTTGGGCAGCGTTTGCGCGACGGCGCGATAGACCTGGCTTTCGCTCGCCTCGTCGAGCGCCGAGGTCGCTTCGTCGAGGAAGAGCCAGTCGGGCGCCGCGAGCAGCGCGCGCGCGATCGCGAGGCGTTGCTGCTCGCCGCCCGAGAGGCGCATCTGCCAATTGTCGACGTCGTCGAGCCGATCGGCGAGCGCGGGCAGGCCGACCTTGACCAGGGCGTCGCGAATCGCCTCGTCGGAGTAGGCGGACGGCGCGGCCGGGTAGGCGATCGCTTCGCGCAGCGAGCCCATCGGGATGTAGGGTCGCTGCGGCAGCAGCATCAGCTTGGCGTAGCGCGGCTGGTGAATTTCGCCCTGGCCGAACGGCCAAATGCCCGCGATGGCGCGGAAAAGGGTCGACTTGCCGACGCCCGAGGGCCCGATGACCAAGGTGGGCTCTTGCGGCACGAGGACCAGATCGCCGATACGCGCCAGCTTGGTCCCGTCGGGCAGGTCGACGGCGAGGTCGGGAATGGCGATTTCATCTCCAGGCGACGGCGTGGCGCGAATGCCCGCAGTTTGCGATCGCAGCGCGAGGGTGCGGGCGAACGCCGCGTCGAACGAGGCCAAGCGATCCAGGGTCGATTTGAAGTCGGCGAGGCCGACGTATTGATTGACGAAGAAATTCATCGCTGCGTTGACGTTGCCGAAGGCGTCGGCGGTCTGCGAAAGCTGTCCTAGCGATATCTTGCCGAGATAGTAGAACGGCGCAGATATGACATAGGGAATGATGACGGAAATCTGATTGTAGGCCTGGTTGAAGGCGAGAAGCCATTTCCTCACGCCGATGATTCGATAGTAGTTGTCGAAGACCTTCTCGAAACGATTGGTGGCGGCGGATATTTCGCTATTCTCGCCGCGAAGCAGCGCGATCTGCTCGCTGTATTCGCGAATTCTGGTGAGACTGAAGCGGAAATCCGCTTCGACGGCCTGCTGCTTGAAATACAGTTTCGACAGCCGCCCGCCGATTACCTGGGTTATGTATGTAGCGGCGCAAGCGTAGAGGAAAGCGACCCAGAACAGCAGCCCGGGCGCCTCACGGTCGATGTACGGCAACTTGAAGCCGTTGGAAAGACTCCACAAGATTATCGAGAACGAGACGAAATTCGTCGACGACTGAATGACTTGGATCGTATAGTTGTAGATGCCGACGTTGCCGGAGACGATGCCGGTGCCGCCGCCGTTGATGAAACTGCCGACGTCCTGCGAAATGCGCTGATCGGGGTTGTCGGCGAGATCCGACGCGAACATCAGTTTGTAGTGCATCGAATTGAGGAGCCAACGCGTCGTATACGACACGGTCATCCAGCGTCGCCATTGCAGCACGAACACCGAGGCGACATAAAACTCGATCACCAAGGCCAACACCAGGATCATCGCGACCGGCGTGAAGACCGCCAGCAACTGGTGCCAGAAGGCGGTGCGATGGATCGCGTCGGGCACCTGGAGCGCGTTGCCGAAGTCGGCCTGGAAGAAATTCAGCCGAACGGTCAGCGCGACCTCGAACTGGTTGATGAGAATGAGGAAGACGATGCAGGCCTTGGCGTAGCCGGCCTGGCTGGCGACGAAGCGGGGGAACGGCCAGATGCGCAGCGGCAGGGGGGTCCGCGCCTCGAAGAAGGGGTCGGCGATCGACATCATCCGGCGAACCAGCGGAATGTGCGAGACGCCGAAGATGGCGATGCCGAAGAGGGCCGTCGCCAGCGGCAGGTAGCTCGGCAGGGAATATTCCTTGTAGGCCTCGGGCCAATAGCCGGTCTCGGCGACGAGATAGGCGAACCCGAAGACGATCGTCTCGACGCCGAACAATCCCTTGAAGATCTTCAGGAACGACGAAAGCTCGGTCGAGCGGAAGGTTGTGACGGCGCTGGCCGCCGCAGCGGCGGCGATGACGAAGTTCAACGCGCTGGGCGCCGCGAGCCCGAGGGCGAACGCTATGAGCGCGAAGACGGCGACGGCGAGGCTCAAGGTTCGCATGGAGTGCGGGTCTTTCGCGTTGGATAGCGTTCGGCGGTCGCGCCCGCACTATCAGACCGGGCGGAGCAAAAGAAGGCTGCGCTCGCCGCTTCGACGTGAAATCTTCGTAACCCGCCCGCCGCGCGCCCGATTACGCCCGCCAACAAAAAGGGCGGCCGAAGCCGCCCTTTCCGTTGACTTGTGCGTCGGACCTTAGAAGTCCATGCCGCCCATGCCGCCGCCGCCGCCGCCCATCGGCATCGCCGGCTTGTCCTTCGGCACTTCGGCGACCATCGCCTCGGTGGTGATGAGGAGGCCGGCGACCGAGGCCGCGTCCTGCAGCGCCGTGCGCACGACCTTGGAGGGGTCGATGATGCCGGCTTCCAGCATGTCGACATAGGTCTCGGTCTGCGCGTCGAAGCCGTAGGTCTGCGACTTGTTGTCGAGGATCTTGCCGACGACGATCGAGCCTTCGCCGCCGGCGTTCTCGACGATCTGACGGATCGGCGATTCCAGCGCCTTCATCACGATGTTGATGCCGGCCTGCACGTCGGCGTTCTCGCTCTTGAGCTTGGCGACCGACGCCTTGGCGCGCAGCAGCGCGACGCCGCCGCCCGCCACGATGCCTTCCTCGACCGCCGCGCGGGTGGCGTTGAGGGCGTCGTCGACGCGGTCCTTCTTCTCCTTGACCTCGACCTCGGTCGCGCCGCCGACTCGGATCACCGCGACGCCGCCCGCGAGCTTGGCCAGACGCTCCTGGAGCTTCTCCTTGTCGTAGTCGGAGGTGGTCTCCTCGATCTGCGCCTTGATCTGCGCGACGCGGCCTTCGATGTCGCTCTTCTTGCCGGCGCCGTTGATGATCGTGGTGTTTTCCTTCTCGATGCGCACGCGCTTGGACTTGCCGAGCATCTGAAGGGTGACGTTCTCGAGCTTGATGCCGAGGTCCTCGGCGATCATCTGGCCGCCGGTGAGGATGGCGATGTCCTCGAGCATCGCCTTGCGGCGATCGCCGAAGCCGGGCGCCTTGACCGCCGCGACCTTCAGGCCGCCGCGCAGCTTGTTGACGACGAGCGTGGCCAAAGCCTCGCCTTCGATGTCCTCGGCGATGATGACCAGCGGCTTGCCGGTCTGCACGACAGCCTCGAGCACCGGGAGCATCGGCTGCAGCGAAGACAGCTTCTTCTCGTGGATGAGGATGTAAGCGTCCTCGAGCTCGGCGACCATCTTCTCGGCGTTGGTGATGAAGTAGGGCGAGAGGTAGCCACGGTCGAACTGCATGCCCTCGACGACGTCGAGCTCCGTCTCCAGGCTCTTGGCCTCTTCGACGGTGATGACGCCTTCGTTGCCGACCTTCTGCATCGCCTTGGCGATCATTTCGCCGATCGACTTGTCGCCGTTCGAGGCGATCGAGCCGACCTGCGCGACCTCAGCCGATTCCTTGATCTTCTTGGAGCGCTTGGCGATGTCCTTGACCGCCTCGGCGACCGCGAGGTCGACGCCGCGCTTCAGGTCCATCGGGTTCATCCCGGCGGCGACGTATTTGGCGCCTTCCTTGACGATCGCCTGGGCGAGCACGGTGGCGGTGGTGGTGCCGTCGCCGGCGGTGTCGTTGGTCTTGGAGGCGACTTCGCGCACCATCTGCGCCCCCATGTTCTCGAACTTGTCCTCGAGCTCGATCTCCTTGGCGACGGTGACGCCGTCCTTGGTGATGCGGGGAGCGCCGAACGACTTGTCGAGAATGACGTTACGACCCTTGGGGCCGAGCGTCACCTTGACCGCGTTGGCGAGGATGTCGACGCCGCGCAGCATCTTGTCGCGCGCGTCGGAGGAAAAACGTACGTCTTTGGCAGCCATGTATGTAATCTCCTGGCCCGTCGCGGGCCGAATGTCATTCGTTGGCGGAAAGGAGCCGGATCAGGCGATCACGCCCATGATGTCGGATTCCTTCATGATCAGGAGGTCCTGACCGTCGATCTTGACCTCGGTGCCGCTCCACTTGCCGAACAGCACCTTGTCGCCCTTCTTCACGTCGAGCGGCGTCAGCTTGCCGTTCTCGTCGCGCCCGCCGGGGCCGACGGCGATGATCTCGCCCTCTTGCGGCTTCTCCTTGGCGGTGTCCGGGATAATGATGCCGCCCTTCGTCTTCTCCTCGCCTTCGAGGCGGCGGACGACGACGCGGTCATGCAGGGGACGGAATTTCATGAGTTGAGCTTCCTATCTCGCGTTCGCCGGCGCGTCGAAATCAACGCCGGCCGGTTGAGTTGGGTGCGAAGCGCCGTTAGCACTCGGTTGAATAGAGTGCTAACGGCCGGCGCTGAGATAGGGCGCGCCGGCGGGGGCGTCAAGGGGCGGGACGGCGAGACGGCGAGAAAGCGGCGGGGCGCGGCGGAATCTGCGCGCGTGGTTTACGCCCCGGACGCGCCGCGCGCACGCCGCTTCGCTCAGCGCCCTTCGATCAGCCGCTCGGCGTCCTCGCGCAGGGCTTTGCGGGCGTCGTCGCGGCTGTAGTGCATGTGGCCGCCGGGGCGAACCTTGAGGATCAGCCGTCCCGGCGCGCCGTAGTCGGGGATTTGATCGAGCTCGAGCTGGGTGGCGAAATAAGGCGTCTGCAGGTCGGTCAGGCCGTGGCTGATCAGGACGCGAAAATTCGGGTCGAGCGCCAGCATCTGCCGCAGCGCGGTGAGGGCTTCGGGCGGATGGAGCCTGCCGCCCCAGTTCCAATCCTTGCCGACCGCCTCGTTCAGCAACTCGTAGCGATCCTCGATCTTCCAGCCCAGCTTGCGCTCGTAGAGGTCGGCGATCGCGCTGGTGAAAGGGCCGACGAAGCCGGCGGCGATGGGGTCGAGGGCGTGGCTCCAGGTCTTGGTTGGGAAGGGATCGTAGGCGTCGACGGAGGCGTCGTAGAAGGCGACCACCTTGCCCTGCGCGCGCTCGAACTCGCGCAGGAAATCGTCCTTGTCGATCTCGCCGCCGAGCCGCCGCACGGTCGCCGGGTCCATGCCGGTCAGCGCCGCGACGCGCTCGTCGATCCTCGCCACCGCCGCGGCGTCGCGCGGGCCGCGCAGCCAATCGCGCAGATAGTCGCCGACCGCGTATTGCTCGACGTCGGCGAGATCGGCGCGGCTCACCGGGCCCTTCTTCTCGCGATAGGCCGCCGCGTAGGACGGCAGGCGGGAGAGCGGCGGGATCGGCTGGTTCGGGCCGCCGACATAAGCGCCGAAATCCAGCACCGGGGAAATCAGGACCAGTCCGCTGACGCCGACGCCCTGCTCGTCGGCGAGGGCCTTGGCCAGCAGCGGGCCGCGAAAGCCGCCGTAGCTTTCGCCGACGATAAACTTGGGCGAGGCGAGCCGTTGGTTGGCGACGAGCCAGCGGCGGATGACGACGCTCAGCGCGTCGATGTCGCCGTCGATCGACCACAGCTTTTTCCTGGCCGCCTCGCCGGACGCGACGATCCGGCTGTAGCCGCTCCCCGGCGGGTCGATGAACACGAGATCGGTGAAGTCGAGCCAGGTATCGGCGTTGTCGACGAGGTCCGGCGGCGAGGAGGGCGACAGATCCTTCATCGGCAGGCACCAGGGGCCGAGCGCGCCCAGTTGCAGCCAGGCCGAGCCCGCGCCCGGACCGCCGTTGATCGCGAAGGTCACCGGCCGGCGGGCCGCGTCGGCTCCGTCGAGCTGATAGGCGACGTAGGCGACCTCGGCCTGCGGCGCGCCGTCGGCGTCCTCGAGGCGGATCGACCCGGCGGTCGCCGTGAACGCGAGGCTGCGGCCTTCGAGGGTCAGGGTGTGGTGGGTGGTCGAATCCGCGGGGAGCCGGGGCTTTTCCGCCGGGGCGGACCTGGTGTCCCTGGCCGCCGGTGCCGCAGCCTTTGCAGGAGCCTCCTGCGCCTGCCCGACGTTCGGCGGCAGCGCGGCCAGAAGAGCGAAGACCATGAAAGGGAACAACGAGCCTCGCGGCATGGCGATGTCCGACCCTGCTGTTGGCCTCGCCAGTATTTCATGGCGGGACGCGCAAAAGCAATGAAGACGGCGCCGAGCGACGGGATCGCCGAGCCGAAGCGCGCCGCCGTCACCGCGCCTTGGGCGCGAGGCCCGCCGGCGCGGACCGGCGCGACGAACGCAGCCGCGAGACGAGAACCGCCCCCGCGAGGCCGGCGACCGCGATGGCGATCGACATCAGCGGGCGCACCGCGAACCAGGCGATGGCGATCGTCAGCGGCCCGAGGACGAGGGTCAGGACGAACGCCATCAGCCCCGCGCCGGCGCCGACGAGCGAGCCCAGGAAGGGGATGACGGCGGCGAGCGCCGAAAGCGGCGAGAACACCAGGGCGAAGCCGATCCCCATCGCAACGAGCGCGACCGCGCGCACGATCCAGGTCGTGACTTTGTTCTGGTCCTCGGCCTGCTTGAACATCTGCGCGGCGTCGAGCGAGCCGGGATCGAGGATGTAGAGCGTTCCGCCGGCTTTGGTCTGATAGGGGCCGAGGCCGTCGCCGGTCTGGCGGGCGATGGCGCTGACCGCGCCGTTGGGGTCGAGAAAATAGGAAACCCTGAGATCGCCGACCCGCGGGCCGGCTGGATCGGCGCCGACGTAGATCGCCCCGTCGACGACCCGCTCGGGCGGCGTCTGCGCGGCTCGCCCGGCGAGGGCGGAAGGGTCGACGTCGAACTGCGCTCCATCGCCGAGCTTGGCGATGAGGTCGGGGCCGAGCGCGAACGCGCCGAGCTTGGCGTCGGCGGCGACGAACTCGCGCCGCTCGAAAGCCATCGGCGGATTGGCGTGGCTTTCGGGATGACGGAAGAGGCTGGAATCGTTGAGCCTGCTCTTCCATTCGCGGCTATAGGTGTAGGTCGTCACCGTCTCCTGGCCGCCGCCGAGCTTGTTGTGCGTCTCGCTGTGTTCGTCCTGACGCCACTGGTACATCTCGACCTTGCGCAGCAGCTTCAGCCCGCTCGCTTTGACCTGGAATTGCGGGTCGATCAGCGGCGCCGTCGCTTTCGCCGGCCCCGCTATGTGCACGAGCTTGCCGTCGTTGGCGGGATCGACCTTGCCGGCGTCGACGCCGACCACCGCTCCGGCGCCCTCGGCGAGGGCGCGCGCAGTGGCGATCGCGCGGCCCTCGTTCCAGAAGATGCCGACGATCGAGGCGACGATGAGGATCAGCCCGATCAGCGCCCCGACGAACGAATTGATGATGCGCTGCAGCCAGGACGTCGACGTCGTTTCGGTGAAGCTGTCGCCCGCCGCGGCGTCGCCGAAGCTGGGCTGCGAGGAGCCGCTGAGGTCGGAATTTCCCGCGTCGCTCACGATTGTCGGCCCCCCCGCCGCGCTTGCCCGCAACTGCCGCCGATTGAGCCGAGTTTTTCGGCGCGGCGGGCGTTCCTAACGGAAAGTGCGACCTTTCGAAGCATTTGGCAAGACGCGCGCCCCTTCGCGCCCCCTTCTGTCAACGCGCGCCCCTCGCGGGAGAAGGTGGCCGGCGGAGCCGGCCGGATGAGGGGACGCGCCGCGAGGCGCGCTTCTTGGCGCCGCATCGTCCTCGAAGGAACAAGAGGAAAAGATGTGATTATCGCTGGCCGCCGGCCTGAGCCGCGCGCAGGCGACAATGTTTGCGAGCCATAGCCCGTCGAGAGACGGGCGTTCTCCCGAACGTCCTATCGCGAGCAACCCAAGGCGAATGCAGAGCATTCGGCCGTGCGAACCGGGCGCGACATTGAGGCCGAGCACGGATCAGGCGCAGCGGACCGGGAAGACTTCGAGGGCGAACGGCGCCGCCCCTCGCCCCCTCACGCCGCCTGCAGCAGCCGCTGCACCTCGTTGACGAGGTCGCGCAGGTGGAAGGGCTTGGAGAGCACGCGCGCGTCCTTGGGGGCCTTGTTGTCGGGGTTGAGCGCCACGGCGGCGAAGCCGGTGATGAACATCACCTTGATCTCGGGGTCGAGCTCGGTCGCCCGGCGCGCCAGCTCGATGCCGTCCATCTCCGGCATCACGATGTCGGTCAGCAGCAGCTCGAACGGCTCCTCGCGCAGGCGATTGTACGCGGACAGGCCGTTGTCGAACGAGGCGACGGAGTAGCCGGCGTTCTGCAGCGCCTTGACCAGGAAGCGGCGCATGTCGCCGTCGTCCTCGGCGAGCAGGATTCTTGCGGATGTTTCGGCCAACGCGTTCATCAACAGTCCCCAGTGATCTCGCCATCATCGCCCCCACCGAGTAAAAATCGAGTGAAGGCCCGGCGACTTTATTGCAGTTGGCGTTGCCAGGTAAGGCGCGAATGCGATTATGATGAAATGGCGGGCGTCGGTTCGACGACCGGCGTGGGAGAGCAGGACGCGATGGACGAGCCGGGGTGGGCGGGCGAAGCGGAGTTTCAGCCGCCGTTCGACGTCGTCGAGCCGCGCGTTCTCGCGGCGCCGCTGATCTTCGATTCGCCCCATTCGGGCTCGCACTATCCCAAAGGCTTTCTCGACGCAGCGCGGCTGGACCCGCTGACGCTGCGCCGCTCCGAGGACGCCTTCGTCGACGAATTGTTCCTGCCCTGCGTCGCGCTCGGCGCGCCGTTGCTGCGCGCGCATTTCCCGCGCGCCTTTCTCGACGCCAACCGCGAGCCGTTCGAGCTCGATCCGCAGATGTTCGACGGGCCGCTGCCCGAATTCGCCAATACGCGCTCGTTGCGCGTCGCGGCGGGCCTGGGCGCGATTCCGCGCGTCGTCGGCGATGCGCAGCCGATCTACAAGGGACGAATCGCCGTCGCCGACGCCCTGGCGCGAATCGCCGCATTGCATCGGCCCTACCACGAGCGTCTGAGCGGCCTGGTCGAGCGCGCGCGGGCGCGATTCGGGCTGTCGATCCTGATCGACTGCCACTCCATGCCCTCGACGCTCGCCGAGGGCCCGCTCGACATCGTCATCGGCGACCGTTTCGGCGCCAGCGCCGCCGGCTGGGTGGTCGAGGCGCTCGAATCGGCCCTGCTGGCGCGGGGCTATCGCCTCCGCCGCAACAAGCCCTATGCGGGCGGCTACATCACCGAGCGCTACGGCGCGCCGGCGAACGCGCGGCACGCCGTGCAGATCGAGATCAACCGCGCGCTCTATATGGACGAGCGACGGATGGTGAAATTGGAGCGGGCGCGCACGCTCGCCGAGGCGCTGTTCGCGGCGGCCGAGGCGCTGGTGGCGCGCGTCGTCGTCGAATTGGGCGCAGGACGACTGGCGGCCGAATAGGCTGCGGCGCGGAGCGCGCGGCCGGAACACAGGGGGTCAGAAAAAAGGAGGCCGCCATGTTGCCACGGCGGCCTGAGTCTAGGGAGGAAACGCCCAAGGAGGGCATATGCGGCAGGTCATGCCGCACCGCAACAATATGTCCTTGCATCGCAACAAATGCAAGATGTTTCTGCACCAATGAGGGGCGATTGTCGGGACTGTGACGATTCTGCAACAGGCCGCTCGGACCGCGCGATCGAGACCGATAAATATTCGTATGTGAAACAATGGTTTACATGTACTCCAATAGTTCATCGGGGCGCTACCTCCAATAATCGGGAATGGCAGATATGCAAAATACGCGGCTCTGTTTGGTGGTTTTGGAGCTTTCGGCATGACCGCGGTCGACTTCGCGGCCTTCGTCGACCGACTCGCGCAGGTCTCGGGCGAAGTGATTCTCCCGTTCTTCCGCACGGCGATCGGGGCCGAGGACAAGTCGCGCGGCGGCGTCTTCGATCCGGTCACCGAGGCCGATCGCGGCGCCGAAGCGGCGATGCGACGCCTAATCGCGCAGACCTTTCCCGCGCACGGCGTCATCGGCGAGGAATATGGCCGCGATCGGCCGGACGCCGAATACGTCTGGGTGCTCGACCCCATCGACGGCACCAAGAGCTTCATTTCGGGACTGCCGACCTGGGGCACGCTGATCGGCCTGATGCATCGGGGCAAGCCGGTCTACGGCATGATGGCGCAGCCGTTCACGCGCGAGCGCTATTTCGGCGACGGCAAGCGCGCCCGCGTGCGTTGCCTCGCGCCGTCGCGCGGCGATTCGCCGCCGAGCGAATGGGTGACGCGGGGGCTGCGCACGCGCCCCTGCGCCCGCCTCGCCGAGGCGACGGTGATGACGACGAACCCGTCGCTCATCCCCGACGCGGCGGATCGGCAGGCTTACCGTCGCGTCGAAGAGGCGGCGCGTCTCGCGCGTTACGGCGGCGATTGCTACGCCTATTGCGCGCTCGCCGGCGGCTTCGTCGATCTCGTCGTCGAGGCCAATCTCAAGCCGCACGACGTCGTCGCGCTGGTTCCCATCGTCATGGGGGCGGGCGGCGTGATGACGACGTGGGACGGCGGCGACGCCGCGAACGGCGGGCGAATCATCGCCGCCGGCGATCGGCGCGTCTACGACGAAGCGCGCCGCGTGCTGACGGCTTGAGACTTCACTCGCTCGCCTCGAAGGGCAAGTCGATGAACGGGTCGAGGCGCGCGCCTCTCTTCGAGGCGCCGGCGGCCCGTGGCGCGACAACGCCGACTGCGGCGCCGACGAGAAGGGCCGCCGCGCCGGCGATCAACGCGTCGATCAGGATTTCGCTCAGGCTTGCCGACGCGCCCGCTGCGAAGCCGCGCCACGCCAGCGCGGCGAAGCCGGCCGCCAGCGCGGCGAAGGCCGCCGACGAGCCGCCGCTCGAGACCAGCGCCAGGACCAGCGAGGGGACGATCAGCGCCAGGTTGAGCGCCAGCGCGAGAGCGATCGCCCTCGCGGAATGGACGAGCCCGAGGTCCGAGACGACCGCGGCCAGGACGACGACCGCCAGCATCATCAGACGAATGCGGGCGATGCGGACGCTCGCCAAGACCGTCATGCGGGCGTAGGCGGTGGAAAGATCGATGCCCGCGGCGCGCGCCGCGCCGAGAACGCCGGCGCGGGCGAGCGCGAGAGCGGGCAGCCATGTCGCGGCGCCGACGAGCGCGCCCGCGGTCGGCGAACCGGCCGCCGCGTCGGGCCGGAACGCCGCGAAGCCGGTCGCGCCCAGCGCGAGGCCGACGAGGCAAAAAAAGAGGCCGTAGAGCCCGGCGCGCCGCGCTTGCGTCGGCGGCGCGCCGATCGCCGCCGGGGTGAATGCGAAGAACGCGCCGACGCCGAGCGCGCAGGCCGCGCCGAGCAACAGCGACGCGGAGTCGGCGCGCGCGGGGAGGGCGAGCCAACCGCTCGCCGTCTCGGCGAGCGGCGCGGCGCTCGCGCCGGCGCCGCTCCACGCCAGGGCGGCGCCGATCGCCGCGATCGCCAGGGCGCTGCCGGCGCTCGCCGCGTCGCTCCACAGCAAGCCCTTCAGGCCGCCGGGAACGACGCTCGTCGCCAGCGCGAGCGCGACGACGACCTCCGCCGCGCGTCGGCTCTGCCCAACGTGCGCGACGACAACGTCGACCGCCGCGTCGAACCCCGCCGTCGCGGTCAAGACGCCGACGGCCCACAGCGCGACGGCGAGCGCCCAGCGGGTCGGCGCGGCGGGAAAACGCGTCGCCAGGAGGTCGCTCAGCGCGCTCGCGCTCGCACGCCGAATGAGCGGACCGACGATCAGCGCGGCGCCGGCGAGGCCGAGCGCGACGGCGGGCCAGGGCAGCGGGCTTCGGCCGTTCGCGCCGGACTCGAGCGCGGCGACGAGCCCCGTGGCCGTCGCTGCGAAGGCGAGCCCGCCATAGATCGGCGGCACCGCGCGCCGCGCCGCGAGAAAATCGGCCAGCCGCGCCGTGCGGGTCGCGACGCCGATGATCATTAGGCCGAACAGGGCGATGAGCGGGCCCAGCGCTTCGACGAGCCGGTCGGGTGCGCCGACCCGCGCCAGCGCCGCGACGAGGCCCATGCCGGTCAGGAACGCCGCTGCGGCGAAAGTCGCCATGCCGTCGATCCGGTCGCGATCGCGTTGAGGGGCGGCGTACATGGCGAAGCTCGTCGACGAGGCCGCTCGAGAAAGTCGAGGGTCGGCGCGCCTTCCTAAGCGAAGCGCGCGTCGCGCGCCAGAGCCCGCCGCCCGACGGCCGGGCGCGATCGGGCCTTCCGCGCCCGGCGAGCCCCGCGCGGGGATTTTCACCTCGCCGGTGAAACAATTTCGCCAGCCGGAGCGAAAAGCGCTACGGACGGGGACGAGCGTTTGAGCGGACTGGGGGCGACGCACCGCATGGCCTTGGCATTTCCGAGCCGGCACGATCGGCGCGCGGGCTGGCTCATTGCCGCGCTCGTCGCCGCCCTGATCGTTGGCCTCGCTTTGATCGGCGCGGCCGACCCGCACCGCGTCGCGGCTTCGCTGGTCGCGGCGAAAGGCTGGGCGGGTGAGCATCTCGCCGTTTCGGCGCTCGCCTACGCCGCGCTCTACGTCGCCTTCGCGGCGTTGTCGCTGCCGGGCGCCTGGACGATGAGCGTCGCGGGTGGCGCGCTGTTCGGGCCATGGATCGGCGTCCCGCTCGTCTCCTTTTCCAGCACGCTGGGCGCGACGGTCGCCATGCTGCTGGCCCGCACTGTCTTTCGCGACGCGGTCGAGGCGCGCTTTCCCGACTTCGTCGCCCGCGTCAATCGCGGCGTCGCGCGCGACGGCGCGCGCTATCTCTTCGCGGCGCGATTGACCCCGCTCGTTCCGTTCTTCGCCGTCAATCTCGGGGTCGGCCTGACGCGCATGCGCGTGAGCACGTTCGTGCTGGTCACGCTGGTCGGCGCGCTGCCGATCGTCATCCTTTATGTCGTCGCCGGTCAGCAATTCGCTTCGATCGCCGCGCCCCAGGACATCTTGAGCGCGCGCATCGTCGTCGCGCTCATCGCCCTGGCGGCGGCGCCCTTCGCCGCCAAGGGTCTCGGCGCCTGGCGCGAATCGCGCGCCGCGCTCGCGGCGTGGCCGCGGCCGCGCCGCTTCGACTACAATTTGATCGTCGTCGGCGCCGGATCGGCCGGATTGGTCGCCGCAATGATCGCGGCGGCGGCGCGCGCGCGGGTGTTGCTGATCGAACAGGGCGCAATGGGCGGCGACTGCCTCAACACCGGCTGCGTGCCGTCCAAGGCGCTCATCCGCTCCGCCAAGCTCGCGCACGAGGGGCGCAGGCCCGAGGCTCTCGGCCTGACGGGTCGGCTCGATCCGGACTTTGCCGCCGTCATGGCGCGCGTTCGCGCCGTCGTCGCCAAGGTCGCGCCGCACGATTCGGCCGAGCGCTATCGCGGCCTCGGCGCCGAAGTGATTTCAGCCCGCGCGCGCCTCCTCGATCCCTGGACGGTCGAGGTCGACGGGCGCCGCGTGACCAGCCGACGTATCGTCGTGGCGACCGGCGCCGAGCCGATCCTGCCGCCGATCCCAGGCCTATCCGACGTCGCGCCGCTGACCTCAGAAACGCTGTGGGCCCTGAGCGAGCGCCCCGCGCGGCTGCTGGTCGTCGGCGGCGGGGCGATCGGCTGCGAACTCGCGCAGAGCTTCGCCCGGCTCGGCAGCGCGACGACCCTCATCGAGGGCGCGCCGCGCCTCATTGCGCGCGAGGACGAAGAGGTGCGCGAAGCGATGCGCGCGTTGCTGGCCGCCGATGGCGTCGCGGTGATCGAGGGCGTCGCCGTCGCGGCCTTCGCGCGGGGCGAATCGGAGTGCGTCGCGCATCTTGCCGACGGCGGCCGTATCGCCTTCGACCGCGTCGTCGTCGCGGTCGGCCGGCGTCCGCGCACGCGCGGCTTCGGCCTGGAGGAATTGGGCCTGTTGGACGGGGGGCGCCTCGTCGTCGACGAGCGGCTGCGCACGCGCCTGCCGACGATCTACGCCGCCGGCGACGTCCTCGGCCAGTTGCAGTTCACCCATGCCGCCGGCCAATACGGCGTGCTCGCCGCGAGTCATGCGCTGCTCGGCCCGTTGAAGCCCGGCAAAGCGCGGCTGTCCGCCTTTCCCATGGCGATCTATACCGACCCGGAAATCGCGCGCGTCGGCCTCAACGAGACGGAAGCGCGCGAGCGCGGCGTTCGCTACGAGACGACGCGCTACGACTTGAGCGAACTCGACCGCGCCATCGCCGACGGCGCCGATCGCGGCTTCGTCAAGGTTCTGACACGGCCGGGAAAGGATCGAATTCTCGGCGTGACGATCGTCGGCGCGCGTGCCGGCGAAATGCTCGGCGAATTCACCCTGGCGATGCGCCACGGTCTCGGCCTCGGCGCGATCCTCAATACGATCCATCCCTATCCCGGCTGGAACGACGCTGCGAGGGCGGTCGCCGGCCAGTGGCGGCGGGCCCACACGCCGCAATGGGCGCTTCGTCTTTCCGGCCGTGTCTTCGCCTGGCTGAGGGGGTAGCCGATGTTCGATTCTCGCCTGCAACCGATCGTTCGCCGCGCCCTGGCGCCGGCCGCGGCGCGGCTCGCCGAGGCGGGCGTTAAAGCCGACGCGGTCACGCTCGCCGGTTTCGCGCTCGGCGCGCTCGCCGCGCTGGCGCTCGGCTTTGGCGCTTATCGAACGGCGCTCGCGCTGATCGCGCTCAATCGCCTCGCCGACGGGCTCGACGGGGCGCTGGCGCGGCGGCTCGGGCCGACCGATCGCGGCGCGTTCCTCGACATCGCGCTCGATTTCTTCTTTTACGCGCTGATCCCGCTCGGCTTCGCCTTCGCCGATCCCGAACGCAACGCCCTGGCGGCGGCGGCGCTGCTGCTCGCCTTCGTCGGCACGGGTTCGAGCTTTCTCGCGTTTGCGGCGGTCGCCGCCGCGTGCGGCCTGAAAGCGCCGGACTATCCCCACAAGGGCCTCTACTATCTCGGCGGGCTGACCGAAGGCGCGGAAACGATCGCGCTGTTTTTCGCGATGTGCCTTTGGCCCGCGGCGTTCCCCGCGCTCGCCTACGCCTTCGCGGCGCTGTGCTTCGTCACCACGCTGACGCGCTGGCGCTGGGGCTGGACCGCGTTCGCGCCGAAAGACCGCGCTCGACCCTCGGCGGCCTCCGTCGAGTCACAAACGAAGAAAGGAAAGCCGAATGAAGCGGTTGATCTACGCGCTTAGCTTTGGACTGGCGCTGTTCGGCGCCGCGGCGTCGGCGCGCGCCGACGCGGGCTGGGACGAAGTGCTCGCCAAAGCGCGTGGCCAGACCGTCTATTGGAACGCCTGGGGCGGCGACGAGCGCACCAACAGCTTCATCGCCTGGGTCGGCGCCGAGGTCCAGCGCCGCTACGGCGTCGAGTTGAGGCAGGTGAAACTTACGGACACCGGCGAAGCGGTCGCGCGCGTCGTCGCCGAGAAGAGCGCCGGACGCGACGCCGACGGCTCGGTCGACATGATCTGGATCAACGGGCCGAATTTCCTCTCGATGAAGGAGAAGGGTCTGCTCTACGGGCCGTTCGCCCAGAAGCTTCCCAATGCAATTTATGTCGACACGACCAACAAACCGTCGAACGTCACCGACTTCACCATTCCCGTCGACGGCATGGAATCGCCCTGGCGGCTCGCGCAGTTCGTGTTCATCGACAATTCCGCGCACGTGGCCATGGCGCCGCGCACGCTGGGCGACCTCGCGCAGTGGATCAAAGCACATCCCGGCCGCTTCACCCACCCCGATCCCAAGGATTTCATGGGCGCGAGCTTTCTCAAGCAGATCCTGGTCGATCTCGCGCCGCATCCCGAGCGCCTCGCCGCGCCGGCGAGTGACGCGGAGTTCGCCGCCGAGACGGCGCCGCTGTGGGCCTGGTACGATGCGGTCAGGCCGTCGTTCTGGCGTCACGGCGAACAATTTCCCGCCGACGGCCCGGCGCAGTTGCAGTTATTGAACGACGGCGAGGTCGATTTCGCCTTGTCGTTCGACCCCGCCGAGGCGGCGGCCGCGGTCGAAGCGGGGCGGCTGCCGGCGAGCGTGCGCGTCTACACCCTGGCGGGCGGCGCGATCGGCAACACCAGCTTCGTCGCGATCCCCTATAATTCGCCGCACAAGGAGGGCGCGATGGTCGTGGCGAATTTCCTCATCGATCCCGCGACGCAGGCCCACGCCCAGGACATCCATGCGCTCGGCGCCTTCACCGTGCTCGACCTATCCAAGCTTTCGCCCGCGCAGCAAAAACTGTTCGCCGATCTGCCGAGCAATCCGGCGCTGCCAACCAGCGCCGAACTCGGCAAGGTGCTTCTCGAACCGCATCCCTCGTGGATGACGCGGATCACGGCGGAATGGCGCAAGCGCTACGCGCAATAAGGGCGGGCGCGGCTCGGCCGAATCTCGCGCGCCTCGTGGCCTATGTCGTGTTCGGCGGCCCGATCGCCGCCGGATTGGCGCTGACCCTGGCGCCGGCGTTTGGGTTTCTGCCGGCGCTCGGCGGCGACGCGTTCAGCCTCGCGCCGTGGCGCGCGCTGTTGGCCCAAGCGGGCCTTGCCGGCTCGCTTCGGCTGACGATCGCGGTCGGCTTCGCCGCGACCGCGCTGTCTCTCGCACTCGCCTTCGGCCTCTTGGCGACGCTCGGCGCGCGCGCGCGCGGCCGCGGCTTCGAATATGCGCTCGCGCCGCTGCTCGCCGCGCCGCATGTCGCGATCGCCATCGGCCTCGCTTTTCTCATTGCGCCGAGCGGCTGGCTGATGCGGCTCCTCAGCCCGTGGGCGACCGGCCTGACCTCGCCGCCCGACTTCGCCAGCGTCAACGACGCCTACGGTCTCGCCCTGACGCTCGGCCTCGTTCTCAAGGAAACGCCGTTTCTTGTCATCGTCGCGCTCGGCGCGCTGAACCAGATTCCGGCGGCGGCGCAAATGCGCGTCGCCCGCTCGCTCGGCTACCGGCCCGCGGCGGCTTGGCTGAAGATCGTCGCGCCGCAGGTCTATGCGCAGATCCGCCTGCCGGTCTATGCGGCGCTCGCCTACGCGCTGTCGGTGGTCGACATGGCGCTGGTGCTCGCGCCCTCCCATCCCGCGCCGCTCTCCGTCGTCGGACTGCGCCTTTTGATGGCGCCGGACTTGAACCTCGTCTTTCCCGGCGCCGCCGCGGCGACGCTGCAACTGCTGATCGTTGCTGCCGCGATCGGCGTTTGGCGCTTGGGCGAGATCGGCGTCGCGCGCTTCGGGCTTGCCCGTGCCGCCAAGGGCGAGCGCGGCGCTGCGACGCAAATCGCCGCCGCGACTTTCTGCGGCGCGGCGCTGGCGGCGCTGGCGCTGGCCTTCGGCGCGATTCTGGCGCTGGCGCTTTGGTCGTTCGCCTGGCGCTGGCCGTTCCCCGACGCGTTGCCGGAGAGCTGGACGCTCGAAGTCTGGCGCCGCAACGGCGCCGAGCTGATGCGCCCGCTCGGCGACACGCTCGCGCTCGCCGCCGTTTCGAGCGCGCTGGCCCTTGCGCTCGCGCTCGCCTGGCTCGAAAGCGACGATCGCGCGGGGCGCGCGCCGCGCACCAGCGCGATCTATATTCCGCTGCTGCTGCCGCAACTCGCCTTTCTGTTCGGCGCGCAGACATTCTTTGCGCGTATGCAAATCGACGGCACGTTCGCCGCGGTCGCGTGGGCGCACGCGCTGTTCGTCTTCCCCTACGTGATGCTGGCGCTGTCGGACCCCTGGCGCGCGCTCGATCCGCGCTACGCGCGCGCCGCCGCCGCGCTCGGCGCGACGCCGGGACGAACGTTTCTCTTCGTCAAGCTGCCGATTCTGTTCCGCCCGATCGCCATCGCCTTCGCGATCGGCGTCAGCGTCAGCGTCGCGCAATATCTCGCGACGCTGTTCGCCGGCGGCGGGCGCGTGCCGACTTTGACGACCGAAGCGCTCGCGCTCGCCAGCGGCGGCGACCGGCGCGTCGCTGCGATCGCCGGCTTCCTGCAGGCGTTGCTGCCGATGGCCGTCTATCTCGCGGCGCTCATGGCGCCGCGCCTCGTCTACGCGAATCGCCGTCAGATGCTGTCGCCATGACCGCGCAGGCGCTCGAAGTCGACGCCGTCACGATCGCGATCGGCGCGCGCGCGTTGATGCGCGATCTCAACTTTCGCATCGAGCCGGGCCGCGCGACGACGGTCATGGGGCCGAGCGGGGCGGGCAAGTCGACGCTTCTCGCCTATATCGGCGGCCATCTCGATCCGGCCTTTCGCGCGAGCGGGCGGGTGATCGTCGATGGAAGCGACGTCACCGCGCTGCCCGCCGAACGGCGCGCCATCGGCGTGTTGTTCCAGGACGATCTCCTCTTTCCCCATCTGTCGGTCGGCGCCAACGTCGCGTTCGGTCTCGACCCGAAAGTGCGCGGGCGCACGGCGCGGCGCGCGCGCGTCGAGACGGCGCTCGCCGAGGCCGGGCTCTCCGGCTTTTCCGATCGCGACCCCGCGACGCTGTCGGGCGGACAGCGCGCTCGTGTCGCGCTGATGCGATCGTTGGTTGCCGCGCCGAAGGCGCTGCTGCTCGACGAGCCCTTCGCCAAGCTCGATTCTGCGCTGCGCCGCGAATTCCAGCGCTTCGTGTTCGACGAGGCGGCGCGGCGCGGCTTGCCGGTGCTGCTGGTGACCCACGATCCCGCCGACGCCGAGGCGGCGGGCGGGCCGATTCTGTGTCTGGGCGAGCCCGGCGCGGCGACAAGGAGTGCATGAAAAGATGGCGTTCGTTTCGGCCAAGCCGCTCGGCGACTATCCCTGGTTCATCCGGCTGTTCTTTTGGCAGCAGCGGCGCAAATACGGGCGCGTGCTCGATCCCGGCCTCATGTGGGGCCGCTCGAAATGGGTGTTCGCGGCGGTGGCGCTGCTCTACGGCGCGCTCGACCGGCGCTCTTCGCCGCTGCCGCCCGCGCTTCGCTCGCTGGTCACCGTGCGGGTCTCGCAGATCAACCACTGCGCCTTCTGCGTCGACATCAATTCGGCGACGCTCGCCAAGCGCGGCGTCTCGGAGGAGGCGATTCTGGAACTCGTCGCCTGGCGCGATAGCGCGCGCTTCTCGCCCGACGAGCGGCTCGCGCTCGAATACGCCGAGGCGATGACGCTGAACGCGGTCGACGACGCGCTTCGCGCGCGCCTCAAGGCGCGCTGGGACGACGACGCGATCGTCGAACTGACCGGCCTGATCGCGTTCCAGAACCTTTCGTCGAAATTCAACGCCGCGCTCGACGTGCCCGCGCAAGGGTTCTGCCGCCTGCCGGGAGTCGCGGCGAGCGCGCAGGCGTAGCGCCGCCTCTCAGCCGCCTGCGGCGGGCGCCGTCGGCCCGAAGCGCGCCTCGAACGCCACATGTAGCGCCGCGTCGACGTCCGCCATCGGGGCGCTGCGGCCGAGATCGCGAAGGCTGGTGACGCCGTAATGCGCTTCGCCGATCCCGCAGGGCACGATGCCCTGGAAATGCGTGAGGTCGGGCGCGACGTTGAGCGAGACGCCGTGGAACGAAACCCAGCGGCGCACGCGAATGCCGATCGCCGCGATCTTGTCCTCGGCCATTGCGCCGTCGATTCCGCGCGGCTTGTCCGGCCGCGCGACCCAGACGCCGACGCGGGTCTCTCGCGTTTCGCCGATCACGCCAAGCGATTGCAGCGCGCCGATCAGCCAGCCCTCCAGCGCGCCGACGAAGGCGCGCACGTCGGGGCGGCGGCGCTTGAGATCGAGCATGACATAGGCCACCCGCTGCCCCGGCCCATGATAGGTGAACTGCCCGCCGCGCCCGGCGGGAAACACGGGAAAGCGCGCGTCGAGAAGGTCGGCCTCCTTGGCGCTGGTGCCCGCGGTGTAGAGCGGGGGATGTTCGAGGAGCCAGACCCGCTCGGGAGCGCGCCCTTCCGCGATGGCGTCCGCGCGCGATTCCATCTCGGCGAGGGCGTGCGGGTAGTCGGTCAGGCCGGGCGCGACGAGCCATTCGACGGGCGGCGAGCCGGCCGCGGGGAGGAAAGGCGCCGGGAGCGCGCGGCGGGGGGTGGAGACGAGATTCATCGGACCGATCGGATGCGAGCCGCCGCTGCGGCAGTCTTCGCGCTTCGTTTCGTCGAATCCTTCGTTTCGCGCATTCGCTTGACCGCTTGCGGGCGTGTTCGAGGAGGCTCGGCCTCGCCGATTTCCTTGATCCGCACCGTTTCGCCCTCGGGAAACGTCACCATCAGTTGAAGATCGCCGCCGATCGCTCGCACATAATCGCGCAGCGTCGAGAGCTTCATATCGGCGCGCTTCTCGAATCGAGAAACGTACACCTGCCGGCCGCCGAGTCGCTCGGCGACTTGTTCCTGCGTCACGCGTCTGGCTCGGCGCAGATCGCGCAACGCCATCTCCTCGGCGATCAGCGCCGCGGCCCGCGCTTTGATGCGAACCTGACGCACGGGGGGAAGGGAGGCGATCACTTCGTCCGAAGGCACGGCGCGATATTTCGTCGTCATTTCACTTCCTTGGTTGCGCGCAGCGCGGCGATATGCTCGTCGAACCTTTGATCCGCCTTTTCGATCAGGCTTCGGTAGAACCGTTTCTGCGAGACGCCGGACTTGTCGCCGGCGACCAGCAAGATCGCCTTCCGGGTCGGATCGAACGCGTAGGCGACGCGCCAAACGCCGCCCCCGGCGTCGAAACGCAGCTCCTTCATGTTCGCGTGCTTCGAGCCCGTCAGCGTATCGGCGCCCGGCCGCTTCATCCACGGTCCCTCGACTTTGAGAAGTTCCGCCATCGCCAGCAATTCGTCCTGGACGGACTCCTCCAACCTATCGAACTCGGCCCGGAAGACGGGGTGAAAGGCGACCGCCCAATCCATCACCTATATACCTTGTAGAGCATATATATTGCAAGGCGTTTCTGCAATCGGCTCCGCCGTTTGGCGACGGTTTCATCGAGCGAGTTCCCACGGCGCTTTGTCCGCCCCCCGTCATTCGCTCTTCGCGAACAATTCGCGCCCGATCAGCATCCGCCTGATCTCGCTCGTCCCCGCGCCGATCTCGTAGAGTTTCGCGTCGCGCAGCAGGCGCCCGACCGGGTAATCGTTGGTGTAGCCGTTGCCGCCGAGAATCTGGATCGCGTCGAGCGCGACCTGCGTCGCCCGCTCGGCGGCGTAGAGGATGGCGCCGGCGGCGTCCTCGCGCGTCGTCTCGCCGCGATCGCAGGCTTTCGCGACGGCGTAGACGTAGGCGCGCGCGGCGTTCATCGCGACGTACATGTCGGCGAGCTTGCCCTGGACGAGCTGGAAGGCGCCGATCGGCTGGCCGAACTGCTTGCGCTGATGCGCGTAGGGCAAGACCGCGTCCATCGCCGCCTGCATGATGCCGAGCGGCCCGGCCGCCAGCACGACGCGCTCGTAGTCGAGCCCGCTCATCAGCACATTGACGCCGCGCCCGAGCTGACCGAGCAGGTTCCCCTCGGGAATTTCGCAATCCTCGAAGATCAGTTCCGACGTGTCGGAGCCGCGCATGCCGAGCTTGTCGAGCTTAGTCCCGTGCGAAAACCCCTTCATGCCGCGCTCGACGAGGAACGCGCTGATGCCGCGCGCGCCGGCGGCCGGGTCGGTCTTGGCGTAGACGACCAGCGCGTCGGCGACGGGGCCGTTGGTGATCCACATCTTCGCGCCGTTGACGACGAAGCGGTCGCCCTTCTTTTCGGCGCGCGTCGTCATCGAGACGACGTCGGAGCCGGCGCCGGGCTCGGACATCGCCAGCGCGCCGACATGTTCGCCAGAGATCAGCTTGGGCAGATAGCGCCGCTTCTGCGCCTCATTGCCGTTGCGCACGATCTGATTGACGCAGAGATTGGAATGCGCGCCGTAGGAGAGGCCGACCGAGGCCGAAGCGCGCGAGACTTCCTCGACGGCGACGCAATGCTCGAGATAGCCGAGGCCGAGGCCGCCGTATTCCTCCGGCGCGGTGATCCCGTGCAGGCCGAGCGCGCCCATCTTGGGCCAGAGGTCGCGTGGAAAGAGGTTGTCGCGATCGATCGCCGCGGCGCGCGGCGCGATTTCTCCCTCGGCGAATTCTCGCGTCGATTCGCGGATCATGTCGGCGCTTTCGCCGAGGTCGAAATTGAACGGACGGGCGATGTTGGGGATCATTCGGGCGGCTCGCATCGTGAAGGCTGAGTCGACATTGGCCGCCTTCGGCGGGGCTGGCAAGTTCGGGCGGCGGGATCAATCGTCACAGGCTCCGGGAGGGCGAGGGAACGGCGGCCGAGGATGCCGAGGACTTGCGGCGGCTTGCGCGGTGTTCGACGCGTGGCCGAACGTCTCCTAGTCGAATGGCTTCTCTCACAGAAACGATTCGAGATTCACAAAGTCGAACGGCTCCACGGCGACGCAGGCAATCGAAATTTGGTCCGTGGCTTTCATGGACTTTGTCCTCCTTCGCCGGACGTGCTGCGCTTGGCGTCGTCCGTCGCTCGCCCCCTTTTCAGCCGCGCGCGGCGCGCCTATTGCGTGGCCAGGGGCTCAACCGGAGCGGCGCTCGCATGATACAGCATTTCTCGTCCGACGGCGTGCGCGTCGCCTTCATCGACGTCGCGCCCGATCGCGGCGAGCCGATCCTGCTGATCCACGGCTTCGCCTCCAATCATCGCATCAATTGGATCAATCCGCGCTGGGTCGAGACGCTGTCCAAGGCCGGCCGGCGCGTCGTCGCCTTCGACAATCGCGGCCATGGCGCAAGCGAGAAGCTCTACGATCCCGCCGCCTACCACTCGGCGATCATGGCGCGCGACGCGGCGAACCTTCTCGATCGCCTGCAAATCGAGCGGGCCGACGTGATGGGTTATTCCATGGGCGCGCGCATCGCCAGTTTCCTCGCGCTCGCCGAGCCCCGGCGCGTGCGCTCGCTGATCCTCGGCGGCCTCGGCGACTGTCTCGTCAAAGACCCCCGCCTGCCGCCCGGCATCGCCGAGGCGATGGAGGCGCCGTCGCTGGACGCCTTGAGCGACCCGATGCAGCGCTTGTTCCGCGCCTTCGCCGAGCAGACCAAGAGCGACCTCGCGGCGCTCGCCGCCTGCATTCGCGGCTCGCGCCAGACCCTTGACGAGGCGGACGTCGCGCGCATCGCTTGCCCGACTCTCGTAGCGGTGGGAACGCGCGACGAGGTCGCGGGCGATCCCGTTCGCCTCGCGGCGATGCTGCCGCACGGGCAAGCGCTGGAGATACCCGGGCGCGACCATAACCTGACCGTCGGGGACAAGCTGTTTAAGGCGCGCGCGTTGGCCTTTTTGACCGAGGTCAACGACGCTTCGTCGCGCCTGAGGTGAAACGGGTCGTCTCGCTCGGGACGGCGCGACTGGCCGCCGACGTGTCTTGTCGCCATCGCGGCGATCGGGGCGACGTCGAGGCGCGACAGGGCGAGGATCGAATGGCGAGGCGACCGCCCATGACGAACAGTTCTGCGACCCCATCGGACCCGCTTGCGCAATCTTCCGCCGCGCCCGCCGCGATTCGATCCGCGCCGGCGTCCGCCCGCGAATCGCTCGAGGCGATCTTGCGCGTGCGCGAGGACGTCCGGCGCGAATCCGAGCGTCTGTTGCAGAGTTGGCGCGCCGCGATCGAGCTTGCCGCCTACCGGCCTTCCGCCATGAACCTGGCGCGCTATCTCGCCCTGCGGCGCCACGATCTCTCCGATCTGCAGCCGACGCTCTCGGCGCTCGGCCTTTCCTCGCTGGGACGTTGCGAGGGCCATGTGATGGCCAATCTCGACGCGCTCGTGGCGGCGCTGTCGCGCATCTGCGGCGTCGAGGGCGAACCCTTTCCCGCCGCCGAGCTCTGGTCGGAGGGCGAGCGGCGCCTCGCCGCCCAGCGCCGCGCGCTGTTCGGGCGCGAAAACAACGCGACCGCGATCATGGTCACTCTGCCCACCGAAGCGGCGAGCGACGCCGCGCTGGTCGAGACCTACGTCGCCGCGGGCATGCATTGCGCCCGCATCAACTGCGCGCATGACGACGAGCGGGCGTGGGCCGCCATGGTGGAGAACGTCAGGCAGGCGGCCGAGAAATTCGATCGCGATTGCAGGATCCTGATGGATCTGCCCGGACCGAAATGCCGCGTCGAGACGCTTTGGCCGAAGAAGCCCGAGCGGCTGCATTTGGGCGAGTGCTTTCGCCTGTCGGCCTCTCCCGGGACGGCGGACTCCGGCGCCATGCCGGTCATCACCGTCAGTTTTTCCGAGGTGGTCGCGCGGCTGCCGATGCAGGCGCAGGTCTGGATCGACGACGGCAAGATCCGCGCGCGCGTCGTCGGCGTCGAAGGCGCGGACCGCATCGTCGAAGTCGTCGGCGCCCGCGCCAAGGGCGAAAAGCTTCGACTGGAGAAGGGCGTCAATTTTCCCGGCACGCCGCTCGACTTGCCCGCCCTTTCCGCCGACGACTTGGCGGCGCTTCCGGCCATCGCCAAGCATGCGGACATGATCGGCTTCTCCTTCGTCCAGCGGCCTCGGGACATCGCCGATCTCGACCGGGCGATCGAGTCGATCAGGCCCGGTCGGCCGGCGATGCCGCTGGTCCTCAAGATCGAGACGCCCGAGGCGGTGCGCAATCTGCCGGCTCTGATCGTTCAGGCCGCCGGGTCGCGCCCGGCCGCCGTCATGATCGCGCGCGGCGACCTCGCGGTGGAGCTCGGCCACATCCGGATGGCCGAGATCCAGGAGGAAATCCTCTGGCTGTGCGAAGCGGCGCGCATTCCGGTGGTGTGGGCGACGCAGGTGCTCGACGATCTCGTGAAAGAGGGGCTGCCGAGCCGCGCGGAGACGACCGACGCCGCGATGGCCCAGCGGGCCGAGTGCGTCATGCTCAACAAGGGCCCGCACGTGGTCGAAGCGATCCGCTTTCTCTCGGACATCACCGGCAAGATGAGCCGCCACCAAACCAAGAAAACCGCGCTCCTCGGCGCGCTGCACTCCTGGCCGCTCGACGCGCTGACGATCGAGGCGCGCCCGCGCGCCGGCATGAGGAAGCCGGGCGTCTCCTCGACGCCGGTCGCTGCGCCGGCCGCCTGATCCTCACCGTCGCGCGCGGGCCCGCGCGCGCTGGACGACGACCGCGCAACAGTCGATCTTCCGGCCCGGAGACGGCGGATACGAATTTGGGGAGGTTCGCGATGCGCTCTTCGTTACGCCGGTCGATCTTCGCTCTCGTCGCCATTTTCGCGGCGCCGCTGGGCTCGGCGCTCGCGGCCTCGTTCGACGACGGGGTCGCCGCATACAACAGGAACGATTTCGCCACCGCGGCGGCCGTGTTCACGCAATTGGCCGAGGGCGGCGATCCGCAAGCCCAGCACAATCTCGGATTGCTTTACCTCGAGGGCAAAGGCGTCGCCCGCGACGACGCTCAGGCGATGTTCTGGTACCGAAAGTCGGCCGATCAGGGGTTCGCTCCGTCGCAATTCGATGTCGGTCTCATGTTCGAAGACGGCGAGGGCGTGCCCGCCGACGCCGCTGCGGCGATCGCGTGGTACACGAAGGCCAGCGATCAGAACTATCTGCCCGCCGAAGAGAAGCTCGCTGACATCTATATCGCGCGCAAGGACTTCGCCGACGCGCTGGTTTGGGTGCGCAAGGCCGCCGATCAGGGCGACGCCGGCGAGCAGTTCAACCTCGGTTCGTTCTATTTCAACGGCTGGGCGGCGCCGAAAGACGATGCGCAGGCCCGTCTGTGGTATTCCAAGGCGGCCGCCCAAGGCTCCGAGGCCGCCGCCGCCGTCCTGAAGAAGATGCCGTGAGCGGCGGCGCCCGGGAGCAGCGTTCCCCTCCGCGCAGGTGGCCGGCGTCGAAAAGGTGATGACAAATCAGGCAAAAGCGGTGAAGCTGCGGACAACAAACGCCAAAATGAATTCCAGGGTCGATGACGCCACCGACGGGGCCTGCCAAACTGGACATTGCCGGAGCGCGCGCCCGCACGCCTTCGGGCGCGCCGGCCCTGCTTTCGATCCGAGGCCTGACGGTCCGATTCGGCGGCATCGTCGCGCTCGACGACGTCCATTTCGACGTCGCGCGCGGTGAAATCTGCGGTCTGATCGGCCCGAACGGCGCCGGCAAGACCACGCTCTTCAACTGCCTGTCGCGCCTCTATCGGCCGCAGAGCGGCGCGATTCGTTTCGAGGGCCGCGCCATCGAGCGGCTGGGCAAGCATGAGATCGCGCGCCTGGGCATCGCCCGGACGTTCCAGAACCTCGCGCTGTTCGGCACGATGACGGCGCTCGAGAACGTCATGATCGGGACGCACGCGATCGCGCGCGGCGGATTTCTCGTCAATGCGCTCGCCCTGCCGGGCGCCAGGCGCGAGGAGCGGCGCATCCGCGAGCGCGCGCTCGCTCTGATCGAGGAATTCGGCCTCGGCGCGGTCGCCGGCGCCATGGTCAACGAGCTTCCCTTCGCCATACGCAAACGGGTGGAGCTCGCGCGCGCGCTGGCGCTCGAGCCCAAGCTGCTGCTCCTCGACGAGCCGGCCGCCGGGCTCAACCACGAGGAGGTCGACGCGCTCAGGGCCGAGATTCAGGCCATTCGCGATCGTCGCGGCGTGAGCGTGCTCTTGGTCGAGCATCACATGAACCTGGTGATGCGCGTTTCCGACCAAGTCGTCGCGCTCGATTTCGGCCGCGTCATCGCGGACGGCGCGCCCGCCGAGGTCCGCCGCCATCCCGACGTGGTGCGCGCCTATCTGGGGGATGCGGCCTGATGGCGGCGCTGCTCGAGACGCGCGGCCTACGGGCCTTCTACGGCCAGACGCAAGCGCTCTACGGCATCGACCTCGCGGTCGAGCAAGGCGGCGTCACCGCCGTGCTCGGCGCCAACGGCGCCGGCAAGACGACGCTGCTGCGCGCGCTCTGCGCGATGACGCGGCGCGAAGGCGAGCTCTTTTTCGACGGCGAGGCCTTCAACCCAAGAGAGGCCGAGGACGCCGCGCGCAAGGGAATCGCCCATGCGCCCGACGGGCGCGGCACGTTCCTCGACCTGACGGTCGACGAAAACCTGCGTTTGGGCGCCTATACGCGAAAGGATCGCGCCGGCGTCGCCGCCGATCTCCGGCGCGCGTTCGACTATTTTCCGCGGCTTCAGGAGCGACGCCATCAGCAGGCGGGAACCTTGTCGGGCGGCGAGCAGCAGATGCTGGCGATCGCGCGCGCGCTGATGCTGCGCCCGCGGCTGCTGCTGCTGGACGAGCCCTCGTTTGGCCTCGCGCCGCTGGTGGTGAAGGACATCTTCCGCATCCTCGCCGCGATCAACACGGAGAACCGCGTCGCCATGCTCATCGTCGAGCAGAACGCCAATCTCGCGCTCGATCTGGCCGATCGCGCCTATCTCCTGGAGACGGGCCGCGTCGCCTTTCACGGCCCCTCGAGCGTGGTGCGCGCCGACGAAGCGGTGCGCCGCGTCTATCTCGGCTACTAAAGGGAGGGGAGATGTTCGCGTTCACGCATCAAGTGCTCTCCGGCCTGGCGATGGGCAGCGTCTACGCCAGCGTCGCGCTGGCGATCGTCATGATCTATCAGGCGACGCGCCTGGTGAATTTCGCCCAGGGCGAGATGGCGATGTTCTCGACCTACCTCGCCTGGGCGATGATCGACGCCGGGCTCCCCTACTGGGTGGCGTTCTTCCTTACGATCGTCATTTCGTTCGTCCTCGGCGCGGCGATCGAGCGGCTCGTCATCCGTCGTTTCGACGGCGCGCCGGTGCTGACCGTGGTCATCGTCTTCATCGGCCTCCTGGTCATCATCAACAGCCTGGCCGGCTGGCTCTTCACCTATTCCATCAAGAGTTTCGACAGCCCGTTCCCGGAAACGGCGCGGTTCGGCGCCGGCTACATCTCGCCCCACGAGATGGGCGCCATCGGCGTGACGCTGGCGATGCTGGCGCTGATCTGGGTCTTCTTCCGTTTCACCCCGCTCGGGCTGGCGATGCGCGCGGCGGCGCAAAACCCGATTTCGGCGCGGCTCGTCGGCATCGGCGTCGGCCGGATGTTGGCGATCGGCTGGGGGCTCGCCGCGGCCGTAGGAGCGGTCGCGGGGATGATGGCCGCGCCGATCGTCTATCTCGATCCCAACATGATGAGCGGCATCCTGCTTTACGGATTCGCCGCCGCGTTGCTCGGCGGAATCGACAATCCCTGGGGGGCCGTGATCGGCGGATTCATGGTCGGCGTCCTGGAGAACATCGCCGGCGCCTATCTCGTCGGCGCCGAAATCAAGCTTTCCGTGGCGCTGGCGATCATCGTCGGCGTGCTCGTGGCCAGGCCCTCCGGCCTGTTCGGCCGGGTTATCGTAACGCGTGTCTGAAAGGAGCTCTCGCATGTCCGACGCCCGATACGGCGGGATGCTCGAACGGATCGCGGCTCGACGCGTCCGGGCCGCGGCGATCGGGCTCGCGCTGGTCGGCGTCCTCGCTCTGCCTTTCGCGGCGAGCGGCTATCAGACGTTTCAGTTTTCGCAGGTCGTCATTTACGCGATCGCGCTGCTCGGCCTCAATCTGCTGACCGGCTACAATGGTCAGATTTCGCTCGGTCACGGCGCCTTCTTCGCCATCGGCGGCTACGCCGCGGCGATCCTGATCGTCAAGTTCGGCGTCCCCTACGGCGCGGCGGTTCCGATCGCCGGGCTGGTCTGCTTCGCCGCAGGTTTCCTGTTCGGCCTGCCGGCGTTGCGCCTGGGCGGGCTCTATCTCGCGCTGGCGACCTTCGCCCTGGCCATGGCGACGCCGCAGCTTCTCAAGTTCAAGGCGTTCGACGCCTACACCGGCGGCGTGCAGGGCTTGCTGCTGGCCAAGCCGAAAGCGCCGCTGGGGTTGCCGCTGACTCGCGACCAGTGGCTCTACTTTTTGTGCCTCGGCTGCGCGGCGCCGTTGTTCTGGGCCGCCGCCAACCTGGTGAACAGCCGCATCGGCCGGGCGCTCGTCGCGATCCGCGATCATCCGATCGCGGCCGAAACGATGGGCGTCGACGCCGCGCTCTACAAGACCACGACGTTCGGCCTCAGCGCCGCCTACACCGGCGTCGCCGGTGCGTTGATGAGCCTGATCGTCGGGTTCGTCTCACCCGACAGTTTCGGCCTGTTCCTGTCGCTCTCGCTGGTGGTCGGCGTCGTCGTCGGCGGACTGGCCTCGATCCCGGGCGTCCTCGTCGGCGCGCTGTTCATCGAGTTCATCCCCAATTTCGCCGACCGGCTTTCGGATGTGCTGGGCGAGAGCGCCAAGGCGATGCCCTGGGCGATCTACGGACTTCTGCTTATATTGATCATGTACGCCGCGCCGTCGGGCGCGGCGGGCGCCGCCAAGAAGCTGGCGCAGGCGGCCGGACGGCGGCGGCGCGGGGGGTAGCACGTTCATTCGCGACGCGTCGCGACGCGCGCGCAACACGAGGGAGGAAGCCATGTTCTCACGACGCGCAATCCTGAAAGCGGGCGGCGCCGGCGCGCTGGCGCTGGCGGTGCGGCCCCGGCCGTCGCTCGCGGCGAACGCGCCAGGGGTCACCGACACGGAAATCAAGATCGGCCAGACGATGCCCTACAGCGGACCGGCGTCGGCCTACGGCGTCATCGGCCGCGCCGAGGCGGCCTATTTCAAGATGGTCAACGACCAGGGCGGCGTGAACGGGCGGAAGATCAATTTTCTCAGCCTCGACGACGGCTACAGCCCGCCCAAAACGGTCGAGCAGACTCGCCGCCTCGTCGAGCAGGAGCAGGTCGCGTTTATTTTCAACAGTCTGGGAACCGCGCCCGACTCCGCGGTCCGCGACTATCTCAACGAGAACAAGGTGCCGCAGCTCTTCGTCGCCACCGGCGCGAGCAAGTTCGGCGACCCCGAGCATTTCCCGTGGACGATGGGGTGGCAACCGACCTACCAGACCGAGGCGCGCATCTACGCCAAGCATATCCAGGCCAACAAGCCGGACGCGAAGATCGGCGTGCTCTATCAGAACGACGATTTCGGCAAGGACTACCTCATCGGCTTGAAGGACGTGTTCGGCGCGCAATACGCCGCGATGGTGGTGAAGGAGGCGTCCTACGAGACGTCCGAGCCGACGGTCGATTCGCAGATCATCGACCTGCAGAGCTCCGGCGCCGACACCTTCGTCATCGCCGCGACGCCGAAATTCGCCGCCCAGGCGCTGCGCAAGGCCTATGACGTCGGCTGGAAGCCGCTCGAATATCTCACCAACGTTTCCTATTCCGTCGGCGCCGTGCTGAAACCGGCCGGGCTCGAGAAATGCGTCGGCGTGCTGACCGGCGCCTATGGCAAAGAGCCGACCGACCCGAAATGGAAGGACGATGCGGGCATGAACGTCTGGCGCGACTTCATGAACAAATACATGCCGGGCGAAAGTCAGACCGACAACTTGTTCAGCTACGGCTACGGCGCCGCCGCAACGATGACGCAAGTCCTCAAGCAGTGCGGCGCCGACCTGTCGCGCGAGCGTATCATGAAAGAGGCGGCGAACTTGAAGGATCTGGAGCTGCCGACCCTACTGCCCGGCATGAAGATCAACACCTCGCCGACCAACTACAATCCGATTCGCCAGATGCAGCTAGCGCGTTTCGACGGTCAGAGCTGGGTGCTGTTCGGCGACCTGATCACGGCCTGAGCGCGGAGGCGGGCGGGCGAGGTTTGTCTCGCCCGCCCGTTCGCCTGTCTTGCCGCCGCAGCGGAAATCCTTGACTTTGTGCAGCGCATCATCGATAAGCCGGTCACCGCTCGATGAGCGGTCGATGCGCGCCGGTTGCGTGAAGGGCCAATGTGTCCTCCTACCGAGCGCCTGTTTGTAAGCCGCTCGATCGCCCGGACACGCGGGGCGTCCCCCCTCAACGAATATGCGCCGCGACGCGGAATCTTCCGCGCCTTTGCGGCTGTTTGAAAGACAAACCATTGGAAAACTTCAACGGCTTCGGCCTCGCCGCGCCGCTCGTCAACGCTTTGACCAAAATGGGCTACGCCAAGCCGACGCCGATTCAGGCGCAGGCCATTCCCGTTCTGATGAAAGGGCGCGATCTCATCGGCATCGCCCAGACCGGCACCGGCAAGACGGCGGCCTTCGCGCTGCCGATCCTCGACCGCCTCATCGCCGACAGGCGCCCCGCGCCGCGCGGCGGGGCGCGCGTGCTGGTGCTCAGCCCGACGCGCGAACTCGCCAGCCAGATCGCGCAGAGCTTTCGCGATCTCTCCGCCGGCCTCTCCCTCGACATCGCCGTCGTCTTCGGCGGCGTGCCGCACGGCGCGCAGATCCGCGCGCTGGCGAAGGGGCTCGACGTGCTGGTGGCGACGCCGGGACGTCTGCTCGATCATCTCGACGCGCACGTCGCCAACCTCAGCGCCGTCGAATTCCTCGTCCTCGACGAAGTCGATCGGATGCTCGATCTCGGCTTCATCAAGCCGATCCGCCGCATCGTGCGCGATTTGCCGAGGAAGCGGCAGAACCTGTTCTTCTCCGCCACCATGCCGGCCGACATCCGCCAGCTCGCCGGCGAACTGCTGCACGATCCCGCGGAAGTCTCGGTGGCGGCCGCCGCCACGACCGTCGAGCGCGTCGAGCAGACCGTCGTCTACGTCGACGCGCCGCGCAAGCGCGACATGCTGGTCGAGCTGTTCGCCGACCCTGAGCTGACGCGCACGATCGTGTTCACGCGCACCAAGCACGGCGCCGATCGCGTCGCGCGCACGCTCGACGAAGCGGGCATCAGCGCGCTCGCCATTCACGGCAACAAGAGCCAGGGCCAGCGCGAGCGCGCCCTGGCGGCGTTCCGCTCAGGCGCGGCGCGCGCGCTGGTGGCCACCGACATCGCCGCGCGCGGCATCGATATCGACGACGTCAGCCATGTCGTCAATTTCGAGCTGCCCGAGGTCGCCGAGGCCTACGTCCATCGCATCGGCCGCACCGCCCGCGCCGGCAAGGCGGGCCAGGCGATCTCGCTGTGCGACGCGACGGAGCGCGATTCTTTGCGCGCCATCGAGCGGCTGACGCGGCTGCGCATCTTCTCGCTCGATCGTCGCGGCGACAAGGGCCCCAAGCCGGCGCCGGTGGTGCGCAAGGCCGAGACGGCGCCCGCGCCGGATCGGCCGCATCATTCGCCGCATCGCGATCCGCGCTCGGCGAACCAGCAGCCGCACCGCGCGCGCCAAGGTCGTCGCGCGCGCCCGGCGTATCAGGCCAAGAGCGCGCCGGCGCGCTGAGCCGGCGGCGCTCCGAGGAGCTTGGCGCAACCGAACGCGCCGGCCGCCGCGCGCAGCGGCGGCCCGTTCGGGCGCGGGGCGCGGAATTGCACACCTGGAAATTGATTTAACGCATTGACAATGTCGGAATTTCCGTCCGAATAGTGCGTGCGTCGCCGAGAGGGGCCCTCGGCGAAGCGCTTAGGGTTGAGGGGGGCAAACATGCGCATTCGCAAACTCGTTGCGGTCCTGGCGACCGCCGGCGTGGCGTTCTGGACGCCGTCGATCGTTCCGGTCAAGGCGACCTTGATCAGCGTGGGTTGCGGCTACACGACCAACCAATATCAGACCATGGACACCGCCTACGCGTCCGTCTTGCCCGCTCCGTGCCCGCCGACGCACGCGCCGACGCCCTGGCCGGTCATCGTGCTGTTCGTCGGCACGGCCAGCGTCATGCTGAACGCGGCGATCGTGTGGAACACGCAGTGCCGCGAGCTGACCAGCCAGGAGGCGATGACCTCGGCCTTCCTGCCGCTCGTCGGCATCGCGCTCGACGCGCAAGCGAACAAGTGCCATCGCTGACCGGCAGGTTCGCGGGCGTTTCGGCGCCCGCGTCGTCGAGCCGGACATTGCGCCGCGGGCCGCCACCCGAGAATGGGGTCTAGACCGGGTTCGCTGAGATAAATGGGGGCAAACATGCGCATTCGCAAACTCGTTGCGGTCCTGGCGACCGCCGGTGTGGCGTTCTGGACGCCGTCGATCGTTCCGGTCAAGGCGGTTACATCCGTGGTCGGTTGCGGCGTAAGAACCATACAGTATCGCACGATCGATACGGCTTATGCGGACGGGTTGATCATTCCGTGCCCGACGCACGCGCCCTCGCCCTGGCCGGTCATCGTGCTCTTCGTCGGCACGGCCAGCGTCATGCTGAACGCGGCGATCGTGTGGAACACGCAGTGCCGCGAACTGACCAGCCAGGA
>JBEKLU010000020.1:0-51657 GCA_050010035.1 Roseiarcus sp.
TGCGCGACGCGCAAGGCCGCGGCCGAGCGGTGATGGCCGTCGGCGATATAGAGCGCGGGCAGAGCGTCGACGGCGCGCGTCAGCGCCGCGATCGTCGCCTCGTCGTCGATCACCCAGAGCTGGTGGCGCACGCCGTCGTCCGCGGCGACGTCGACCGCCGGTTCTTCCGCAGCGGCGCGCGCGAGCAGGGCGTCGATATCAGGCGCCGTCGGATAGGCCAGCATGACCAGGCCGGTCTGCGCATCGACCGCCTCGATCTGGCGCACACGGTCGTCTTCCTTCACCGGCGTCGTCAGCTCGTGCTTGCGGATGCGGTTTTCGGCATAAGCCGCGATCGAGGCGATCGCCGCGAAGCCGGTCTCGACGCGACCGCGCCAGGTCAGGCGGTAGGCGTAGTAGCAGGGCTTGTCGTCGCGCACGAGCGCGCCGGCGGCGATCATGCGCCGAAAATTCTCGCCGGCCTTGGCGTAGACGGCGCGGTCATGAGGGTCGATCGCCGGATCGAGATCGATCTCGGCCTTGGAGACGTGCAGAAAGCTCCACGGCTTGCCCTTGGCGCGATCGCGCGCCTCCATGCTCGAAAGCACGTCGTAAGGCGGCGCGAGAACGTCCGCCGCGCGTCCCGGCGCCGGCCTCAACGCGCGAAAGGGCTTTATCAGGGTCAATGGGGCTCTCTTTCCCGAGGGATTTAACTGACATTCGCCGGATCGGCGTCGGCGTGAGCGAACATCTGCCCCGATTTTGACAGCTTGACAAGGCAGAGACGTGGCTGCGGCTTTACCGAGCGGGTCGCGGCTGGCCGAGCGGCCATCGAGGATCGGATATTGCCGAATTTTTGCGTCGTCGAAACACACTTCTTCTGTCGGTTTGGCCCGAACGCACGATCCAGGACGCTTCACGCCGGCGATGGATCGGGTTTTGGGCGCAACTCGGCTATCACGTGCAGTATGTTGCTGAACAAGTTCCGTGGGATTGCGGCCTCGGCTACCTGAGGCGGGGCTCGGCGTCGCCTGTCGCGCCAAGCCGACGGTCGCCGCGAATGCGCACGCGCGCGTCGACCACGCCGACCTCACGGCGCTGCTCTACGCGCAGGGGATTTGCGGCGCGGAGTTCGTCAGGGACTGAAGCGGCGCGAGGGCGCGCCCTTCTCCCCTTGCGGGAGAAGGGGAAGGCGCGCCCTATTGCGACGTGCCTCTCAAGTCCGCCAGGCCCGACGCCACCGGCGTCTCGGGCGCGACTTTGAAGGCGTCATAGACGAGATCGCCGTAGGGGTTCGGCTTCGTCGCAGAATCGCTCGCCGACAGCAGGGCCAAGCCGCGCGTCGCCGGGACGGCGGGCGCGTCGGCGTTGGCGGCCGCATCGGCCGAAGGCGTCGAAACCTGCCTGGGCTGCATCGACGATCCGTCGAGCGAGGCCGCCTTGACCGCGACGCGCGCGGGCGTCCGCGTCGGCCGAATCGGGGGAATGGGGGCCGCGAGCGCGGCGGCGCGGGCGAGCATCGCCGGCCGTTCCGAAAGTTCGGCCGCCGGCGTCTCGGCGAGCGCGAGAGCGTCCGCCGGGGCGGCTCCGACGCCGCGTGTGATCACGCCGGGCAGTCTGCCCCGTTCGAGCAGCGCGGCGATCAGGTCCGGGCTGGCGGCGCCCTCCTCGCTCGCCGCCTGCCCCGGCAGCGCCCCGAAGGCGAATTCGGCGGGGCGTTTGGGCGGCATCGGCGCGGCCGCCTCGGCGAGCTGCGCCGCGGCGAGATCGGCGGGCTTGTGCGGCGGCAAGGGGGCGATGAACTGCTCCGCGATCGGACCGCGCAGGCTGATCGGGCCGCCTTCGTCCGCCGCGCTCGCATCGCCCGAAGCGGCGGCCGGCGAGCCTTGCACGGCCGGTTCGGCCGGCTGCACGTAAGTCGCGCCGCGCGGCAGGTCGCCCTTGGCCGCGCCGAGCGGGTCGGGCGCCGCGCTCGCGACCTGGGTCGGCGCGCCGCTGCGTCTCGCGCCGCCTCGACCCGTCGCGACGACTTCGCTCGCCCCGCTCTCCTCCTCGTCGTCGACGCCGCCGCCGCGCGCGCCGAACAGCCATGACAGCACGCCCACGTTCGAGCCGCTCGTGCCGGCGGTCTGCACGTCGCCGCCCCGCGATTCGATCTCGGCGCGCGCCTGCTCGTAACCCGGCATCGGCTGACCGTCGGCGGGAATGAACACCGTCTTGCCATCCGGAAACAGTCGCGCCAAGGCGGTTCGGTTCATCTTCGGCCAGTAACGGACCGAGCCGCTGTCGATATGCACCCACGGCGTCGCGCCGGTGGGATAGAATCCCACCCCGCCGGCCTGCATCCGCATCGCTACGTCTCGAATCGTCGCCGTGCCGACGTCGACGAAATGCGCGTCGACCGCCTTGCCTTCCATGTGCTGCGAATACTTGGCGACCAGACGCGAGCGTCGGCGCAACATCGCGTTGGTGTTCGGCGAGCGATAGGCGGAAAGCACGTCGATCGGCTGTTGCGACCCGGATTCGCGGTAGACCTCCCAGAGGATGTCGAACAGCTTGGGGTCCATCTTGACTTGTTCGTTGAGCCGCCAGTCCCGCATGAACCAGTTCAGCTTCTCCAGCGTCGCCGAGTCGTACACGCCGTCGACCATATAGGTGAACGTGCCCGATTCGTCGGTATGGGAATTGGAAAGGATGATCGTGCGCGTGTCGCCGTTCGCGACCGCGGATTCGGTGGAACTGGGAGCAAAGCCGAGGCTCAGCAGCACCGGGGCTGCAAGCAGGCGCGCCAGCGCCCTCTTGCGCCGAACGACGGCGCCGATGGCAGAAACGAACGCCAAACGAATTGTCCCCTTCCGATCCCCTGCGCGCCCTCCGCCCCGGGCGCGCCCGCCGCGGCGCCGCGCCCTAAGGAGCGCTTAACGCCGCGATTTCATCGATGTGTCCTAGAAACCACAGAACCCGAAAAAGACCAAGGCGGACCCTATAGACCGTCGATGCCGACTTTTCAATCTTGACTCGTTCGCGAAAATGTGAAGGCGACGCGGCGCGCGATTCCGTAGATGTCCTCGCGATCCTGCAACGCGCCGGATCGGTCGACGAATTCGGTGAAATATTCGAGGTGAATCGGTATCGCATGGGGCAGCGGGACGGTCCGCTCCGTCGCGCCCAGCAGCGATTGCAGTCGTTGCGGCGTCCATCCTTCGCTCGCGCCTCCCATGACGAGTTCGGCGAGGCGCATCGGCTGCTCGACGCGCACGCAGCCGTGGCTGAACGCCCGCCGCGACGCCGAGAACAGCGCGCGCCCCGGCGTATCGTGGAGATAGACGGCGTATTCGTTGGGGAACATGAAGAGGATGCGGCCGAGCGCGTTGCCCTCGCCGGGCGGCTGGCGGACGACCAGCCGATTGCCGACTTGGCTCACCTGGAAGCCGTGTCGCGCGAGATAGCCCGGATCTTGCGCGAGCTTGGGCGCATATTCCTTCCTGATGATCGAGTCGGGGACGCGCCAGATCGGATTGACCAGAAGAAATCGCACCTCGTTGGAGAAAATCGGCGTCGGCGTGTCGGGTTTGCCGACGATCACGCGCGCCTCGTGGACGAGGTCGTCGCCGTCCATCAGCTTCAAGGAATAGTCGGGGATGTTGATCTCGATGCGCTCTTCGCCCATCGCGCGCGGCTCCCAGCGCCACATTTCCATGTTGGCGAGGATCATCGCCCTGCTTCGCGCGAGAGGAGAGTGCGACAGGGCCGCGGCGGTGGCCGGCGTCAGGGCGCCGTTGGCGGGCAAGCCGTTGGCGCGCTGAAACGCCGCGACCGCCGAAGCGAGGCGCGCGTCGTAGACGAGCGAAGCGTCCGCGTCCGCGCCGGCGCTGAGGCCCAGGCGCGCCCGCACCAGGGCGACGCGCGGATCGGCCATGCCGATCCCCAGGGTCGGCCCGCTCGGGATCGGCGGCGCGGCGAGCGGCGCCCCGGCGCGTAGCTGCGACAATTGGCCGCGCAGATCGAGATAGCCCTTTTGCCGTGGATTGAAGCCTTCGAGCGCGGCTCCGGGATCGACGGCCGCGGCGACCGCGGCCAACGCCCGGCCCGGATCGGCCACGCTCGGCCGCGCCGAGATCAGCGGCGAAATTCGCCCCGGCACGAGGCGTGCGCCGCTCGCCTGCAACGCATAGGCGACGACCGCCGCCGAAATGACGCTTTCGGCCTCGGCGAGGCGCTCGGGCGAGGCGTCATCGAGCGGGGCCTTGGGCAGCGCGAAAGCGGAAAGATCGAGGCCGTCCTCGTCCGCCCGGGCGAGGCGAGCGAGCGCCGAGGTCGCCGCCGGCGTCAGGCCGTCCGGCGCGACCCAGACCGGAGCGAAATCGCGCGCCGCGTAGTAGGCGCGAATCGCTTCGCGCGCCGCGCGCCAATCGCCGGCGCCGATCGGGCTCGGCTCGACGTCTCGAGAGACGAGAGCCGCGAGCGCGGCGTCGACGGCGGCCGCCAGTCTGGAGGCGGCGGCGGGCTGCGCCTGGGGGCTCTCGCTCGCCCCGCCGCCGGTGGGCCCGCTCGCGCCCGGGACCAGATCCGGCGCCGCAGGCGAGGGCGCCGCGGGCGGGAGGGCGTTCGGCGGCGCAAAGTCGACGTCCTGCGTCGCCCCCGCGGACGAAAGCGTAAAGGGCCGCGCCGTCGAAAGGTCAGGGGCCGTCGGCCGCGCCGGCGTCAGCCTCTGGGCGGAGGGGAAGTCGGGAAACATCGGCGCCGCGGGCGCGATCAGTTCCGAGCGAGCGGCCGAAGCGGCGCCCGCGCCGGGATGGATCGCCAGGACGAGCGCGACCGAGAACAGCCAGGACGACCGAATGAACGCGCTCATGAAGACTCCCCGACTTCGCGCGCCGAACGATGGACGCTCAACAGGATCGCTAACGGTCTGCCCTGGCCCCGGAACAATCCCATCCTAGACGAGTCTTCGTGTCGAACGCGAGCGATGCGTCCCGCGGGCGCCGCCTAAGCGGCCGCCTCCCCGACGACTTCGGCGTCGATGCCGATTTCCTTCATTTTTCTGTACAAGGTCGAACGGCCGATGCCGAGCTTGCGCGCCATCTGGGACATTTGACCGCGATAATGGGCGAAGGCGAAGCGGATCGCCTCGGCCTCGATGTCGTCGATCTTGCGCACGTCGCCGCTTTCGTCGATCAGGCGCATGATATGGGGATCGCGCGGTTCGAAGTGCGGGCCTTCGGCGCTGGGCGAGGCGGGCGCCGGCGTCTCGGCGACGAGCGGCGGGGCGGCGGGAATGCGCACGGCGAAGCCTTCGACCTGCGCGGCGATCTGCGGGAATTCCGCGACCGTCAATTCGTCGCCGTCCGCTAGGACCACCGCGCGAAACATCGCGTTCTCGAGCTGCCGCACGTTGCCCGGCCAGTCGTAGGCGCAAAGCAGCGCGAAGGCGTCGTTGGCGATGGCGCGTATGCGCTTGCCTTCCTCCGCGCAAAAGCGCGCGAGGAAGCGCCGCGCCAGATCCGGCACGTCCATCGTCCGGGCGCGAAGCGGCGGGATGGTGATCGGGAAGACGTTCAGACGATAAAACAGATCCTCGCGAAAGCGGCCGCGCTTGACCAGTTCGATGAGATTTTGGTTGGTCGCGGACACCAGACGGATGTCGACCTTGACCGAGCGGCGCGCGCCGACCGGGTCGATTTCGCCGTCCTGCAAAGCGCGCAGCAATTTGACCTGGGCCTCGGGCGGCAATTCGCCGATCTCATCGAGAAACAGCGTGCCGCCGTGCGCCTCGACGAATTTTCCCGCGTGCTTTTCCGTCGCGCCGGTGAAGGCGCCCTTTTCATGCCCGAACAGGATCGATTCGACGAGGTTTTCCGGCAGCGCGCCGCAGTTGACGGTGACGAACGGCTTGCCGCGCCGCTCCGAGCCGCCCTGGATCGCGCGCGCCATCAACTCCTTGCCGACGCCGGATTCGCCTTCGATCAGCACGGGGATGTTCGATTTGGCGGCGCGCTCGGCGAGGCGGATCGTGCGCGCCATGCTCTCGACCTTGGTGACGATGTCGCGAAAGCTCAGTTCGCCGGCGCGCCGGCGCGTCGCGCGCCGCAGTTCGTCCTCCAGCGCGTCGACGCGCAGGGCGTTCTTGATCGACACTTGCAGACGTTCGGCGCCGACCGGCTTGACCACGAAATCGTGGGCGCCGGCGCGCATCGCCGAGATCACCGCCTCGATGGAGCCGTGCGCCGTCTGCACGATCGCGGGAATGGCGATGGAGCGCTGGCGCATGCGCGTCAGCACGCCCATGCCGTCGAGATCGGGCATGACGAGGTCGAGCACGACGAGATCGACCGGCGGTCGATCGGACGCCTCCAATCGCGCCAGGCCCGTCTCGCCCGAATCCGCGGTCTCGACCTCGTAGCCGAACCGGCGCGCCATCGCCTCGAGCAGTCGGCGTTGAATCGGGTCGTCGTCGACGACGAGAATGAGGGCGGCCATGAAAGTCCTGTCTTGGGCGGCCTTCTCCGGCCGCTTGGCGCCAGACACTCGGATATCACGGTAAATGTCGTGTTAATGGCGTCCCGATTTGGCGCGCCGGTCGAATTTATACGCATTGAAGGCGCGCCGGCCTTGGGCGATATAGGGTCCTCATCCCACGCTAGGGCCGATCGAATGTCTCATCGTAGGCGCGTTTTCGAAGCGGGCGTTCTCCAGACCGTCGCCGCGGGCCGCGGGCAAGACTGGAACGCGCCGGACTTGGGCGTCCTGCCGCAGTGGCGGCTCGACGACCTCTACGAGGGCATGGATTCGCCGCGCTTCGCCGCCGATCTCGAGCGCGCCGCGGCGGACGCCAGAAGCTTCGCGGCGGCCTATCGGAGCAAACTCGCGGACATCGCCAAGGCGGCGGACGCGGGCGAGCGCCTCTATGAGGCGGTGCGCGCCTACGAAGCGCTGCAGGACTTGATGGGGCGCATCGCCTCGTACGCGTCGCTGCTCTACGCCGGCGACACAAGCGACGTCGCGCGCGCCAAGTTCTACGGCGACGCGCAGGAAAAGGTCACCGCGCTGGCCGGCGAACTGCTGTTCTTCGAACTGGAGCTCAACCGCCTCGACGACGCCGCTCTCGACGCGGCGATGCGCGGGTCGCCGCTCGGCCATTACCGGCCGTGGCTGGAGGACATCCGCAGGGAGCGCCCGCACCAGCTCGCCGACGAGATCGAGCAGTTGTTCCTGGAAAAGTCGGTGTCGGGCGTCGCCGCCTGGAACCGGCTGTTCGACGAGACGATCGCCTCGCTGCGCTTCGCCTTCGAAGGCGAGGAGCTGACGCTCGAGCCGTTGCTCGCCAAGCTGCAGGACGCGGACGCGACGAAGCGCGAGGCGGCCGCCCATTCGCTCGCCGCGACGCTCGGCGCCAACCTGCGCCTTTTCGCGTTGATCGCCAACACGCTCGCCAAGGACAAGGAAATCGCCGACCGCTGGCACAAGTTCGACGACATCGCCGATTCGCGACACCTCGCCAACCGCGTCGAGCGCGAGGTGGTCGAGGCGCTGGTCGCCGCGGTCACCGACGCCTATCCCAGGCTGTCGCATCGCTATTACGCGCTCAAGGCGCGCTGGTTCGGCAAGGCCCAGCTCGATCATTGGGATCGCAACGCGCCGCTGCCGAACGCGCCGGCGCGCGCGTTCTCCTGGAGCGCGGCGCGCGACACGGTGCTCGACGCCTATCGCGGCTTTTCGCCTGAAATGTCCGACATCGCGCGCCGCTTCTTCGACGAAGGCTGGATCGACGCGCCCGCGCGGCCGGGCAAGACGCCGGGCGCCTTCGCCCATCCGACGACGCCGTCGGCGCACCCTTATGTGCTCGTCAACTATCTCGGCAAGCCGCGCGACGTCATGACGCTCGCGCACGAACTGGGGCACGGCGTCCATCAGGTGCTCGCCGCGCCCAACGGCGCGCTGATGGCGCCGACGCCCTTGACGCTCGCCGAAACGGCCTCCGTGTTCGGCGAAATGCTGACGTTCCGCGCGCTCATCGCCTCGACCAGCGATCCGGCGACGCGCAAGTCCATGCTCGCGGCCAAGGTCGAGGACATGCTCAACACCGTCGTGCGCCAGGTCGCGTTCTATAAATTCGAGCGCAAGGTGCACGCCGAGCGCAAGAACGGCGAACTGACCGCCGAGACGATTAGCGGGTTGTGGATGAGCGTGCAGGCGGAGAGCCTGGGACCGGCGATCAAGCTCGGGCCGGGCTATGAGACCTATTGGAGCTACATCGGCCATTTCATCCATTCGCCGTTCTACGTTTACGCCTACGCGTTCGGCGACTGCCTGGTGAATTCCCTCTACGGCGTCTACGAGCGTTCGCACGAGGGCTTCGCCGAGCGCTATCTGGCGATGCTGGCGGCCGGCGGCGCGAAGCATCATTGCGAGCTGCTCGCGCCCTTCGGCCTCGACGCCCGCGATCCCGCGTTCTGGGGCGTCGGGCTGTCGCTGATCGAGCGGATGATCGGCGAACTCGAGGCGCTGGGCTGACGAGCGGGCTCGCCGGAATTCCCGCGGCCAATCGCGCAGGCGCGAAGCGCGTCGATTTGCCGCGCGGGACCGCCGACTCGCTCGATCGGCCGGCGCAAGCCCCGGACAAGGCGTCACAACTATTTCTCGGAACTCAGAAATTTCGTTCGCGGGGCTGACGGCGGCGCCCCGGAACGCCATACGGGGTCCGCGCATGTCGGGGGGGCAGATGGCGACGAGTGCAGTTCTCGCGGAACAAATGGAGTTCACGCAGCTCGATCCGGAGAGCTGCGCGCGAATCCGACGGCTCAAGCCGATGATCGAGCGAAACCTGTCGGCCGCCCTCGACAGGTTTTACGGTCGCGTGCTCGCGACGCCCGAATTGACGAAATTCTACGCCGACGCTGCGCGAGTCGGCGAGGCGAAGGATAAGCAGTTCGGCCACTGGCGCGAGATCGTTTCCGCCGATTTCGACGATCGCTATGTCGAGCACGCGCGCGCGGTCGGCCTGGCGCACGCCAGGGTCGGCCTCGCGCCGCGCTGGTATATCGGTGGTTACTCCCTCGTTCTGGATTCGCTGATCCAGTCGCTCGTTCGGGAACTGTGGCCCAAGGCGCTGATCCGACGCGGGACGAGCCGCGCGGCCGACGAGGCGGGCGCCGCGCTCGGCGCGCTGGTCAAGGCCGTGCTTCTCGACCTGGAGGTCGCGATATCGGTCTATATCGGCGCCGCGGAAGACGAGCGCGCCAAGAAACAGGCCGAGGTCGACGCCGAGGCCGAGGCGCGCGCCAGCGCGGTCGAGTCGATCGGCGCCGGGCTCGCCAAGCTCGCGCAGAAAGACCTCTCCTATCGCATGAAGGAGACCATTCCCGAGGCCTATCGCAAGCTGCAGAACGATTTCAACGGGGCGATCGAACAACTGGCGAACGCTTTCGCCGGCGTCGACCAGTGCGTCGAGACGGTGCAGTCGGGCATGCGGGGGATCACCGCCGCGGCGACCGATCTTTCGCGGCGCACGGAGCAGCAGGTCTCCAGCCTGGAAGAGACGGCGGCGGCGCTCGTCGAAATCACCGCGAGGGTGGGCAAGACCGCCGAAGGCGCCAAGCAGGCGCGCGAAGTCGTCTCTGTCGCGCACGACAACGCGGCGGGCGGCGGCGCAATCGTCAACCGGGCCGTCGAGGCGATGGGCAAGATCGAGAAGTCCTCGCAGCAGATCAGCCAGATCATTGGCGTCATCGACGAGATCGCTTTCCAGACCAACCTTCTCGCCCTCAACGCCGGCGTGGAAGCCGCGCGGGCGGGCGATTCGGGTCGAGGTTTCGCGGTCGTCGCCTCCGAAGTGCGCGCCCTGGCGCAACGGTCGGCCGAGGCCGCCAAAGAGATCAAAGCGCTGATATCGACCTCGGCGGCGCAGGTCGGCGAGGGCGTCCAACTGGTGGCGCAGACCGGCAAGGCGCTCGAGCGGATCGAAGCGAAAGTGTCCGAGATCAACGGCGTCGTGGCCGACATCGCGGCGAGCGCCCAGGAACAGGCCGCCGGCCTTCAGCAGATCAACGCGGCGGTCAGCCAGATGGACCAGGCGACCCAACAAAACGCCGCCATGTCCGAGCAGGCGAGGGCCTCCGGCCAGTCGCTGGCCCAGGAGTGCGACCGGCTTACGCAGTTGATCGGACAGTTTCAGGTCGGCAAGGGCGCCGACGATCCGATCCGTCGCGAGCTCGAGCGGGTCGCGCCGCACGCGTTCCCGGAACGGGCCAAGCCGCCGTCGGCCGGCAGATCGTTCGGCGCCGTTGCGGCGACGCCGCCGCGGGCCAAGCGCCCCGTCGTCGCCAAGGCGCTCGCCGACGCGCCGGTTCGCCGCGCAGCCGAAGCCGAAGACGCGGACGAGGGCTGGAAGGAATTCTGAAGCGGCGCGGTTTTGCGGATCAATCGCGTAACATTTTAATTATCGAGAAACCAATCCTGTCTAGGACTATTGGCGCGACCGACAGAAATCGCCTTCGATCGGCGACGCCTGAGGCATGAAGCCACTCGCTCGCGTCGGGCCTCGAGCCGACATGATCCCGTTCCGGTTCGATCGCTTTCCTTGATCGTTATGTCCAAGCGGCGATGCGGCTTGCCGCATCGCGGCCGATCGAGCGCCGAATCCGTTCGCACTCCGCTCGCTCCAAGAGGCCGCATGACGCCGCTCTCCTCCGCCCCTTTCCGCTCGATCGAACGACGCCCGTCGCGGCGCGGCCCGCACGTCGAGGCGGCCGGCTCGACCCCGCGCGGCCGTGATCGCGCCGTCCGCGTTTTTCCGCGCCGTCGCCCGGAGCGGGCGTCGTCCCCGAGTTTCCCGACGTCTTTCGAGACCGGCCGAGAGGTCGGCTTCGCAACGCCCCACGTTTCGTTTGCGGATCCAGCCGATTTCGCACGGTCGGCTTGCGCAGCCGACGGGGTTCGGTTCGGCAAGGTCGCGGGTGACGCGCTTCGTGCGCGCATACGGGCGACGACGCCGAGAATGGGTGAGGGAGCGTGATGGCCAAAGAATCCGTGTGGCAACGGCGGGCGCGAAAATGCCGCTCGGCCAAAGCCGATTATTATCCGAAAGTGAATTTGGCGGAGATGGAGAACGAGGCGCAGGAGACCTCGCTCGCGCCGGAGCGCCGCGATCTCCCCCAAGCGCCGCCGACCGCCGCGGCGCCGACGCGCGCGCCGGAGGAAGCCCCCCCGCCGCCGGAAAGTCTCGGTTTCGCCGCCGCTCCGCCGCCCGACGCGTCGGCGCCGGCGAGCGACGCGCAAAACGCGTTGCGGCTGCCCGAATATCTCGAACTTTCCGCCGCCACGCCGCTCGCCCGAGCGTTGCTCGAGCGCCGCGGCGAGCCGATCGTGCTCGACGCCTCGTCGGTCCAGCGCGTGGGCGCCCAATGCATTCAGGTGCTTTTGTCGGCGAGGCGAACATGGAGCGCGGACGGGGTTGCGCTGTCGATCGTCAATTGCGCGCCCCGGATGATCGAGGACCTCCAACTTCTCGGGATCGATGCGACGACGCTAACGAGTGGAGAATTGCCGCAATGAGTTTGACCATCCTGACCGTCGACGATTCCCGCACCATGCGGGACATGTTGAAGGTGGCGCTGACGGACGCCGGCTACCGCGTCGTGCAGGCGGTGGACGGAATGCACGGCCTCGAGGTTCTGGAGCAAGAGGCGCCGCGCGTCATCATCACCGACATCAACATGCCGAAGCTCGACGGATTCGGCTTCATCGAGAGGGTGCGCGGAAATCAGCGGTTTCTCGGCGTTCCGATCCTCGTGCTGACGACCGAGAGCTCGACCGAGAAGAAGAATCTGGCGCGGCGCGCCGGCGCGACGGGATGGATCGTCAAGCCGTTCGACTCGGTCAAGCTCGTCGACGTCGTTCGCCGCGTGGCCGCGTAACTCATTGAGGAATTCTCGAATGGACACCATGGCGGCGATCCGGGAAACCTTTTTCCAGGAATGCGAAGAGCAGCTCGGCGAGCTCGAGATCGGCTTGGTCGCGATGGACGAAGGCGACGCCAATTCCGAGACGGTCAACGCGGTGTTTCGCGCGGTGCATTCGATCAAGGGCGGCGCGGGAGCGTTCAAGCTCGATCGGCTGGTGCGCTTCGCTCACACGTTCGAGACGGCTCTGGATCTCATCCGCAGCGAACAGCTCGCGCCCTCGCCCGCCGTCATGAAGACGCTGCTGCGTTCGGCCGACGTCCTGGCGGATCTGGTGAAAGCGGCACGGGTCGACGAACCGATCGACGAATCCCGCACCGAATCGCTGATCGAAGAGTTGAAGGGTCTGGCCAGCGACGCACGCGCGGAGGCGGGCCACGACAACGCCAAGGACGAGGCCGAGCCGTTCGACTTTCAACCCGTGATGCTTTCCTTCGACGACGAACCCGAGGTCGTCGAACCCGCGGCGCAACGCTACACCATCGCTTTCGCGCCGAGGCCGGATCTCTATCGCAAGGGCAACGAGGCCCTGCGGTTGCTGCGGGAGCTCGCACGGCTCGGCGAGATCACGACCGCCTGCGACACCCGGTCGCTGCCGCGCCTCGAGGATCTCGATCCGCAAGGCGCCTATCTCTCCTGGCGGATCGAACTGTCGACGACCGAGGACCTCCCGGCGATCGAGGAACTGTTCGAGTTCGTCGTCGACGATTGCGAGCTCGAAATCGTCGCGTCTCAACCCGGCGCTTCGAGCGAGGCGTGGCAACCCTCGCAACTTCCCGGGATCGACATCGAAGCGCAGGCGCCGAGCGCGCCGCTCGCCGCCCGCCCCGTCGAAAGACGCGATAACGCGGCGGGCGAGGGCCGCGTCCATAAGGACGCCGCGCCGGCGCCGGCGGCGCTGACGGCCCAGGAAGGCGAAAAGGCGCGATCCGAGCACGGCAAGGCCGAGGCGGCGGCGCCGACCATTCGCGTCGATCTCGAGCGCGTCGATCGTCTGATCAATCTGGTCGGCGAGCTGGTGATCAATCAGGCGATGCTGTCGCAGCGCGTGATGGAGGCGGGGCTGGCGCGATCCTCGAGCGTGGCGGCGGGTCTCGGCGCGCTCGAGCAGCTGACGCGGGAAATCCAGGAGGGCGTCATGGCGATCCGCGCCCAGCCGGTGAAGCCGCTGTTCCAGCGCATGTCGCGGATCGTGCGCGAACTGACCGACGCCACGGGAAAATCGGTGCGGCTACGGACCGAGGGGGAGGCGACCGAAGTCGACCGAACCGTCATCGAGCGCTTGGCCGATCCGCTCACGCACATGATCCGCAACGCGGTCGATCACGGCGTCGAGGCGCCGGCGGTTCGCGAGGCGGCGGGCAAACCGAGCCAAGGCGAGGTCAAGTTGTCGGCGGCGCATCGCTCGGGACGAATCGTCATCGAGGTCTCGGACGACGGCGCCGGAATCGACCGGCAGCGCGTTCGCGCGATCGCCGTCAAGAAGGAATTGATCCCCGCGGACGCGCAGCTCAGCGACGCCGATATCGACAATCTCCTCTTCCTTCCCGGCTTCTCGACGGCGACGAGCGTCTCGAACATTTCCGGCCGAGGCGTCGGCATGGACGTCGTCAAACGTTCGATCCAGGCCCTGGGCGGCCGGATTTCGATCTCTTCCCGGCCGGGCTTCGGGTCGACGTTCTCGATGAGCCTGCCCCTGACGCTCGCGGTGCTCGACGGCATGGTGGTCAAGGTGGCCGACCAGACTCTCGTCGTCCCGTTGACGGCCATCGTCGAAACGCTCCGGCCGAAGAGAAGCGACGTGCACGCGCTCGGGGTCAATGCGCGGGTCATTTCGGATCGAGGCGGGTTCGCGCCGCTGATCGACGTCGGACAGGAGCTCGGCTACCGCAAGACCCCGGCCGATCCGTTCGGCGGGGTGGTTCTCGTCGTTGAAACCGAGGTGAGCACGCGCTGCGCCCTGGTCGTCGACGCGATCCACGATCAGCGACAGGTCGTCATCAAGAGCCTCGAGGCGAATTATCGCCAAGTGCCCGGCATCGCCGCCGCGACGATTCTCGGCGACGGGCGGGTCGCCCTCATCCTCGACATCGACACGTTCGTGGCGCGCACCAACCGGGCCGCGCCTGCGTCCGAAACCCTCCTCGCCGCAACGGGTTAGAATCATGACTGAGAGTAAGTCCGCCGCCGCTGGGTCCCCCTGCGAATTCGTCGCGTTCCGTATCGGAGTGCAGGAATTCTGCATCGACATCATGTCGGTGCGCGAGATCCGCGGCTGGACGCCCGCGACCGCCCTGCCCCACGCGCCCTCTTACGTGCGCGGCGTCATCAACCTGCGCGGGTCCGTCCTGCCGATCGTCGATCTGGCCGAACGCCTCGGCTTCCCCCCGACCGACGCGACGGCGCGCCAGGTCATCATCGTCGTCCAGGTCGGAGGCCAGATCATCGGCCTCCTCGTCGACGCGGTCTCCGACATCCTCACGCAGTCGACGGAAAACATTCAACCCACGCCGGACGTCGCCACCGACATCGTCCGCTCGTTCGTTCGCGGCGTGCTGGCGATCGACGGGCGCATGATCGGCCTCGTCGAACTCGACAGCCTCATGTCGGCGCAATTGGAGAATGCGGCGTGACGAGTCAAAGGGCGACCGTCGCCGAGCCACGCGCGGGCGAAACGCTGATCCCCGGCGAGTTCGAGATGACGTACCGGGATTTCCGCGAGATCGCGGCGATGCTCTACGCCGACGCCGGCATCTATCTGCACGAATCGAAGGCGAACCTGGTCTATTCGCGGCTCGTCAAGCGATTGCGCAAGCTGAACCTCGACAGCTTTCGCGACTATTGCGACCTCGTCGGCGCGCCCGCGGGGGCGGACGAGCGCCTGGAGATGCTTTCGGCGCTGACGACCAACGTGACTCGCTTTTTCCGCGAGCCGCACCATTTCGAGCATCTCAAGACGCATATCCTGCCCTCGCTGCTGGATTCGGCGCGCCGCGGCGGACGAGCCCGGATCTGGTCGGCCGCGTGCTCGAGCGGCCAGGAACCCTATTCGATCGCGCTGACCGTTCTTTCGCTCGAACCCGACGCCGCCTCGTTCGACATCAAGATATTGGCCACCGACATCGATCCGCGCGTCGTCGCCGAAGCCCGGCGCGGCGCCTATGTCGAGGCCGCGCTGGCCGACGTGCCGCCTGCTCTGCGCAAGCGCTATTTCGCTTGCGAAACCGACGGGGGCCGTCAGGCGTGGGCGGTCGCCGACGAACTCCGGCGGCTGGTCGCGTTCCGGACGCTCAACTTGAACGCGGATTGGCCGATGCCGCGAAAGTTTCACGCCATCTTTTGCCGCAACGTCGCCATTTACTTCGACGAACCGACGCAGCAGGCGGTGTGGAGCCGATTCGCGACGAAGCTGGAGCCCAATGGCTGGCTCTACATCGGCCATTCCGAACGCGTGACCGGCCCGGCGGCCTCGCGCTTCGTCAACGAGGGCGTCACCGCCTATCGGCTCGACGGCGGGAGGAGCCGATGAAGCCCGTTCGCGTCCTCGTCGTCGACGACTCGGCCACGATGCGCGGCCTGATTTCGGTCGCCCTGTCCCAAGATCCCGGGATCGTCGTGGTCGGACAGGCGTCCGACCCCCTGGAGGCGCGCGAAGCGATCAAGGCGCTCGATCCCGACGTCATGACGCTCGACGTCGAGATGCCGAAAATGAACGGGCTGGCGTTTCTCGAAAAAGTCATGCGCCTTCGGCCCTTTCCCGTGGTCATGGTGTCGAGCCTGACGGCCAGGGGTGCGCACGCCACGATCAGAGCCATGGAGCTCGGCGCCGTCGACTGCATCGGCAAGCCGTCGATGGACCAGCCGGACACCTTCGACGATCTGCCGGCCAGAGTGAAAGCGGCCGCGGGAGCGCGTCTGCACAAGCGCGCGGACGAGCGGCAGGCGCGCGCCGGCGCTCCCTCGCCATCCTACCGGTCGGACGGAAAGATCGTCGCCATCGGCGCCTCGACGGGCGGCGTCGAGGCTTTGATCGCGGTCTTCACGGGATATCCGGCCAATTGTCCGCCCACCGTCATCACGCTGCACATGCCGACGCCGTTCACCAAGTCGTTCGCGCGGCGTCTGGACGGGCTGACCGACGCGCACGTCACCGAAGGCGAAGAGGGAGCGCCGCTCGAGGTCGGTCGCGTCTATCTCGCTCCCGGCAGCGCCAGCCACCTCGAGGTGTCGAGCTCCGGTCATTGGCGGTGTCGGCTGCGGAGCGACGAACCCGTCAACGGCCATCGTCCGTCCGTCGACGTCCTCTTCGATTCGGTGGCCAAGTCGTGCGGCGGCAAAGCGGTCGGCATCATCCTGACCGGCATGGGGCGGGACGGCGCCGCGGGGTTGCTGGCGATGCGCCGGGCGGGAGCGAGGACGCTCGGCCAGACCGAGGCCTCGAGCGTGGTCTACGGCATGCCGAAAGTCGCCTTCGAATGCGGGGCGGTCGAGAAACAAGTGTCGCTCGTCGACATCGGGCAGGAGATCCTGGCCCTCACGTCGGCGCCAATCGGAAAGTGCTAGCCAATGTCGCTCGCGGACAAACTTCGAATCATGGTGGTCGACGACACGTCGGTCAGCCGAGCGCTCATCTGCGACGCGCTCGACCAAATGGGCGTGCGGGGCGTGGCGATCGCCAAAGACGGCTTGTCGGCGTTGAACGCCCTGAAGGCGCAGCCGGTGCATCTCGTCATTTCCGACATGAACATGCCGGGGCTGGACGGGCTCGGCTTGCTCAAGGGTCTGCGCCAACACCCGTCGACGGCCCGCGTCGGGTTCATTCTGGTGACCGGCAGCGGCGACCGGACACTGATCGAGCGAGGGCGCCAATTCGCCCTGAACAATTACGTCACCAAGCCGTTCACGGTCACGTCGCTGCGGGGCGCCATCGAGGCCGTGGTTGGGAAACTGGCATGACGGACGGCGCGATCCGGGAGCAACGAATTCATATCGTCCAAGGCGAATACAAGGTCAGCGACGATCCGGCCGTGGTGGTTTCGACCCTCCTCGGCTCGTGCGTCGCGGCCTGCATTCGCGACCCGCTCGCGGGCGTGGGCGGGATGAATCATTTCCTTCTGCCGGGCGAAGACGCCCGCTCGTACGCGCACGAAGCCGAGCGCTACGGCGACTATCTCATGGAACTGCTGGTGAACGGGCTGATGAAACAGGGAGCGCATCGCGACCGGCTCGAGGCGAAGCTGTTCGGCGGGGCGCGGATGATGCGCGGGCTGTCCGACATCGGCCTGAAGAACGCCGAATTCGCCGAGCGCTACCTGAAGTATGAAGGGATCAAGCTCGTCGGCAAGGATCTCGGCGGGCAGCGTGGGCGTCGCCTTCAATACTGGCCGGTCTCGGGCCGCGCCAGGCAAAGCTACGTCCTCGGCGGTCAACGTCTCGACGACACCGAGATCGTCAAGACGGCTCCGAGCCGAACCTGCGGCGATATCGAACTGTTCTGAGTCCGTAAGGGTGGAGTTCGACGCGATGTCGGTGAAAATACAGGCGAAGACCCCGTTGTCGCCGATTGCAACGACGCTCTTGCGCGTAACCGAAGAGCTGCGCAAAGTCGCGGGAAGGTTGGAGAAGGTGGACGTCGCGGTCGCCCGGCTGGTCTTCGAAGCGGCCTCGCCGCGCTCGGAGAATTTCCATGACTTGCAGAATATCGATCGCGCCACCCAGGAAATCGCCGGCATCGCCGCCTTCCTGGCGAAGCTGGCGAGCGACGTCCCCACCGAATGGCTGGCCGACTCGAAATCGGCGAGCCTGACGATCGCTCTGCACGAACTCGCATCCAAACTCGGGCGCCACGAAGCGAGCGAAGCCGATTCGCCAGAGGCGGCCGCGCACGAGTGCGAGTTGTTCTGATCAGCCCGGACGCGAAGGCGCGGAGACGGCGGCCGGCCGGGTCGGCAAGCTCACCGCCGCCGCCGCCAGCACGTTCAAGATCAGCGCGGCGAAGCCGATGTTGACCTCGTTGGCCTTCGCGGGAAGGAACGGAAGCAGGCTGACGAACGTGGCGTGCGTCAGGGTGACGTAAGCGACCACCGCGACGCCGACGACGATTCCGGCGATCACGCCCTGCTTGGTCATCGGGTTCCGGGCCATCAGAGAGCAGACCACCGCGGGGAACAACTGCGTGACGAAGGCGTAGCCCATCAGCAACAGCGCGACGATGGTCTGGCCGCCCTGCAAGGTGAAATAGACCGCGACGAGCGCGATCACGGGAACGAGGCCGCGCGCCGTCAGCGTCACCTTGTCCTCGGGAACAGCGGGCATGAGCGGGCGCAGCACGTCGTTGGCGATGAGCGTCGCCGCCGAGACGAGAATAATCGAGCCCGGCACGAGCGCCGTCAGCACGCCCGCCGCGCCGATGACGCCGACGAACCACGGATCGAAGGTCTGGATCGACAATTTGAACAGCGACAGGTCGATCTCGCCGCCGGTCAGGCCGGGAACCTTGAGGATCGCCGCGAAGCCGCAGAAGAAGACGAACAGCAGGATCAGTTGATAGAGCGGCAGGATCATCGCGTTGCGACGGAAGGTGCGCTCCTGCCTGGCGGTGAACACCGCGCTGAAAGCGTGCGGCCACATGAAGAAGCCGAGCGCCGTCAGCGCCACCGTCGACTGGAACCACAGCACGCTTTCGCCTGACGGCTTGAAGGTGAGGAATCCGGGCTTGGCGGCGTCGATGGCGTGGAACATGTCGGCAAAGCCGCCGTAATAATGCAGCGGCAGATAGGCGCCCAGAAACACCACGACAGCGAGAATGAGAATGTCTTTCACCGCCGCGTTCCACGCCACGCCGTGCATGCCGGAGATCATGACATAAACGGCGACCGTCGCGGCGCCGATCCAGATCGCGGCGGTGGAGGAGACGGAGCCGTAGGAGGCGACGGAAACAATGATGCCGAGGCCTTTGAACTGCAGCACAAGGTAGGGCACGAGCGCGACCACGCCGACGACCGCGACGAGAACCCCGAGCCCGGGGCTGTCGTATTTCTTGGCGAAGAAATGCGATTGCGACACCAGCCGCTCTTGCTTGGCGTAGCGCCAGATCGGCGGCAGCAGCCAGTAGGACAGGATGTAGGCCAGCGAGCCGTAGGCGAGGATGTAATAGGCGGGGGCGCCCCTGCCGTAGGCGTAGCCGCTGCCGCCCAGAAAGGTGAAGGTCGTGTAAATCTCGCCGGCGCTCAGCAGGAACACCAGCGGGCCGCCGAAGGCGCGCCCCGCCACCGTCCATTGCTCCAGCGTCATGCGCACGCCGCGCCGCGCCGCCAGACCCAGCGCCAGCGCCATGATGACGGAGAGAGCGATGATGAGGAGCGCGCTGTTCATCGCCCCTCTCCGTCCCGGCCGGCCGCGGTTTCGGCGTTGGCGGGATCGAGCGCATAGACGATCGCGATCAGCACGGCCCCGCCGACGACCCAGCCGACGATCCAGGCGAGAACGAACGGCAGGCCGAAAACCAACGGTTCGACCTGATTGACGAACGCAGTCCCGACGAGAATGCCGAGAAACGGCAATACGGCCAGCCAACGCGCTGCGGTCATACCCTACCCCCGCCCCTTTCGCCGCCGCGATCGACGGCGCGCGCGAACCTTAGTCTGATGGTTCGCGACTGCCAAGGCGTCGTCGTCGCCGGGCGCTCGCCGCGGATCGGCGGGCGCGGCGAGCGGTTCAGCCCGCCTCGAAGTGCTGGACGCCTTTGAAGCGCCGCCGCTCGATGCGCCCGTCGCGCTCTTCGAGGTCGCGCAGCGCGAGATAGGCCATTGCGGTCATCAGCGCGTCCGAATAGGCGTCGTGCCGGTCGAGCATCGGCAGTTTCAGGTCCTCGAGGAGACTGGCGAAGCTGAGGTCGACCTGCGTGCCCGGCGGCGCGTCGGCGTACTTGCGCTGGTAGTAGAGCGCCGATGTCTCGATTCTCTCGTTGGGCAGGTCGACGCCGAGGAAGCGCCGCACGTGCTTGTTCAGCATCGCGACGTCGAAGTCGAGGTAGTAGCCGACCAGCGGCCGGCCGCCGATGAAACGCAGGAGGTCGGGAATCGCGCCGTCGATGGCGCGCGCTCGCGCGACGTCGGCTTCGCGCAGGCGATGAATCTTGATCGCGTCCGGCTTCAATCTCGCCTTGGGACGAAAAGTGGCCTCGAAGCGCTCGCTGGCGAGAATCCGCCAGCCACGAATCCTGATCGCGGCGATGGCGACGATGTCGTCCTTGCGCGGATCGAGCCCCGTCGTCTCGCAGTCGATCGAAACCGCTTCGTCGGGCGGCCCGGGCTCGAACAGGAAGCGAAACGCCGGCTCCTTGAGCATCGCCAGTTGGAAGGGCCGTGTGATCCAGCGCGGCAGCATCGTCAGAACATCGCGAGGTTGAAATGGCGGCGGACGATTTCGCGCAATTGCTTGACGATCTGAAAGGCGTCGCGCAGCAGATCGCGCTCCATGCCCGACAGTTCGCCCGGGCGCACCAGGCTGGCGGACGCGGCCTCGGCGAGTTGCCCGTCGAGGCGCAGCGTCATGAGATAGTGGAGCGCCTGCGTCAGCTCGCGCGCGAAATCGGGCGTCAGCGCCCCGAGCTCGGCCAGGCGCGCGATGCGCGCGGCGGTGCCGGTTTCGAGCAGGCCGTGCTCGATCGCCAGCGAGCGCACGCCGTGCACGATGGGGAAGATGCCGCCCTTCTTCAAGTCGACCGCGTCGCCCTGGTCTTTCGACGTGACGAGATTGTTGAACAGGCCGATCGGCGTCGGGAAGGCGTCCACCGCGCGCGCGAAATGGGCGAGGTAGGCGCGTTCGCCTTTCACCGCTTCGACCAGCTCCAGCTTGACGCGGCGCAACAGCGCCGCGTCGCCCGCCACCGCCTCCGCGTCGTAGAGGATCGCGACGTTCATGTGGGCGTGCTCGTCGGGCAAGGCGAGCCACCGGCGGATGTCGGCGCGATAATCCTCGATCGTCTTCGACCACAGCGGATTGACCACCATGACGCCTCCAGGACAAGGCGGAAAGCCAAATCCCTCCAGCGCCCCGGAAAAGGCGTTGCGGAAAGCCTGCAATTCGTGCTCCGGCGCGGGCGTCGAGAGGATCAGGCCATTGTCCTGATCGGTGCGAAAGGTCTGCTCGCCGCGTCCCTCGCTGCCCATAACGACGAGACAGCCGTCCTCGCGGATCGCCGGCGACGCGGTCATGGCGAAGAGCTTGGCGAACAGGCGGCGATTGAGGTCGGAGACGATTTCGCAAACGACTTCGATCTTGACGCCCTGGCGCCGCAGCATGCGCGTCTGGCCTGCGATCTCGCGCGCGGCGCTCGCCAGGCCGGCCACGTTCGCGGCGCGGTCGATGCGGGCGGCGACGAGCTGCGAATTGCCGGCCAGGAAGCTCAGGAGTTCGATGTCCTCGAGAATCCCGACATAGCCGCCGTTCTCGATCACCGCGACGCGACGCTTGTTGTGCTTGGTCATCTTCAGCAGCGCCATCGAGACGAAGTCGTCGGGCGCGACCGAGACAACTGCGTATTGGGCATGGCCGGCCACGCTCGTCTCGATCGGCAGGCGCTCGAGGATCGCCGCCCGCGACAGATCCGTGCGGGTGACGATGCCGACGCGCTCGCCCGCGCGCACGAACAGCGCGTTGACTTTCATTTCGCGCATTTTGCCGGCGGCGAACGCGATCGAGTCGCTCGCCTCGATGAACGCGGCCGGATGCAGCGAGAGGTCGCGCACGCGCGCATTCATCAGCGGACTGAAGCGCGCCGCGTCCTCCTCGCGGGTCGCCGCGTCGAGCTTGCGCGAAATGTCGCGATAGAAGAAGGCGGCGAAGCGCGCGTTGCGGTTGATCAGCCGCAGCGTCAGATTGCGCGGCAAGAGATTGCACAGCGTCTCCTCGCGGGCGAGGAAGGCGTTCGACCCGCCGCCCTGGACGAGGGCGCGGCTGTCGAAGCAATCGCCGGGGCCGCGTAGCGCCACGAGCTCCCCGCCGTCGCGCTCCTCGACGCAGCCCTTGATGACGACGAACAGCGAAGCCGGTTTGCTGTCCCGCGCGATGATCGTCTCGCCGCGGCGGAAATAGCCGATGTCGAGCGCCGCGCGCACCGCGTCGACCTCGCTGGGCGTCAGCCGATCGAACGGCGCGTTGGTCGCATCGAAAGACTGAGCCATAGAGCGGCCGTTTCCGCAGGGGGTTGGCGACGAGAGGATGACGGGGTTCTAGCGGTTTCTGGTCGCCGAGGGTACTGGCCGATCGGCGGGAGCCGGCCGCGGGCCCCGGATCAGGGATCGCAGGCGGTCAAACAGGGCGTGCAAGCTTGCGTTCGGCCAGACCGTCGCCCGTTGCAACCGGTAGCCCATGGCCGCGATCCAAACGATGGCAAGGACGTCGATCGAGACGCTCAGCGTCGTCGAACTGATCGGAACGAGCGCCGTGTCGTGAAGCCAGGCCAGGCACGCATAGGGGCCGGCGAACAAGGCTACGAGTGTGGATTCGCGATCACCGGCCTGTTTCTCGCCATAGCTGGGCTCATCGCGCGGCTGTCGCTCGATCCAGCGCACCGCCCGACGAAATCTGGCGGACAGTCCGGAGCCCTTGCGAATAGGCCTGCCCCGCTGAGCGCTTTGAGTTAAACGTAATCGACATTTGGAAGGAAACGCCGCCATGACAACCGGACCAGTCCAATGGGCCGCGGACATCGAACGACTGCTCAAACTCCGTTCCGTCCCGTTCGGCATGAAGCTTTACGAAAAGCGCGCGGAAATGGAGGCGGTGCCGCGCATCCGGCGGCCGGGCGCAGTTCACACGCTCGATCAGGTCGTCGCACAAGCTTCACGACTCGGCTGGACGGTCGGCGTAACCGCCGACGATCTCGTGGGCGCGCAATGCCGCGCCGTCGTCGGCCTCGGCGGCGCCAAGGATGAGCTCTGGCGCTCCGGCAAGTCTATCGCCGGCGTCTGGTACGCGACAATCGAGGACGCGGCCGCTCATCAGGCCGCGATGAATTGCGTGCCCGACGGGCGGTACGAAGCGCTGGCGGTCTCGCCGCTCGCGGCGGGGCGAATCGTCGATCCCGATATCGCCTTATTCTATGCGACGCCTGGCGCGATGATGTATTTCATCAACGGCCTTCAGTGGTCCGGGTACAAGCGCTTCGACTGGAGCGTCGTGGGTGAAAGCGCCTGCGCCGATTCCTGGGGACGCGCGCTCGTCTCGCGTCAGCCGTCCCTCTCCATTCCCTGTTTCGCCGAACGCCGCTACGGCGGCGTGGAGGACGACGAGATGCTGATGGCCCTGCCGCCCGACCTCCTTTCCAAGGCGATCATGGGAATGGAAGCCCTCGGCAAGAACGGCTTACGCTACCCGTTCCCCCAATACGGCATTCAGCAGGATGTTCGCGAGGGGATGGCGCGATCGTACCCCGACCGCGCCAAACCCGCCTAACTCCAGGGCGTGAGCGAGCCCGCCTCGTTCGGGGGGATGTCCCATTCTCTGTTGAAATTCGAAGAACGGTCGCTGCTGTCTAAAAGCTATGCGGCTTCTGCGATTCGAGCAAGCGATCGTCCGGTGGAAGCGGCAGCGCTCCGCCTATCGAGCGCCGCGCGCAGAACGGGAAGTCGCTTGTGCGCTTTCAAGCGCCGGAAGCATGTCTTCGGCCATGTGGATGCCGTCGATCTGGATGACCAGCAGGTCGAGATGGTCGAGCCGGGTCTCCATCCATTCCTTCATGCGCGCCATTCCTTCATGCGCGCCGCCGACAGCGCGGCGATCGGATCGAGGAAAGGCGAGGAGCGCCGGCGCTTGGCGCGCAAGCTTTTCCAAGGAATTCCAAGTTTTTCAAAGCTTTTTGCAAACTTTTCCAAGCTTTTTCCAAGCTTTTTGCAAGGATTTCCAAGCTTTTTCCTTGGAGGTTTTAAAGGAAATCAAGGACTTGCCGTCGAAAGAGCCCGAATTCGCTTTTTTCTCTCCTTGCCGCCCCTGCCGCCGGAAATTTCCCGCCCGGCCGCGGGAACGAACTTGCCGCTTGCCGGGGCGCTGAACGCCCCGCGCATTGTTGATAGCACGGATTGGGATTTTCAGAAAGAGAATGTCGGAGGCGGCGGTGAGTCCGTTGATAGTTAACCGCACTGGCGCCGTAACCACGTAATCCCGTAATCCTGCGTAATCCCTGTCACCGTAATCCCGAGGACATCATTGTGGATCGGCCGGCGCTGTCGCGCTGGCATCCCGATTTCAAGGACGCGTTCGAGCGCTTCATGAAGGGGTGAGCGCTATCGCGGAGCGCCCATCAGTTCGCTTCGCACGAGCTGCGCAGCAATTCTTGTTTGCTGCAATAATACATGTTGTGACCGTCGAACATGGTGTATTCCGTCATGTTGGGCTTGAGCTTCATATCGAGATGCGAAGAACACGTTCCTCCTATGTTCAGAATATCGAGTATGAGCTGATTGTTCGGCAGATCCCAAATGGCGCGAATATGGTTGCTGGCGATCACTCGCAGGCTCGACGAGCCTCCAGGCGCCGGTTGCGACCCGCCCAGGCGAGCGTCGAAACGAACGTGATTGGTGAAGAGTATCCCGGAAATCGCAAGATCGGCGGACGCGCTTCTGTCCGTATTGAGAACTCCGGTGAAGACCGCGTGGATAGGATGGTTCCGCACGAAAAACGGGCGCTCGCAATCAAAATGCAAATAGAAGTCGGCCTTGAAGTTGACGCTGGCCGGTCGGGCGTCGATTGGGCTTGCAACCAACAATGCGAGAGCGAGCGCCGCCTTGCGCGCGATGCGTGGATCGGATGCCATAACTATCCCTCTTACGCTCAAAACGGTCGGAGGCGATCCAAGCCGAATTTCTCGAAATGGCCTCTGCTTCGATCCCTTTCTGCGACAGGTTGGAGTTTCGGACAAGTGCACTGGCACCGTAACCCAAGTGCACTGGCACCGTAACCCGTAACCCCATTGACAGCCGCAAAACTTCGGAAGTTCATGCTTCCATGAGGTCGATAGCTTGGTGTGTGACGGACAGGGGCGGAGCGGCTCCGGTCGAAAGAGTTTGGAGCCTCCTGTCCGATCGCGAAATTGTGCAATTCGTATCCTGGATCGGCAATCGAATATGAACCCAATTTTTGAATTGCTTCCTGAGTGGGCGTGGGTTGCAATCTCGATCGCTCTCTTGTTCGCTTGTTTTATGTTGAGCTTGAGATTCGTGATCGAAACAGCAATAGAAAAAGCTCTAGGGGCTAAATTGAAACAAATTAACGATTCGGTGGACGCGTTGCAGCATATTCGTGATGATTTAAAAATGCTAAGAAAGTTGAATAAGCTGGATGAATTAGATACGTTGACGCAATTAGAGAAGCTTGATGCGTTAGATGTGTTGAAGCAATTTGATTGGTTGAAAGGCGGCAAAGACGCAACATTTGCGTCTCGGTTACTTGACGAATTAGAATTGTCTTCTAAAGTTACCGGGTCTTTTGCAAATGAATTATTTAGTAGAATCAAAGCGTTGATAAAATAGCATTATTGTTTTGCGCCCGCAAATCCCGCTCACTCGCGAAGCGGGAAAGGGCTTCCCGCGAAGCATGACCGATAAGGGCCGGCGGCGGCTTGATCGGCGCGAGCACGGCAGGGAGCGCCGTCGACCTCATGGAAGCCTCTTTTTTCCGAAATTTCGGGGCTGTCAATGGCCTTCGACCGCCGGAGGCGGCGCGCGGAACGCGCGCCATTGACAGCCCCGAAACTTCGGAAGTTCATGCTTCCATGAGGTCGACGGCTTGGTGTGTGGCGGCTAGAGGCGGGGCGGCGTCGACTGCGGACAGCGAAATTCGGCAATTCGTATCCTGTCGCCGTAAACTCAATTCGTATCCTGTCGCCGTAAACTCCCGTAAACTCGTAAACTGTCGCCGTAACCCCCCGTAAACCCCGGTTTTGGCCCGGCGGCGCAGTCCCGCCTAGCGATTATGCGGCGTCGTCGATTGTGCGCCGCCGTCGATCGCGTGCAGCTCCGCCGTCGACGGCGCCTTGATGCTGCTGTTGAGTTTTCTCAGCATCGTCAAGCACAGCTCTCTCACAGCCTTATCTTTGACCGTATCGGAAATTTTCGCCACGTAGTAAAACGCCATGGCTCGCTGGGAGATGGAATCCTCGTAGTAAAATGGATCTGCCAAGCCGTCAGCGTCATCGTTGTTATTGTCGGACAATTAACGCCGTCGCCTCGATAATTACAATCGGAACCAAGGGGTCAGAGACACCAATTCGAAGAACACAATATGACAGGGCTACGACCGTGGCAATTGCATGGCGATAAAACCCCATTGGCGAGCGATCGCCCTGAGCGGCGCTGCGCGGCCAAGGAGACGGCGGCGCCGGAGATCGCGAGGGCGTCGCTGCACGGACCGGCGCGTCTTCCGCAGTCCAGCACGCCGATTTGGCCCAGCAGGCCAAATCGCCTACACCCCCAGCCATGCACCCCGCCGCACCGCACCTGCGCATCTTCGTCGACGCCGACGCCTGTCCGGTGAAGGACGAGACCTATCGGGTCGCGGCGCGCTACGGGATCACGGTTTTCGTCGTCGCCAACAGCCCGATCCTGGTCCCCCGCGTCGCCGGCGTCGAACGGGTGGTCGTCGCGGCGGGGCTCGACGCGGCGGACGACTGGATCGCCGAGCGGGCCGGGCCGGGCGCGATCGTCGTCACTTCCGACATCCCGCTGGCGAGCCGCTGCGTCAAGGCGGGCGCCGAGGTCGTCGCCCCCACCGGCAAACGCTTTTCCGAAAGCTCGATCGGCATGGCGCTGGCGACGCGCAACCTGATGGACCACTTGCGCTCGACGGGGCAGGCGACGTCGGGGCCGAAGGCCTTCGGCCCGCGCGACCGCTCGAATTACTTGAGCGCGCTCGACAACGCCGTGACGCGGCTGAAGCGCGCGGGCGCGATTTCGTCGCGCCGCCCTTGACGGGACAATCCCAGGGCGCATGAAGGACGCCGGCGCCGAGAACGGCGGCCGCCGCGAGCCCGCCGCCATGAACGATTCGACACAACTTCGCGACGCGCGAGCCCCGAGCGCCGAGCGCCGCCAGCGGGCGCGCGGCGAGGTCCGCGCCCTGTTCGCGCGCGCCGGCGGGCGCACCGAAGCGGCGCGCGTCCACCAGACCGGCGGCCTCAGCTTGCGCTTTCCGCGCGCCGGCGCGGAATGCGAGGCGGTGATCGTCAACACCGGCGGCGGCATGGCGGGCGGCGATCGCGCGATCGTCGAGCTGACGGTCGGCCCGCAAGCGCGCGTCGTCGCCACCACCCAGTCGGCGGAGAAGATCTATCGCGCGGAGGGCGAGCCGGTGCGCGTCGAAACCCGCCTGCGCGTCGAGGCGGGCGGCGCGCTCGCCTGGATTCCGCAGGAGACGCTGCTGTTCGAGGCGGCCCGGTTCGAACGCCGGCTCGAGGCGGACGTCGCCGCCGACGCGTCGCTGCTGCTGATCGAAGCCGCGACCTTCGGCCGCCTCGCGCACGGCGAGGCGCGCATCGCCGCGCGCTTTCGCGACCGCTGGCGGGTGCGGCGCGAGGGAAGGCTGGTCTTCGCCGAGGAGGCGCGGCTCGACGACGCGGGCGCGGCGCTCGACCGGCCCGCGGTCGGCCGCGGCGCGCGCGCGATCGCCACGATCTTGAGCGTGGCGCCTAACGCGGAGGCGCAATTGCCTAGGCTGCGGGCGGCGCTGGAGAGAAGCGCGGCGCGCGAGGGCGAGCCGATCGACGCGGGGGCCAGCGCCTTCGATGGGCTCGTCGTGGCGCGGCTCGCCTCGCCCTCGCCGAGCCGATTGCGCGCGGCGGTGATCGAGGCCATGCTCGCCTTGCGCGGCGTTAAGGCGCCGCGCGTCTGGTCGTGACGGCTAGACTCTTGCTTGGCCGCCCACGACGAGGAAGGGGCTTAAGGCGCATGAATCTCACCCCGCGCGAAAAGGACAAGTTGCTGATCGCCATGGCGGCGATGGTGGCGCGCCGGCGCCTCGAGCGCGGCGTCAAGCTCAACCACCCCGAGGCGGTGGCGCTGATCACCGACTTCGTCGTCGAGGGCGCGCGCGACGGGCGCACCGTCGCCGAGCTGATGGAGGCGGGCGCGCATGTCGTCGCCGCCGATTCTGTGATGGACGGCGTCGCCGCGATGATCCACGACATCCAGGTCGAGGCGACCTTTCCCGACGGCACCAAGCTGGTCACCGTGCACCATCCGATCCGCGGCGCCGAGGACAAACTGGTCCCCGGCGAGGTGATCGCCGAGCCCGGCGAGATCGTGATGAACGAGGGGCGCGAGACGATCACGCTGGAGGTCGCCAACACCGGCGACCGGCCGATCCAGGTCGGCTCGCACTATCATTTCTTCGAGACCAACCCGGCGCTGAAGTTCGAGCGCGCCCGCGCGAAGGGATTTCGGCTCGACATCCCCGCGGGAACCGCCATCCGCTTCGAGCCAGGGCAAAAGCGCGAGGTGCGCCTGGTCGCGCTCGCCGGCAAGCGGCGCGTCTACGGCTTCCGCCAGGAGGTGATGGGGAAGGTTTGAGCGGGCGAGCAGTCGGATATTCGGATAGTATTGAAATTGTCGGCTGGATCGATGTCTGGTAAGGTGCTGTGTCGCTTCGTAAGGAACTCGCCATGGACTCTTACCCGGCCACTCTAAGCAGCAAGGGCCAGATCACCCTCCCGGCGGAAGTCCGCGCCCTCTGGCGCTTGCAGCCGGGAGATCAGGTCGAATTCTTTCAGGATCACCTCGGCAATTGGCATGTGAGGCCGCTGACGGCGGGGCCGCTTGATTTTCTCAAGCACTTGCCGCCGCGCGCGAGGCTCGCGGGCGTAACATCCGACGAGGACGCGATCGCCCGGGCCGTGATCGAGCGCAATATGCCGCCGGCGCGGCGAAAGGCGACGGGATGATCGGCCTCGACACCAACATTCTGCTGCGCGCGGCGCTCGATGACGACGCAACGCAATCCCCACTCGCGCGCGAGATCCTGTCGCGCCTGACGGCGGAGAATCCGGGAGTCGTCAATAGCGTCGTTCTCGCCGAGTTCGCGTGGACGCTGCGCAGGGGCTACGACTACAGCCGCTCCGATATCATTGACGCGGTCCAGACCATGCTTCGCAGCCGCGGCTACACCTTTCCGGATCGCCGCGCGATCTCCCTCGCGCTGTCGCGCTGCGAGTCTGACGGACTTAATTTCCCCGATGCTTTGATCGGCGAAATCAATCGTGCGGCCGGTTGCGAGTTCACACTGACATTCGACGAGAGAGCCGCCAAGTCGAGCGCGTTTCAACGCGCGCGCTGATGCCGGAGCTTCCGATGCCCATGTCCAGAACCTCCCTCCCCCGCGCCGCCTACGCCGACATGTTCGGCCCCACCAAGGGCGACCGGGTGCGGCTCGCCGACACCGAGCTGTTCATCGAGATCGAGAAGGACTTCACTTCTTACGGCGAGGAGGTGAAGTTCGGCGGCGGCAAGGTCATTCGCGACGGCATGGGGCAATCGCAGACGAGCCGAGCGCGCGGCGCCGTCGACACCGTCATCACCAATGCGACGATCCTCGACCATTGGGGCATCGTCAAAGCCGACGTCGGCTTGAAGGACGGCCTCATCGCGAGCATCGGCAAGGCCGGCAATCCCGACATCCAGCCCGGCGTGACCATCGTCATCGGGCCGGGCACCGAAGTCATCGCCGGCGAGGGCAAGATTCTCACCGCGGGCGGCTTCGATACGCACATCCATTTCATCTGCCCGCAGCAGATCGAGGAGGCGCTGACGAGCGGCGTCACCTCGATGCTGGGCGGCGGCACCGGCCCGGCGACCGGAACCTTCGCCACCACCTGCACGCCCGGCCCCTGGCACATCCAGCGAATGATCGAGGCGGCCGACGCGTTTCCGATGAATCTCGGCTTCGCCGGCAAGGGCAACGCCAGCAAGCCCGCCGCGCTGATCGAGCAGGTATTGGCGGGCGCCTGCGCGCTCAAACTGCACGAGGACTGGGGCACGACGCCCGCCGCGATCGACTGCTGCCTATCGGTCGCCGACGACTACGACATCCAGGCGATGATCCACTCCGACACGCTCAACGAATCCGGCTTCGTCGAGGACACCATAAGAGCGTTCAAAGGCCGCACCATCCACGCCTTCCACACCGAGGGCGCCGGCGGCGGCCACGCCCCCGACATCATCCGCGTCGCGGAACTGCCCAACGTGCTGCCGTCCTCGACCAATCCGACCAAGCCGTTCACCCGCAACACGCTCGACGAACACCTCGATATGCTGATGGTCTGCCATCATCTCGACGGCGCGATCCCCGAGGACCTCGCCTTCGCCGAGAGCCGCATCCGCAAGGAGACGATCGCCGCCGAGGACATTTTGCACGACCTCGGCGCGCTCTCGATGATGTCGAGCGACTCTCAGGCGATGGGCCGGGTCGGCGAGGTGATCATCCGCACCTGGCAGACGGCGGACAAGATGAAGCGCCAGCGTGGCGCATTAGAGGGCGACGGCGCGCGCAACGACAATTTCCGCGTCAAGCGCTATGTCGCGAAATACACCATCAACCCCGCCATCGCGCACGGCGTGTCAAAACACATCGGCTCGATCGAAAATGGCAAGCTCGCGGACCTCGTGCTGTGGAGCCCCGCCTTCTTCGGCGTGAAGCCCGACCTGGTGATCAAGGGCGGCGTCATCGCCGCCGCCGCGATGGGCGACCCCAACGCCTCGATCCCGACGCCGCAGCCGGTGCATTACCGCCCGATGTTCGGGGCGTATGGGAGGGCGAGGACGGGGAGTTCGCTGACGTTCGTTTCGGGGGCGGCGGTGGAAGGCGGGCTGGCGCGAAAACTGAAGGTGGCGAAGCGCCTGGTGGCGGTGGAGAACACGCGCGGCGGGATAGGGAAGAAATCGATGGTGCACAACGGCGCGACGCCGAAGATTACGGTGGACCCGGAGACCTACGCGGTGACGGCGGACGGGGTTCTGCTAGTGTGCGAGCCGGCGGACAAGCTGCCGATGGCGCAGAGGTATTTTTTGTTTTGAAGGGGGCGGCGGGTTTGGGGCGCGGACGAAGGATTTCAGGGGGATAGGCGCCAAAACGTGGCCGGGTGGCGAGGGGTGGGGCTCGATCGGGGCTACGTGGGGCGGCGCCATAATTACAGTGACATTACGTGCTTTATGCATCGCTCGTTTAGGGTGCCTCGCTTCTGGGGTGCAGTCCAATAGGGCAATTCGTATGCCCCCGTAATGCCCGTAATGCCGTACTCTTGTCGCGACGACCTTCCTCACGAAACCCGTCGCCGACCTCCCTTTCCGTCGCCGCCAGCATCTCGCGCCGCAAGATGGCGTTGATGCGGGATTGGTATCCCTTGCCCTGCGCGCGCAGCCAGGCCAGCACGTCGGCGTCGATGCGCACGGTGGTCGACGTCTTGATCGGCTTGTAGAACTTCCCGCGCGCCGCGTCGGCCCAGAATTTCGCCGTCAGCGGCGGAATCTCGCTGTAATCGATATCGCCCTCGGGCCGCGCGGCCAGCGCCGCCAGCTCGGCTTTCTGCTTCTCGGTCAGCGGAGGCAGGTTGGCGAGATCGACGTCGCGTCTAACGAGTTTCTTGCTCATAGCGTCTCCTTTCTTGTCCGTCGGCCGCTCTGGCGGAAATGATGCGAATGATCTCGACTGGCTCTCCGTCCTCGTCTTCATCCCCAACGGTGTGGGCGACCAGCAGCAGGACGCGCCCTTCCACCGCGCCGAGAGTTTGCCAGCGCTGTTCGCCGCCCTCGACGCGATCCAGATGCGTGAGGGCGAAAGGATCGGCGAACGCCCGCATCGCGATCTCGAAGCTGACCCCATGCTTGCGCAGATTGGCGGCCGCCTTGACGGGGTCCCACTCGAACCGTGTCCCATACAGGAATGTTACTACAAGACTGCCCTATCGGACAATGGCGTTCTTTTCGGGGCTCTCGGCGAGCCCGGCGCCCCTACTCATACAGCGGCCTGCGCGACGTGTGCCGGATCGCCAGAACCTCGATCGTCTCCTCGTTGACGCGATAGAAAAGCCGATACGGAAAATGGAGGAAGGCCGCGACGCGCACGCCCGGACGCTCGGCGACTTCGGGCGCGCCGTGCGGGAATTGGAGAAGGCGGGTCTCGATGGCCGTGAGCCGCGCTTCGAACGCCGCGCGCGCCAGCGGCCAGTGGGCGGCCTGATAATCGTGGATCGCATCGAGGTCGGCGAGAGCGGTCTCGGCGTAGCGAATCCTCATCCCGAGCGAAACTTCGCGCGAACCGCGTCGACCGCCTGCTCACTCGCGAAGCGGCCGTTGCGCGCATCCTCCAGCCCGCGATCGATGGCGGCGAGTTCCTGCGGCGAAGCGTGGTAGACGCCGGAACGCTCGGCCTCGATGCTCCGCGCGGCCTCCAGCAACGCCTGCTGATCCTCCGCCGGCCAGCTTTCGATCCTGGGAAGCAGTTGTTTGAGAGCGTTGATCATGGGCAAGTTTATAGCACGCGCCGCGCGTTCGAGGCGAGCGCATATCGCGCGCCGCGACAGCCCTCACCCTTCCACCGCCACCCCGTTCTCGGCGCACCATTCGCGCAGCGCCTTCTCCTTCGCGGCGGCTTCGAACGCGTACCATTTGTCCAGCGCGCCCTCGCGCGTCAGCAGGTCCCTGAACCGCCGATAGGCGCCGCGGCGCGAGAAGATTTGCGCGACCTCGTCGTAATGGTCGGCGAGTTCTTCGTCGGCGAAGCGCATGACCAGCCGCTTGCCGAGATCGAGGTCTCGCGCGCTGGGCAAGGCGATGTATTTCGCTCCGTCGTCGACGTCGTCGGGCAGTTCCTCGAAATTGTCGCCGAACTCGGAATGCCAGAACATCGCGCCGGTTTCCCGGCAGAGATAGGCCGAGTTGTCGGAATTTCCCGCGCTGACGAATTCGAAGGACAATTCAATGTCCTTCCAGGCGACCGGCATGATCGAACCGCGCTCCCTGTCTCTCGTTACGTCGTTACGAAACCGTCCACTCACCCCATTCTCTCCAGACGCGCCGCGTTCGCAAGCCCGCTTTCGCCCGCCGTCCGTTCGCAACCGCGATTGGCCGTCGACCCGCCCGTCGCCATTCCCGCGCAACCGGAAATCCAGCGTCGGCCGCGTGCACGACCGGCGCGGGGATGACGGCCCCCTGGGGACGGCGCGCGGCGTCCCCTCAGAACGCCCGAGCGATCGCCTCCGCCACCTCGCGATGCACCGCGTTGCGCGCGTCCATCGGCGCGCTCGACTCGGTGTAGTAGACCGCCGCGAGAATCGGCGCGCGGCCCGGCGGGCGAAGGATGGCGATGGTGTTGGCGGTTCCGTAGTCGCCGCTGCCGGTCTTGTCGGCGATGCGCCAGGAGGGCGGCAGGCCGGCGCGCAGGCGCTGGTCGCCGACCTTGTCGCCGGCCATCCAGGCTTCGAGCTGGCGGCGCGAGCCTGCCGACAAGGCGGCGCCGAGCAGCAGCGTCTGCAGGTCGCGCGCCATCGCCGCCGGCGTGGTGGTGTCGCGCTCGTCGCCGGGAATGGCGGCGTTGAGGCTGGGCTCGTCGCGATCGATCCGCGTGAGTTCGTCGCCGAGCGAACGCGCATAGCGCGTCACGCCGGCGGGGCCGCCGATCGCCTGCAACACGAGATTGGCGGCGGTGTTGTCGCTCCACTGGATCGCCGCGGCGCAGAGGTCGGCGAGGCTCATCGCGCCGTCGCCGACATGCGTCTTGGTCACCGGCGCGTATTCGAGGAGATCGCCGGGCCCGTAGGCGATTCTGCGCTTGAGCCGTTCGGTTCCCGCGTCCACCCGCGCGAGCACGGCGGCCGCGGCGAGGACCTTGAACGTGCTGCACAGCGGGAAGCGCTCGTCGGCGCGATGCGCGAGACGTCGGCCGCTCTGCGTGTCGAGGACGGCGACGCCGAGGCGCCCGCCCGCGCGCGCCTCGATCGCCGCGATGCGCTCGCCCGCGGCGGACAAGGCGTCGTCGGCGCGGGCGCGGATGGGCGCGAGGCACGCCGCGAGGCCGACGAGGAAGGCGCGGCGGCGGCGATCCAATCTCATTGCGAACCTCTCTGCTCGGCCCGTCGCCCCCGCCGGCCGTCGCGCCATCGTCGCAGCCGAGCGATAACGGCTTGCCAGCCTATACGCCATCGCTATGCTCGCAAACGTGGCTCACGACGTCTTCATCAGTTATTCCGCGAAGGACAAAGCGGCGGCCGACGCGGCTTGCGCCGTGATGGAGCGCAACGGCGTTCGCGTCTGGATGGCGCCGCGCGACATCCTGCCGGGCGTCGGCTGGGCGCAGTCGATCATCGGCGCCATCAACGGCGCGCGCGTGATGGTGCTGGTTTATTCCAGCAGCGCCAACGCCTCCCACCAGATCGAACGCGAAGTCGAGCGCGCCATCAACAAGGGCATTCCCGTCGTGCCCTTTCGCGTCGAGGACGTGCAGCCGAGCGCGACGCTGGAATATTTCATCTCCGAGACGCACTGGCTCGACGCCTTCACCCCGCCGTTGGAGAACCACCTCGAACATTTGGCGGATGCGGTCAAGCGACTGCTCGCCTCCGAATTCGTGCAGCCTACGCAACCGAAAGTCGCGCCCGTCGGCGACGGCGCCGAGGAGCCGAGCAAGGAGGAAACGGCGGAGGCCCCGCCCCGCCCCGCCGCGCCGGCGCCGCACAAGACCGAGCGGGCCGCGCCTGAAAAGCAGGCGGCCGAGGCCGTCGAGCCTGCCGGGGGCCACGCCGTCGCCTCGCACGCGACCGCTGCGGCGGCGCCCAAGACGATAGGGCCGCCAAATCGGCTGTGGCTCGCCGTCATCGCCGGCTGCGCGATCCTGATCATCGTCGCGGGCTGGGCGTTCCTGCACAAGGGCCAACTCTTTCCGACGCCGGGAGAGGACGCGGCGAGCCAAGACGCCAGCGGCGATCTCTACCGCTACGGGCGGGGCGTCACGCGGGACTACGCCCAGGCGATGACGTGGTATCGCAAGGCCGCCGATCAGGGCGCCGCGGCCGCTCAGAACAACATCGGCGATCTCTACCGGGGCGGCCTGGGCGTCGCGCAAGACTTCGCCGAAGCCGCGACCTGGTACCGCAAGGCGGCCGACCAGGGCTTCGCCGCCGCGCAAACCAGTCTCGGCTATCTCTACGCCAACGGCCGCGGCGTCGCGCAGGATTTCGTCCAGGCCGCGGCGTGGTATCGCAAGGCCGCCGACCAGGGCGACGCGGTCGCGCAAGCCAGTCTCGGCTATCTCCACGCCAGCGGCCGCGGCGTCGCGCAGGATTTCGCCCAGGCGATGACGTGGTATGGCAAGGCCGCCGATCAGGGCAACGCGGTCGCAGAGGACAATATCGGCGTTCTCTACGCCAATGGCCAGGGCGTCCCGCGGGACTACGCCCAGGCGTTGACGTGGTACCGCAAGGCGGCCGATCAGGGCTATACGGTCGCGGAAGTCAATATCGGCGTTCTCTACGCCAACGGCCAAGGCGTCCCGCGGGACTACGCCCAGGCGATGACGTGGTACCGCAAGGCCGCCGATCAGGGCTTTGCGGTCGCGCAAAACAACATCGGCTTTCTCTACGCCAACGGCCAAGGCGTCGCGCAGGACTACGCGCAGGCCGCGGCGTGGTATCGCATGGCGGCCGATCAAGGCAACGCCGTCGCGCAAGACAATCTCGGCGCTCTCTACGACCGCGGTCAAGGCGTGCCGCAGGACTTCGTCCAAGCCGCGGCGTGGTATCGCAAGGCCGCCGATCAGGGCAACGTCCTCGGGCAAGCCCATCTCGGCGCACTCTACGCCAGCGGACATGGCGTCGCGCCGGATTTCGCCCAGGCCATGGCGCTGTATCGCAAGGCGGCCGATCAGGGCGTCGCCATCGGGCAAGCCGGCATCGGCGAACTCTACGCCAACGGCCAAGGCGTGCCGCAGGACTTCGCCCAGGCGATGACCTGGTATCGCAAGGCCGCCGACCAGGGCTACGCGGCCGCGCAAAGCGATATCGGCGATCTCTACGCCAACGGCCGAGGCGTCGCGCAGGATTTCGTCCAGGCCATGGCCTGGTACCGCAAGGCCGCCGATCAGGGCTACGCGGCCGCGCAGACCAGCGTCGGCTACCTTTACGCCAGCGGCCAAGGCGTGCCGCGGGATTACGCCCAGGCGATGACGTGGTACCGCAAGGCCGCCGACCAGGGCTATGCGCCGGCGCAAGTCTATGTCGGCGATCTCTATTGGGGCGGCCATGGCGCGCCGCAGGACTACGTCCAGGCGATGACGTGGTATCGCAAGGCGGCCGATCAGGGCAACGCGATCGCGCAAACCAGCGTCGGCTATCTCTACGCCAACGGGCAAGGCGCGCCGCAGGATTTCGTCCAGGCCATGACCTGGTACCGCAAGGCCGCCGACCAGGGCAACGCGATCGCGCAAAGCGATATCGGCGATCTCTATTGGAACGGCCAGGGCGTGCCGCGGGACTTCGTCCAGGCGATGATGTGGTACCGCGAGGCGGCCGATCAGGGCAACGCGATCGCGCAAACGAGCGTCGGCTATCTCTACGCCAACGGCCAAGGCGCGCCACAGGACTTCGCCCAGGCGATGACCTGGTACCGCAAGGCCGCCGACCAGGGCTATGCGGTCGCGCAAAGCGATATCGGCGATCTCTATTGGAACGGCCAAGGCGTGCCGCAGGACTTCGTCCAGGCGATGACCTGGTACCGCAAGGCGGCCGATCAGGGCAACGCGATCGCGCAAACCAGCGTCGGCTATCTCTACGCCAACGGCCAAGGCGTGCCGCAGGACTTCGCGCAGGCGATGACGTGGTACCGTAAGGCCGCCGACCAGGGCAACGCGATCGCCCAAAGCAATATCGGCGATCTCTACTTCAACGGCCAAGGCGTGTCGCAGGACTACGTCCAGGCGATGACGTGGTACCGCAAGGCGGCCGATCAGGGCTACGCGGCCGCGCAAAACAGCATCGGCTATCTCTACGAGCGCGGCCTGGGCGTCCCGCAGAACCTCGCCCAGGCGTTGGCGTGGTATCGCAAGGCCGCCGATCAGGGCTACGCGATCGCCCAAGACAATCTCGGCATTCTCTACCGGGACGGCGAAGGCGTGCCGCAGGATTTCGTCCAGGCGATGACGTGGTTTCGCAAGGCCGCCGACCAGGGCAACGCGGCCGCGCAAAACGATGTCGGCAATCTCTACTGGAACGGCCAAGGCGTGCCGCAGGACTACGTCCAGGCGATGACGTGGTATCGCAAGGCCGCCGACCAGGGCTATGCGATCGCGCAAGACAATATCGGCTTTCTCTACGCCAACGGCCAAGACGTGCCGCAGGACTTCGTCCAGGCGATGATGTGGTATCGCAAGGCCGCCGATCAGGGCAACGCCGCCGCGCAGGACAATATCGGCTTTCTCTACGCCAACGGCCAAGGCGTCCCGCAGGACTTCGTCCAGGCGATGACGTGGTATCGCAAGGCCGCCGATCAGGGCAACGCGGTCGCGCAAGACGACATCGGCTATCTCTACGAGCACGGACAGGGCGTGCCGCAGGACATGACCCAGGCCGTGGCGTGGTATCGCAAGGCCGCCGATCAGGGCAACAACGACGCGATCGCCGCGGTGAAAAGACTTACGGGCCAGACCGTGTCGAAGAAGAAATGAGCCGCCGGCCGGGCCGCGCTCGCGACGAGGGCCGACGCGGCGAGCCGATGGCGTCCCGCCCCCGTCACTTCGCGTAGAGGCCGGCGATCTCCTTCGCCAAGGCGCTCTCGTTCGCCGGGCGTTTCAGCTTCAGCGTCGGCGTCGTCAGGCCGGCGGCGATGGTCTAGGGCTCGAGCGTCAGCCAGACCTTGCGCGGCGTCGCGTAATCCGGGAAATGCGCGAGAGCGCTCTTGATCCGCGCGAGCGCGAGCGCGCGAACCCGATCCGAGGCCAAGACGTCCTCCGGCGCGCCGGCGAGCCCCAGCGCTCTGGCCTCCGCTTCGAGCCGGGAGCGGTTCAGCACCGCGACGGCGGCGATGAACGGGCGCTGCTCGCCGATCACCATCGTCTGTTCGAACAGCGGGTCGGCGCCGATGGCCTGTTCGAGATCGGCCGGGGAGACCTTTTCGCCGGTCGACGTGGCGATGATGTCCTTGATCCGTCCCTTGATGAACAGCCGGCCGCCGCTGAGGCGCGCCTGATCGCCGGTGTGCAGCCAGCCGTCGAGCTCCAACGCGCGCGCGGTGTCCTCGGGGCGGCGCCAGTAGCCGAGCATGACGTTGGGCCCCCTGACCATGAGCTCGTCGTTGTCGCCGATGCGAACCGAGACGCCCGGGATCGTTTCGCCGACGCTCTCGGGATCGTTGTGTCAAGGCGGGCGCGCGCCTTTTCCACGCTCGCCGCCGCGCGCCCGGTGTCTTCTGTCGGTCACACCGCCGATATACGTCACTGCCGAAGCGGAGGCGTCGCATGGCGGACGAAGTGGACCAAACGGCGGAGCTCGATCGGCTGCAAGCCGCCTACAAGGCGGCGGTCGAGCAATGGATCAAGGCGATCCGGGACGAAGAGGCGCTGGCCTCGGTCAATCATTCCGTCGCCGAAGTCGACGCGTGGGAGGCGGCGCATTTTCGCGAGGACGAGCTTCGCGACGCGGTCAAGGCCGCCAAGAAGGACTACGAGGACGCGTTGCGCCGCGAGTTTTATGACTTCTGAGGCGTTGCGGCGTTGCGACCTCGGGATGGTCGACCGCAAATCCATGGTGGATGGGCCGGGCTCGCCCGCGGCCCTGCCCCGCCCGGCGGGACCTTCGCGACGAACCATCGCGCCGAATTCGACGCGCCGGGTCGCTTTCGCGCTTGACAGCCGGGCCGCCTTCCCCGCGTAATCCAGGCGTCGGGCGTGGATTGCCTGGGCCGGGGGTTTCGTAAAAAACGTTTCGTATGCGGGCCGGCCGCGCGCGCGGCCGGCGCCACCGGCTGTCGCGGGGGTGGCGTTGCGGAGGTGCGTTCGCAGGGGATGGAGGGGCGTCGCGGCGGCCTCGCTCGTGGCGACGGCGCCCGTCGCGGCGCTCGCCGGCGCCTGGACCTGGCCGGAAGGAACCGGTCAGGCGATCCTTTCCCTGGCGATGGGCGAGGGCGACTACGGCGGCTGGACGGGCGCCGGCCCGGCGCGCGAGACGCGGCTCGAAAGCTCCCTCGAGCTGGAATACGGCCTGCGCGACGAGTTGACCGCCTTCGTTCAAGGCGGGGTCGAAGACTACGCCATCGCCGCCCCGGTCGCCGACGCCTACCGGGGTCTCGACTATAGCGCCGCCGGCCTGCGGGCGCGGCTGTTTTCGTCGCAATCGCTGGTGTGGTCGGTGCAGGGGACCGCGCTCCTTGCCGGCGCGCGCGATCCCTCGCGGCCCGCGCAGGCCGGAAACACCGGCTTCGACAGCGACTGACGCACGCTCCTCGGTTCGAGCTTCGTCCTCGGGGGCTGGCAGAGCTTTGCCGACGCCAGCCTCGGCTACCGCACTCGGGCCGACGGGCCGCCGGACGAATGGCGCGCCGATCTGACGTTCGGCGTCCATCCGCGTCCGGACGTGACGATCATGCTGCAATCCTTCAATTCCGTCTCGAACGGATCGCACCCGCCGCTCTTTCCCGCCGAGCAGACCATGACCGTCGAGCCGAGCCTGGTCTACGACTTCAACAAGGACTGGTCGGTTCAATTCGGCATGTATGCGACGCTGCGGGCGATCAACGCCAACCGCGAAACCGGCGTCGTCGTCGCCCTGTGGCGGCGATTCTGAGGCGGGGCGCCGGGCTCCGGGCGGCGCCGGCCGAGCGGAGGTCGCGACGACGGGCCGCGAGAAACGGCGTGCAATCGTGCCCCCAGAGTGCTACCTTCGGCGCAACGGAGGTGCGACAATGTCCAGCGTTCAAAAGCTCAGCGTGGCGCTGACGCCGGAAAACATCGCCATGTTGAGAGAGGCCGTCGAGAGCGGCGAATACACTTCGACGAGCGAAGTCGTTCGCGACGCGTTGCGCCTGTGGAAGACGCGGCGCGCGGCGCTGGAGCGCGACGTCGAGGACTTGCGGCGCCTCTGGCGCGAGGGACTGGCGAGCGGCCCATCGACGGACGGCGAAGCCGTGTTCGATCGCCTGCGCGACAAATACGCCTCGTCGAAAGCTGAACGATGAACCGCCTCGTCGTGACGCCGCGCGCCGCCGCCGACCTTGAAGAGATCGGCGATTTCATCGCGCTCGACAATCCGACGGCCGCGCTGCGATTCATCGAGCGGCTCGAACTGGCCTCGCGCCTGCTGCGCGACCATCCGCACATCGGCGTGGCGCATGATGAGATCGCCGAGGGCGTTCGCATATTTCCCGTCGGAAATTACCTGATCTTGTTTCGCGCGCTCGAAGACGGCGTCGAGATCGTGCGCTATGCGCACGGCGCGCGCAGGCTGCAGGGTCTCGTCTGAGCCGGCCCTTGCGCCGCGCCATGGGCGGAGCGTCGCCTCGTCGAACGGCGCGCCGTTGACCCAAAGTTAACGCCTAGCAACCATATTTCGCCCACGCGGCCGCATCGGGTGGAGATATGACTCATCTTTGCAATCTCTTGACGATTAAGGTCCGCATCGCCCTGGTCAGCGTCGCCTTCGTCGCCGGACTGGTCGTCATCGGCGGCGTCTATCTCCTCGGCGCCCGCGATGTCGGCGCCGCCTTCGCGGACGCCACGGCCTATTCGGCGCTGGAGCAGAAGACGAACGATATCGGCGAGGCCGCGATCTCGCTCAAGGCCGCCAGCCGCGACGTCCGCTTCCAGCACGGATCGACCGACGTGCAGAAATTCGCCGATGGAGCGAAGGAGCTGTCCCAGCGGGTCGACGCCTTCGCCGCGGCGCCGCGCGCCGAGGGCTTCGGCAAGTCGGTCGCCGCCCTGCGCATCGAAACCGATGCGATAGCGAAGCAATTCGCCACCGTGCAGACGATGCAGAAGACGCTCGGCGATCCGGGTTCGGGCGGGGTCCTCGACCGGGTCGATGCGACCGGCGCGACGTTGGCGGATCGCGTCAAGGCGATCATCTCCAACCAGGAGACGGCCGAAGCCGAGCGCCTGCTCGCCGCGCTGAACGGGATGCGTCGCGCCGAGGCGGCGTTCGCCCTGAGCTACGACGACAGCCTGACGGGCGAATGGGAGGTCGGCTACGGCCGGTTCGACAACACCCTCAAGCGCGCCGACTTGGCGCCGGAAACGAAAGACGCCCTGCGCGCCGGCCTCGAGGGCTATGGCGAGGCTTTCAAGGCCGCCAGCGCGGCGCAGACCGATTTCATGCGCGCCGCGGAGAGGGTGAGCGGCGCCTTGGACCTGATCAGCCCGATCTTGCGCGATCTCGACGCGAAAGTGTCGGCCGACGGCGAGGCGGCGGGCGCCCGGCTCGCGACGGCCGAAACCCAGACCCGCGACATCATCCTCGTCACCATTCTTCTGGCGCTCGCGGGCGGCCTGACTTCGGCGCTGTTCGTCGGGCGCACCACCGCCAAGCCGCTCGGCCAGTTGCGCGACGCGATGCTCGGCCTGGCGGCCGGGCGCCTCGACGCCGAGATTCCCGCGCTCGGCCGCGCCGACGAAATCGGCCAGATGGCGCGGGCGGTCGCGACCTTCAAAGAGGCCGCGCTGGACCGACAGCGCCTGGAGCGCGAAACGCGGGCTCAACGCGAGACGAGCGAATCCGAGCGGCAGAGCCACGAGGCCGAGCGCGCGGCGCACGCCCGCGAGCAGGAGCAGGTCGTCGCCGTCATCGCTCGAGGCCACGAGCGCTTGTCGCGGGGCGACCTGACGCACCGCATCGGCGAGGCTTTCCCGCCCGCCTACCAGAAGGTGAAGGACGACTTCAACGGCGCGATGGCGCAATTGCAGCGCACGCTGTCGGTCATCTCGACGACCTCCGAAGGAATCCGCGCCAACGCCGGCGAAGTGGCGCAAGCCTCGGACGATCTTTCGCGTCGCACCGAGCAGCAGGCGGCGACCCTCGAGGAGACCGCGGCGGCGCTCGAAGAGATCACCACGACGGTGAAGAAGGCGGCCGAGGGCGCGAACCACGCGCGCGACGTCGTGGCCGCCGCCGACGGCGACGCCAAGAAGGGCGCGCAGGTGGTGCGCCAGGCGGTCGCGGCGATGGGCGCCATCGCCAAATCGGCGCAGCAGATTTCCCAGATCATCGGCGTCATCGACGAAATCGCGTTCCAGACCAACCTCCTGGCGCTGAACGCCGGCGTCGAGGCGGCGCGGGCCGGCGACGCGGGTCGCGGTTTCGCGGTCGTGGCGGCCGAAGTGCGCGCGCTCGCGCAGCGCTCGGCCGAGGCGGCCAAGGAGATCAAGGGGCTGATTTCCGCTTCGACCACGCAGGTCGGCCAGGGCGTCGAACTGGTGGCCGAGACCGGCGCGTCGCTCGAACGGATCATGGCGCAGGTCGCCGACGTCAACGCCGTCATTATCGAAATCGCGGCGGGCGCCAAGGAGCAGGCGGCCGGGCTCGACGAAGTCAACGTCGCGATCGGCCGGATGGATCAGGTGACGCAGCAGAACGCGGCGATGGTCGAGGAATCGACGGCGACGAGCCGTTCGCTGTCGGCCGAGACCTCCGAGCTGACGAAGCTGATCGGCCAGTTCCAGGTCGGCGGCGGAAACGACGACGCGGCGCTGCGCCGCGACCTGCAAAAGGCCGCCCCGCACGCCTTTTCGCCCGACCGTTCCCGTTCCTCGCCCGCCCCTCAAAGCGCGCGCCCGCGCGGCGCCGCGATCGCCGGCGCGCGGTAGGGGCGCGCGCGGAGGCTCGAGCCGGGGATTTGGCGCCGCGCCGGCCCTGTCGCCCTCTTCCCGCCTTGCGCCGAACCGCAAAGCGATGGAAATTCGCCGCGGTCTGCGAGCGGGGAACGCAGGGGCGAGGCCTTTGTCGGCGTCGACGTCGGAACGGGGAGCGCCTATGGCCAGAAACGCTGACGGCGAGAGCGCCCGGCTCGACGACGCCGCGCGCGCCGGCTGGCTCTATTACGTCGCCGGCAACACCCAGGACGAGATCGCCAAGAAGCTCGGCATTTCCCGGCAGACGGCGCAGCGCCTGGTCTCGCTGGCGATCAGCGAGCGCCTGATCAAGGTGCGCCTCGACCACCCGATCGCGCGATGCATGGAGCTCTCTTCCGCGCTACGGCAGCGCTACGACCTCCATTATTGCGAAGTCGCCCCGAGCGATCCCGCGTCGAGCTCGACGACGCTCGGCATCGCCCAGATCGCGGCCGCCGAGATGGAGCGCTGGCTGCGCCGCGCCGACCCGGTGGTCATCGGCATCGGCACGGGCCGCACCATGCGCGCCGTCGCCGACCAGCTCCCGGCGATGGAGTGTCCGCGCCACCGCCTCGTGGCACTCGTCGGCACGACCAAGGTCGACGGCTCGGCCTCGTTCTACGATGTCATCATCCGCGCCTCCGACACCGTGCGCGCGCCCCATTACCCGATGCCGCTGCCGGTCATCGCGCGCTCGGCGGAGGAACGCGATCTGTTGATGAGCCTTCCTTCGGTGCGCAACGTCCTGGCCCTCGTCGAGCAGGCCGACGCGACGTTCGTCGGCGTCGGCTCGGTGGGCGAAAATTCGCCGCTGCTGGTCGACGGCTTCATCACCGCAGAGCAGAACGAAACCCTGCGTCGCGCCGGCGCCGTGGGCGAGATCACCGGCTGGGCGTTCGACGCGCGCGGGCGCCTGATCGACACGCCGCTCAATGATCGCATCGCCAGCGCCCCGTTGCGTCAGCCGACCAGACGCCTGATGATCGGCGTCGCCATGGGCGTCTCGCGCCGCGCGCCGCTGCGCGGCGCCCTGATGGGCAGGTTGATCTCCGGCCTGATCACCGACGAAGTCACCGCCGAGCATCTGCTGCGCCGCTGAACGCGGTCCGCGGATCCTATTGAATTGATGGGGCGCGCGCATTTTTGCTGCGCCGCAGCAACGATTCCGAATTGACACGGCCGGCGTTCGCAGCGAATATTCGCCCGCACGGAAGGCAAATGCTCACCACTGAGCGCGGCCCTGCAGTTGGAGGAAACACGCATGTCGACTCTCGTGAGGAGTCTTCTCGGGGCTTGCGCCCTGACCACCCTCTCCCTCTCCGCCTACGCCGACACGACGTTGACGATCGCCACCGTCAACAACGGCGACATGATCCGCATGCAGAAGCTGACGGACGATTTCACCAAGGCCAATCCCGGCATCTCGCTCAACTGGGTCACGCTCGAAGAGAACGTCCTGCGCCAGAAGGTGACGACCGACATCGCCACCAAGGGCGGCCAGTTCGACGTCCTGACGATCGGCACCTACGAAGTGCCGATCTGGGGCAAGAAGGGCTGGCTCGTGCCGCTCGACAATCTCGGCGCCGACTACGACGTCGACGATCTGTTGCCGGCCATCCGCGCCGGCCTGACCATCGAAGGCAAGCTTTATGCGGCGCCGTTCTACGGCGAGAGCTCGATGGTCATGTATCGCAAGGACCTGATGGACAAAGCCGGCTTGAAGATGCCCAACGCCCCGACCTGGAATTTCATCAGGGAGGCGGCCGACAAGATGACGGACAAGGCGAATGGGGTGTACGGCGTCTGCCTGCGCGGCAAGGCCGGCTGGGGCGAAAACATGGCGTTCCTCACCGCGACTTCCAATTCCTTCGGCGCGAGCTGGTTCGACGAAAAATGGAACCCGCAGTTCAATACGCCGGAATGGAAGGCGACGCTGGACTATTACCTCGCGCTGATGAAGGCCGACGGCCCTCCCGGCGCTTCGTCGAACGGCTTCAACGAGAACCTCGCGCTGTTCAACGCGGGCAAGTGCGGCATGTGGATCGACGCCACTGTCGCCGCTTCCTTCGTCACCGGCAAGGACTCCACCGTCGCCGACAAAGTCGGTTTCGCCCTGGCGCCCGACAATGGCCTGGGCAAGCGCGGCAACTGGCTGTGGGCGTGGTCGCTGGCGGTTCCGGCCGGTTCGGCCAAGACGGCCGACGCCGAGAAGTTCATCGCCTGGGCGACGAGCAAGCACTACACCGAACTCGTTGCCTCGAAGGAAGGCTGGGCCAACGTTCCTCCGGGAACGCGCACTTCGCTTTACACCAATCCGGAATACTTGAAGGCGGCGCCCTTCGCGCAAATGACGCTGGACTCGATCAACGCCGCCGACCCGTTGCACCCGACCGTCAAGCCCGTGCCGTATACGGGCATACAATTCGTAGCGATCCCCGAGTTCCAGGGCATCGCGACGGATGTCGGCCAGGACTTCTCGGCCGCGCTGGCCGGGACGAAGACCGCCGACGCGGCTCTGGCCGCCGCGCAGGCGAGCACCGAAGCGGCGATGAAGAAGGCTGGTTACATCAAGTGACCGCCCCCCCGGCGATCGAAAGTTCGCCGGACTTCGCGCCGGAGGGGCGTCCTCCCCGCCTCGACCCCTCCCCGTTCGCGGGGAGGGGAGTTTCGCCCTCCGCGCGCGAAGCCGACCCTTCAATCGGATCGCGTCGCTCGGCGCCGGGCGCCGTTGGGATCGATCGCGAGGAAGTCTAGTCATGGCGACGCAACAGACGACGACGGCCGGCCGCATCCTGGTCGCCCCCTCGGTCATTCTCCTGTTCCTGTGGATGATCGTGCCGCTGGGCATGACGCTGTATTTTTCGTCGCTGCATTACAGCCTGCTCGATCCGGACAGCGTCAGCTTCGTCGCGCTGCAGAACTACACCTACTTCCTGAGCGATCCGAATTTTCTGACGGCGCTGGCGAACACGCTCGTTCTCGTCATTTCGGTGCTCGCCATCAGCGTATGCGGCGGCGTTCTCGTCGCGCTTCTGATGGATCAGCCGATCTACGGGCAAAACGTCGTCCGCTTGATGGTCATCGCGCCGTTCTTCGTCATGCCGACGGTCAGCGCGCTGGTGTGGAAGAACCTCTTGATGAATCCGGTGTCGGGCCTGTTCGCCTGGCTCGCCAAGTCGTTCGGCCTGCCGGCGGTCGACTGGTTCACCAATTGGCCGATGGTTTCGGTGGTGCTCATCGTCTCCTGGCAATGGCTGCCGTTCGCCAGCCTGATCATGTTGACGGCGCTGCAATCGCTCGACGAGGAGCAGAAGGAGGCGGCCGCGCTCGACGGCGCGGGGCCCGTTTCGTTCTTTTTCTATATCGTGGTTCCGCACATCGCGCGCGCGGTCACCGTGCTCATCCTCATCGAGACGATCTTTCTCTTGAGCGTCTTCGCCGAAATCTACGTCACCACCAACGGCGGCCCGGGCGTTGCGACGACCAACATCGCCTTCCTCGTCTACAAGCAGGCGCTGTTGAATTTCGACGTCGGCGGCGCCTCCGCGGGGGGCATTGTCGCGGTGGTGCTGGCGAACGTCGTGGCGATCTTCCTGATGCGCATCGTCGGCAAGAACCTGGAGGGCTGAGCCATGGCGCTCAAGCAGACGGCGGGCAAACGGATCGGCATGACGGCGCTCGCTTGGGCAATCGGCCTCCTGATCTTCTTTCCGATCCTTTGGACCTTCGTCACCAGCTTCAAGAGCGAACTCGACGCTTTCGCCATACCGCCGAAGTTTCTGTTCTTTCACTGGACGACGGAAAACTACTTCGAGGTCCAGTCGCGCTCGAACTATCTCCTGTTCGCCTACAATTCGATTGTGTTGTCGGTCGGCGCCAATGTCGTCGGGCTCCTCATCGCCGTGCCCGCCGCATGGTCGATGGCCTTCGCGCCGACCAAGCGCACCAAGGACGTGCTGATGTGGATGCTCTCCACCAAGATGATGCCCGGCGTCGGCGTGCTCGTTCCGATCTACCTGTTGTTCCGCGATTTCCACCTGCTCGACAACCGCCTCGGCATCGGCTTCGTCCTTCTGATGTTGAACCTGCCGATCCTGATCTGGATGCTCTACACCTACTTCAAGGAAATTCCGGTCGACATCCTCGAGGCGGCGCGCATGGACGGCGCCTCGCTCGCCAACGAGATCATCTATGTCCTGACGCCGATGGCCGTGCCCGGCATCGCCTCGACGATGTTGCTGGCGATCATCCTGTCGTGGAACGAGGCGTTCTGGACGCTCAACCTGACGACGTCGAACGCGGCGCCGCTGACCGCGTTCATCGCCTCTTATTCGGCGCCCGAAGGCCTGTTCTGGGCCAAGCTCTCGGCCGCTTCCACCCTCGCCATCGCGCCGATCGTCATCCTCGGCTGGTTCTCGCAGAAGCAATTGGTGCGCGGCCTCACCTTCGGCGCGGTGAAATAGACGCAGCCTCAACGGAAGAGATGACCATGGGCAGCATCCAACTCGTCGGCGTGCGCAAGGAGTTCGGCGGCGTCAAAGTCATCAACGGCGTCGACCTCGAGATCGAGGATGGCTCGTTCACCGTGTTCGTCGGCCCGTCCGGCTGCGGCAAGTCGACGTTGCTGCGCCTGATCGCCGGCCTGGAGGACGTCACGTCGGGGCAGGTGCTCATCGACGGGCAGGACATGACCAACGTCGGGCCGGCCAAGCGCGGCCTCGCCATGGTTTTCCAGTCCTATGCGCTCTATCCGCACATGAGCGTGCGCGGCAACATCGCCTTCGCGCTCAAGATGGCCAAGCAGCCCGCGGCCTTGATCGCCGAGAAAGTGCAAAAGGCCGCCGGCATCCTCAACCTGACCGACTATCTCGACCGCAAGCCGCGCCAATTGTCGGGCGGCCAGCGCCAACGCGTCGCGATCGGCCGCGCGATCGTGCGCGAGCCCAAGGCGTTCCTGTTCGACGAGCCGCTGTCCAATCTCGACGCCGCGCTGCGCGTGCAGATGCGGCTCGAGATCGGCGACCTGCACAAGAAACTGAAGACGACGATGGTCTACGTCACCCACGATCAGGTCGAGGCGATGACCATGGCGGACCGCATCGTCGTGCTCGACAAGGGCGAGATCGCCCAGATCGGCTCGCCGCTCGAACTCTACAACAAGCCCAACGGCCTGTTCGTCGCGCGCTTCATCGGCTCGCCGACGATGAATCTCGTCGGCGGGCCCTCGGCGGCCAAGCGCGGCGCGACGACGCTGGGGGTCCGGCCCGAGCACGTCGATCTCTCCACGACCGCCGGCGAGTGGCCGGCGCAGGTCACTCACGCCGAGCATCTGGGCTCCGAGACTTTCGTCTATGCGCAGGTCGAAGGCGCCGAGCCGCTGACGATCCGGCTTTCCGGCGAAGCCGGCTGCAAGGCCGGCGACCGGATATTCGTGACGCCGCAGGAGCCGCGCATTCACCTCTTCGACGATCAGGGAAGGGCGAAAGCGCCATGAAGCTGCGGGACAGAATCGCCGTCGTCACGGGCGGCGCGCGCGGCATCGGCGCGGCGATCGTCGACCGCTACGTCGCCGAGGGGGCGCGGGTCGCCATCGCCGATATCGCGCCCCCCGGCGAGGCCGAGATCGCCGCCCGTCACGGCGACAAGGCTTTCGGCGTGAAACTCGACGTGACGGATCGCGCCTCGATCGAGCGCGCCCTGGCGGCGGTCGAGGCGCGCTGCGGCGGCCTCGACATCCTCGTCAACAACGCCGCCGTCTTCGATATGGCGCCGATCGTCGAGGTGACGGAGGCGAGCTTCGACCGCGTCTTCGCGATCAACGTCAAGGGGCTCTTTTTCACCCTGCAGGCGGCGGCGCGCCGCATGATCGCGCGCGGACGGGGCGGCAAGATCATCAACATGGCCTCGCAGGCCGGCCGCCGCGGCGAGGCGCTGGTGTCGATCTACTGCGCCTCCAAGGCGGCGATCATCAGCCTCACGCAATCGGCGGGCCTCGACCTCATCAAGCACGGCATCAACGTCAACGGCATTTCGCCCGGCGTCGTCGACACGCCGATGTGGGACGAGGTCGACGCGCTGTTCGCCAAATACGAGAAGCGCCCGCTCGGCGAGAAGAAGCGCTTGGTCGGGGAAGCCGTGCCCTTCGGCCGCATGGGGTCGCCCGCCGATCACGCCGGCGCGGCGGTGTTTCTCGCCTGCGCCGACAGCGACTACGTCGTGGCGCAGACGCTCAACGTCGACGGCGGCAATTGGATGAGTTGAACTTTCGCCAACCTAAGGAGGCGGCGGCCATGTATCTCGAACGTTTCAACCTCAAGGACCGGGTCGCGGTCGTCACCGGCGGCGCGCAGGCGATCGGGCTGGCCTGCGTCGAGGCGCTCGCCGAGGCCGGCGCCCACGTCTACATCGCCGACCGCAATCCCGCGGCCGGGTCGCAGGGCCAGGCGCAGATGAAGGCGAAGGGCTACGATGTCGGTTTCCTCGAAATGGAGGTCACCGACTCCAGGCAGGTCGACGCCGGCGCGGCGCGCGTGATGAAGGAGCGCGGCCGGGTGGATATCCTCGTCTGCAACGCCGGCATCGCGCGCTCCGAGACCGCGGCCGAGGACGTCGCGGACGAGCATTGGCTCAACGTCGTCGACGTCAACCTCAACGGCCTGTTCTGGTGCTGCCGCGCCTTCGGCAAACCCATGCTGGCGGCGGGCCGCGGTTCGATCGTCAACATGGGCTCGATGTCCGGCTTCATCGTCAACAAGCCGCAGCCGCAGGCCTATTACAACGCTTCGAAGGCGGGGGTGCACCAACTGACCAGGTCGCTGGCGGCCGAATGGGCCCCGCGCGGGGTGCGCGTCAACGCGGTGGCGCCGACCTACATCAACACGCCGCTCAACGCCTTTGTGAAATCGAAGCCGGCGATGTACGACGCCTGGATCGGCGGCACGCCGATGGCGCGACTCGGCGAATGCGACGAGGTCGCCGCCGTGGTGCTGTTCCTCGCCTCCGACGCGGCGAGCCTGATGACGGGCGCGATCGTGCTCGCCGACGGCGGCTACACCTGCTGGTGAGAAGGGGCGCCGCCAGTCGAGAAGCCCGCGAGTCGAGAAGCTCTTGCGCGGGCGAGGTGGGCGCCGCAGACTGCCGCTTTGGCGGTGTGCGTCGGTCAAATCGATAGCGCGCGCCCCTTCCCCCCTCGCGGGGGAAGGTGTCATCGCGTCAGCGATGACGGATGAGGGGGGTCGCGCGAAGCGCGACAGCTTTTGTGCGATCGCCGTGCGAACGCAACCGCGCTCGCGACGCTTCGGTTCGCGGGACGTCGAAAAGCGGCCGACCTTCGCGGAAGCCATCGCGCTGCGCGCGATCCCCCTCATCCGGCCCTTGCTAGCGCAAGGGCCACCTTCCCCCGCAAGGGGGTAAGGGGCGCGCCTCTTCGATTTGGTCGAAGCGCGCAATTCGGCGATCTCTCACGTTTCGATCGCTCTCAAAAATTTCGGCTGGGGAAACGCGCAAATGGCGGCATCGGAATTCCTTCTCGACGCGAGCGACGGCGCGCGCATCTTCGTGCGGCGCTGGCTTCCCGAAGCGCCGCCGCGGGCGATCGTCCAGATCGCGCACGGACTCGTCGAGCACTCGCAGCGCTACCAGGATTTCGCCCTGACGCTGAACGGGGCCGGGATCGGCGCCTACGCCAACGACCATCGCGGACACGGACGGACCGCTCAGGCCGGCGAACTCGGCTTCTTCGCCGCCGAAAACGGATGGCGATTGTGCCTCGAGGACCAGTGGACGCTGAACCGCCGCATCGCCGCCGAGAACCCGGGCGCGCCGATCTTCTTTTTCGGCCATTCCATGGGCTCGTTCATGGGCCAGAGCATCATCGCCGATCACGGCGACGCGCTGGCCGGCGCGATCCTTTCGGGCTCCAACGGACGCCCGCCCGCCATCGCCGCCGTCGCGCCCTTCATCGCGCGCTTCGAGCGGCTGCGCCTCGGCCCGCGCGGCAAGAGCGCGCTGCTCAAGCAGATGATGTTCGGCGAATTCAACAAGCCGTTCCGGCCGGCGCGCACCGACTTCGACTGGCTGTCGCGCGATGCGGCCCAGGTCGACGCCTATGTCGCCGATCCCCTGTGCGGCTTCGACTTCACTACGCAGCTCGTGATCGATCTGCTCGCAGGATTGCCGCCGCTGCTCGCGCCGGCGACGCTGGCGCGCATTCCCAAGGCGCTGCCGATCCTGATCATCAACGGCGAGCGCGATCCCGTCGGCGCCAACATCCAGAGCCTGATCGAAGCCTACCGCGCCGCCGGCCTTTCGCCGACGGTGCGCCGCTATCCCGACGCCCGCCACGAAACGCTCAACGAGACCAACCGCGAGGAGGTCAAGGCGGACGTCATCGGGTGGATCGAGGGCGTGCTGGGCAAGCGCCAGGGCGCCGGGGCGAGCGCCTGAGGCGGGCGGCCTCGAAGCCGAAGCGCAACCGTCCATTGCCATGGCGCCCGCGCGCGTCTATTCGGACGCAGGGCTCATCATCGACAGGACGCGCCGCGTTGGACGACAGGGAACCGCAAGTCGACGAGGCGCTCGCCCTCGACCATGGGCTGAAGAAAGACGAATACGCGCGCTTCGTCGCGCTGATCGGGCGCACGCCGACCTTCACCGAGCTCGGCATCGTCTCGGCGATGTGGAACGAGCATTGCTCGTACAAGTCCTCGCGCCTGCACCTGCGCAAATTGCCGACCAAGGCGCCTTGGGTCATCCAGGGGCCGGGCGAGAACGCCGGCGTCATCGACATCGGCGATGGGCAGGCCTGCGTCTTCAAGATGGAGAGCCACAACCATCCCTCGTTCATCGAGCCCTATCAGGGCGCGGC
>JBEKLU010000021.1:0-52817 GCA_050010035.1 Roseiarcus sp.
CGCCGCCGTCCCCCAGGGCTGGACCCAGGGCACACGGCCGGCTTCCAGTTCGGCGATGATCTTGTCGGTGATTTCGGCATAGAGGCTCGTCCGGTCCTGGCCGGAACGGGCGCGAGCGGTGTGTCTGGACATCGCGGATCTCCGCGACGGGCGCCGCGAGCCTCTCTCGCGACCTTCAACCCGTCACGAAAACCCCGTCCGCACTCTCACTCTCGGGGCGTTGCGGGGTGCCCCCGCAGATGGGGGTGCGCCGGCGACTCCGGCGCCGGCCAGGGGGAAGGCTTTCCCCCGTATCGGACTCGATCGGCGTTGGATTTAAATTCGGTTCAGAAGCCAGCAGTTCGCTGAACGGGCGTCAGCAGGAGCAAGCTTTGCCCACGTTAATCTGCGGCGTTCAGGATTCTGACCGGCTGGAGGGGCCAGGTCGCACCGGCGGCTCTTACGGCGGCAGCGTCGGGGAAAAGGTATGGGTTGGCGACGAGATCGAGCACGGCTCCGAATTCATCCGGCTTGTAGGTGCGCTCCCGGACAAACCCCAGGAAGTGGACGCGGTCGCGCACCTCGGCCGCGCCGCGGACGGCTGTCCGTGCGCTAAAGACGCCGGAGATTGGTTGCCCCTGCCAAGCCATGCGATATTGAGGGGCGACAGATTCCGCGCCGAGGGCGACATGAAGTCTATCATGGACGTCACCGCCGTTCAGGACCGTCCGGAAATCCACCAGGATCATGTGGTAGGCATCTCCGGGCGTCGGAAACTTGTGGGGCCGGCCGCCTTGCTCGCATTTTTGGCAAATTCTCTGCACGGCCTTGAGTGTTTCGCCTTCGGTTGATTGCGTCGGGTCCTCGGCGACCGTCGACAAGATCCGTCCGCTCCATGCAACGCCGTGTTCGTCGACACTGAGTCCGGTTGCCGCCTTCGCCGCCTGCGTTTCGCCCAGCCGTAGCAGCTCCACGGCCCATGGCTGGCCGTGAGATGCAAATCCAAAATCGATCGTGGATCTCGCTTCGCCCGGTATCTCGTAACGGGGCGTAATGCCGGCCCGATGCAGCGCATAGGCGAATCGCAGCTCGAAGAGGCGGTCCTTGTTCTCGCGTTTGAGACCGCCGTTGTCGTTGATGCCCGCGACGATCGGTTGAGCCCAAGGCTGGTTTGCTAGCTCGAGCGCGATCGCCTGCACGAAGTCGGTTTCGTCCTGGCTCAGGATATCCCAGAAGCTGTCGATGGCGGGTGTCATCGCTCAAGCGTATCACGATGGCTAGGGCGGCGTCGTTGACCGGCGCGGCCCTCGGCAATATTCTGGCGGTTCCAGGGTACAGCATCGCCGGGATGGTCCCGTGCTTCGAGCGCCCAGATTTGGGACGCGACCTGGAGTCATAACTATGCCGGACCTCGCCGCTGAGCTCTGGGCTGTTCAGCATCTCGCTTCGCTATGCACCATCAACATCACGAACATTCGTGATGCGAAGACCGCGCTCGGTCCGGTCGAGCGGGGCCTGGACGTAGTTTTCGATCTCGATGGCCGGAGGGTCGGCGCCCAGCACACGATCTTTCACGCGGACGAGGGTCAGACCCCTGGCAAGCGCGGATCGCTCGCCCGTGCGAAGGAAGAGGCGACGGCGCGGGCGACGCAGGCGCCGTTCGGCGTCTGGGGCGTTGCCGACTATCGACCCGCGCTCGCGCTTCGTCTTCAGGAGAAATGCGCCATCGCGGCGCGCCATGACACCCGTGACGTGGTCGCACAGACCTGGTTGGTCGTCTCGGCTTGCCTAAATCGGTGGGGGGCGGCCGCGTCGACGATGATCGTGCCGGCTCTCGTGCAGACCGACGAACTGAACGGGCTCTTCCATGGCCCGCTGTGCGGCTCCCGGTTTGAGCGCGTCTATCTGGTTCTCCATATCGGAAGCGTCGTCTTTGGGTGGACGCGCGCGGAGGGCTGGCGGATTGTCGCTGATCCGGACGCCCGGGAGCGTGAACTGCACCGGGCGCGGATGAACGATCTGATTTTCAACCAAATACCGCGCCATCATCGCCGCAGCCGGATGACCGGCTAAGCGGTAAGGGCGGCGTCGGGTCAAAGGGGACGGCTTGGATGGCGTTGCTCGACATTCCGCTGGACAGTATTACCGAGGCGGACGTGCGGCGCCTGATCGCGGCCGGAGCCGCGGAATCGCTCTACATCGATTACAAGCAAGCGACATACGGTGGCAAAGAAGCCGATCACGCCGAACTGCTGGCGGATGTATCATCTTTCGCCAACACGGCCGGCGGCGATCTTGTAATCGGTGTCGCCGAGGCTGGCGGGATTCCGAACGCTATCGTACCGTTCACCGGCAATGCCGACGACGAGCGGCGTCGGCTCGAGGATATCGCGCGAACCGGGCTTGAACCCCGTATCCGTAACCTACAGACGCGAGCCGTCGCACTGGCTGAGGGCGGAGCTGTCATCATCGTACGGGTGCCGAGAAGCTACGCGCCGCCGCACCGGGTGATCTACAAGAACCGAAGCCGCTTTTGGGCCAGGGCCTCCTCTGGAAAGTACGAGCCGAACGTCGAAGAGCTGCGCCACATCTTCACTGAGGCGCCTCGGATCGCCGAGCGCATCGCCGCCTTTCGAACCGATCGTATCGTCAGGATTACCGCTGGCGAAACACCGGTTCCGCTCGGGACGGGCGGCAGGGTTGTGCTTCACCTCGTGCCCGTACCGGCATTCGCTGACGGCCGGTTGCTGGACGTGGTGTCGGCGGTCGCGGCGGGCACGCATGTTCCTCTGCCGCTCGACGGCATGGGGGCCGGAAATCGCCCAGGCATCAATATCGACGGCTTTCTGAACTATGCCGACCGCCCTGCCGGAGGCCGGCAAAGTTACGCGCAGTTCTTTCGCTCGGGCGCCATCGAGGGCGTCGGCAATCTCAGCAAGCGCGACGCCGACGGAAATCCTTATTTCGTGGCGGCCGAGTTCACGAACAAGGTGATTCTCGCTTTCCGTCAATATCTCAGTGTGCTGCAGGCGTTCGATGCGGGGCTTCCCGTATATGCGTTTTTGTCGCTGTGCGATGTCGCCCAATGCTTCTATCGCTACAGTCCCGACGGTGCGGGCTGGTCGGATGCGGGTCCTCTAAATCGGTTTTCAGCAGTGCGAAATGTACGACGGACAGGGCGTCTGGAAGGGCAAGTGATAGGCGCGCGGCCCGCTGGGGTCTTGTGCCGGGTAGATGTCGGGCGTCAGACTTATATTTTACCCTTCCATCGATCATCCACCGTTGGCAGTGTTTGGCTCGCGAGAAAACGTTTGCTTCGTCGCCGACGGGCACGGCGTCGTTCTTCCACCTGCATTCCGAGGCAGAGATAGATCAGAGCTGCCCGAACCAGCTTCAGTAGTCTAAGAACGCGCGCCTCGAGACCTGATCGTGAGATCGAATATGCGAGCGTATCTACGAAGATGTCTTTAGAGGGCTGTTGCCGGCCCTCAGTCGCCAACAGCCATTCGTGGACTTTAGTGTAGCGATGCTCCAGGTTGATTCGAAGACGATGCAGGGCAATCGCGTCTGGCTGCGCGACATCTTTGAAAGAATCCTCAAAAAGGTCTTTGCTAACCCAATAGAGTGCACGAAAAGGCCCATTTTTCGATCCTTGAAGAGCCGTCAAAACGCCCCGGGTCCCTTTCCCCTTCTTGGGTCGCCAGACTTCCCGAAAGGAAACATCTTGATCCTTGTGACCCAGGCGCATGTAGAAATTTAGAAAATAAGCAATTTTGTCAAACAGAGAATATGCAACTCGATATGAAGAACGAAGTTTTTCTACTGCCAGGCCGTAGCTTGGATAATCGAGAGTGTTCACCAAGAACGTGTCACGGTCGGAAAAATGAACGCCGTGTGTTTGTACCGCTTCGAAATAAGTCCACCTCGCTGAAACAAATTCTTGCTTAAGCTGATTAAAGAAACCCAACAAGACCGGTGGGTCGTTTAGATTGGCAACGAATGGAGGAAGTGAAAGAACATCTTGAGCGGCTACAGGTTCATCGCCAAGCTCGTTCATGATGTTTAAAAATAAGGCCTCGCGGAGACACCAAGAGCGATAGGCGACCTCACCTTTGGATTTTCCGAGATAATTATTGTCGAGATTTAAGGACTTTCTTGCATCTTCGACATCGATTATAGAATCAACTTTTTCGAGTGTCTTCGAAAAATATTTTTGGGCCTCTGGGTAGCCAAGCCAAGGATACTTCTCGGCATCACGAAGCGCAGTCACAAGCTCATCGTGGGCTCGAATTAGAAGAGCGATCCCATGCACTCCATCGGGGTGGAAGCGAGCCAATCTTTCAAGACCCGAGCCGAGATTGCCCCTCGCCATCCAAAATTCGGGGTCAATCACCAGCGCTTGCCTCCAGATTTCCTGCGCTTCAATCGACCGATCGATATGGTTTAGAAGGTTGCCGAGGTTGGTGAGGATCTCACATTTTCGATAATGATCGACAGTCTCGAACCCCTGAGAAGTCGCGGCTCTCCGGAGGAAGTAAATCTCCTCCTGAAGAGGGGCTTGGTCCCAATGCCAAACCTCACTCTTGGTGTTTTTAGGCCTGCGACAATCCCAAGCGTTTGCCCGAAAGTAGTCGAGCAGGCTGGCCTCCGCAGGAGTTAGTCCGCGCGCCTCAAGCTCGTCGCACCAGCCGAGCGCTCTGGTGACGCCGGCGCCGCGACGGGGAGCATGAGAGGAGTCTATCAGGACGCCGATGCGAATGAAGGCGTCCTCGTTGGACAGCTTTGTGATGCCCGGACCGGCCATCAACGACCGGTAGCTCGGCGGTCGTTTTGGTGTCATTCCATGACTACGGTGAACGCAGGATAGGGCTTTCGAAAGGCGGCTAGCACCCGCTCTCGAGCCTTATCCAATTCGAGGCTGGCTGTATGCGTGAGCATGAAGGTCGGGCACGAAGGATCGCCGCAGGCGCAGTGCTTGATCTCGCCGGTGGCGAGCAGCGTCTTGAAGCGACGGCGGAGTTGATCGAGTTCGCGTACTGTCAGTTCTAGCGCCTTGCGGATATTCGCATCGCGGATGTGATGCAGAGATGGAAGGCGATGAATCTCGACGCCTTCGCGTGTTTGCCAGATGCCTGTACTCAGCACCCGAATTGTGTCGTCGATGGCCTGCTGGAAGGCGTGGAGGTTGCTCTCTTGCTGAAATGGCGTTCGAAAGGCTGGGCGATCGAATGCGCGAGCGAGCATGGCCAAGGCCTGCTGGTCATCAATATCTTGAAACTGCTCAACGAAGTTGCGCAGTTCCACCTCAGCATCAGGGAAGGTAACACCATCGACCAGGCGTCGTAGGAGAAACTCGGCGCGCAGGCGAAGATGTTCTTCGAATTCGGCGCCGGACCAGATCGTCATTCTGCTGACGCCAAGCTTCGCCGCGGCTGCGCGCACTTCATCACGACGCTGGGCCGAAACGTTGCCGCGGCACACGAACTTAAATGCATCAGGCTTGCCAGTTGCAGCGTTGACTGCAGCGACCATGTCCTTCTCGGCCTTCGCTTGGGTCAGGCTATCCCGATTGACGCATTGAACGACGGTACGTTCGGCGGGTCGATCATCGAAGGGGCGCAACCCGACGATATCGCGACCTTGGTCGCTCCCTGTCTGGCCGAACCAGGCGAGGTCGCTCCAGCCATCGCAAAGATGATAGGCGAACACGAGCCGCTCAAACTCAGCCCCGCTAAAGTCCTCGAAGTGGATCGGCCGAACTGTCCGAGCAATTGTCATCTATATTCCTTGCGCGTTTTGCCCGGCATGCTGCGCAGTTAGGCGCACCGGCGACTTTCGGCGTGCGGCTGCAGTTCCCTTGGGCTTAGCGGGATCGCAAGCGACGCCCCTAGTTGAACCGGAGACCGAACAGCCCGCCAGTATCAGTGGCGTCGGTGAGCTTGGTATCCAGCACATGATCGCGGATGTCGAAGCCCGACCTGAAGCCTTCCCTGGGCAAAGCGTCGGAATTCATCGTCACAATGTATTGGAAGCCAGCCGCTTCGGCGCGCTCGGCGCCGAGTTGCAGGGCCTTGGCGACTTGACGTTCGTCGACGCCGTCGAATAGGTGGCTGTCGTGCAGCAAGAAGCCTGGGCCGCGGCCTTGTTTCAGGCTGATCTCGGTGAGCATCAGATCGAAGCAGAAGATCTGCATGTTGGTGATGCCCTTGCTCCGCTGTCCATCGATATGGACATCGAACTGCGGGCCGCTGCCAGTCTCAGCGATCGTGAGGCTGCCGGCCTTCTCATAAAGGGATTCCGATAGGGCCTCGAAGGCCAGGATGGCCTCGCGAAGGATGGCGTCGCGCTCATGGAGATCATCGCGGAGCGCTTTGGTCAGATTGGCTCGCTCGATGTCGAGCTCAGCCTTCGTGCTCTCGATGCGCTCCGCGGTTTCGAGCCTCTGGCGGAGGCCTTCGACTTCCGCTTCGGCCCGGCCGGCTTCCTCGCGCAAGTTGGTATAGTGCTCCAATGCACCGCCAGAACTTAGGACAGACATGATCTGGCGCCGACGCCGGTCGCGCTCGGCGGTGCGCTGGTCGCGTTCGGCGATCCTGGCCTCGGCGGAAGAGATCTCAGCATTGAGATGGGCGCGGCGATTCTCGATGATCGAGCGGTGGAAACGCTCGACCTCGTCGAATCGGTGGCGGACCATGTCGGGCAGGACCACGCCGGCTTCGGCGTACAGCTTGGTGACGTCGCCGAGGTCTGGTGCGTCCTCCTCGCCGAGAGAGGCGCGAAGCTGCTGCAGCAAATCGCCGTCCATGACGTTGTCGACGTTGAACGCGTCGATTTCGCGGGTGAGGGCGTTGGCCTCGCGTTCAAGCTCCTTGTATTCGGGCACCACCTCAAAGGAGGCGAGCTGCTGACGCAGCCTCACTGAGCGGGCCTCAGCGATCGTAAGGCGCGTGCGGAGATCCGCGGCCTTGCCGAAGTAACGGCCGAGATCGCCGCTCCTGGCCGCTTTGCGGAGCTCTTGGGCGACCTTTTCCTGTCCACGCAGCTCCTGAAACTTGCCCGGGATCGTCCAGTCGAGGCCGAGCAAATAGCAGATCGAGACCTGCTGGTCCCAGGCCTGTTGCATTGCCGAATGCTGCATCGGCTGTTGGAAGCCACCGCTCAGTTGGCGTCGCGCGAAATAGGAGAACAAGGACCGGAAAGAGGGCTGGAAGCGTTCGGCTTCGTCGCCGGCAGAGAGCGGCAGATCGAACCAGAACTTGCCCAGATTGGCCTTCCAACTTTCGTTCGAGAGTTCGTAAAGCCCGGCGGCCGCGTCGAACCGCGGCGGGATCGGCCAGGTCTCAACGGGGCCGTTGATCAGAAGCCGGCTTGGCTTGGCGCCGCTGCGTGCTGCCGAGATCGCCTCGCCGGCGACATCGACCGCGACGTCGAAGGTCCATTCCATCAAGGCGTCGGACCGGAAGATGCTCTCCTTGCGCGCGTCGGCGCCAAACAGGAAATGCACCAACTCGACGAAGCTGGTCTTGCCGGCGCCGTTGCGGGACTGGCGGTCGTTAGCGCCTTCGCTCTTGTCGGCGAGCAGGATGTTCAGGCCGGGCTTGAAGGTCAGGGTCTTGAAGGAGGCAAGGTCGCTGCCGAACCGGCGGATCATGGCGCGACCCTCCGCACCAGGCCGCGGTCGAAGTCGAGCGCACCGATCGTGTAGAGGAGATCGAGCGAGAGAATGAACCATTGATAGTCGATCGGAGCGTTGGGGGCATGCAGCGAGCGACGGCCGCGTACCTCGTCCCAGAGCCGCGACATGGTCATCGGCCGCTTCAGGATCTGGAGCACCTCGGCGCCCACGCCGATGAGGGCGCGATCGGGACGGACATGTTTCGTCGGCAGGATCATGACGCCTCCTCGGAGACGACGGGATCTTCGAAGATGTCACAGTTATCGAAGAAATAGGCGAGGACGGCGAGCGCCGCACCCTGGCGCTTCGGCTCGCCGTTCATGCCTGCGTGGTCCTGCAGGTGCTTAAAGATGGTATCGGCCGGAAGATCGTAGGCCTTCAACTCGGCGTAGCGCGTGCGGAACGCCTCCGCGATGCGCTCACCAAGATCGGGGCGAGGACTCTTGCGGAAGAAAGTATCGACCAAGCTCGACTTCCGGCGGCCGATGCGGAGCAGGAGGCCAGATTCCTCCGAGAGGGCGTTCTTTTCGAGCTTCTCTGGCGAGGGCGGCGTGAGCGGTGGATCCTCGGCGTTTGGCTCCTGGCGCTGGAGCGCGTCGATGATCGGCAGCAGATCGGCCATGACCAGGCGATCGACGATAGCGATGGACGGGGCGTAGCCGAATAGCGCCTGAAGCGCGGGCAGATCGAGCGCCATGGCCAGCTTCAGCAACTCGGGTTCCGACCAAGTTTCGATCCCGATCGGGGCATGGGCAGTCCGAAGACCGTCGATGTGCTGAACGGCCTTCGGCGGCAAGCCGCGCCCATCATTGTGGACGAAGATCCATTTTGCCATCTCCGCGGCCCAATGGGCGCGCGCACCATGAAAATCCTCATCGACCTTGGCGATGAGCTCGACGTCCTTCATCAGGTACGGGGCGTAGCACTGGAAGATGGACTTGGTGCTGACGTGCCGGCCGTCGCATTTCAGGTCACCTTGGGAGCCATAGGGTCGAACTTCCTCGAAGTCGGAGCCGAAGGCATGGCCAGCCAGCCGCACGAACCAGTCCTGGAAGGCGGTTCCCTGCTGGGTATGAAAGGCCAGCCGGAAGCGGTCGACATAGATGGATCGCTGCAGTTCATCCATGACGCGGCTCATGCCCCCCTTGCACGGAGCGTCTGACCGCCCGTTGGTCGGGAATGCCTCGCCAGCCACATCCGTGAAGCGCAGACCTTACCGAGGTCGCCCGTTCCTGTCAGCCCTGCCATATCGAGCAGGGAGTCCTGGCGGGGGTTGGCGCCGGCAGGCACGCTGCTCGCGTTCCGGATCGCCGGGAGCGGTGTCAAGAGGAAGCCGCAAGACGACGGCGCGGCCGAGTTTTGGCTGTGGCGGGCGGCGGCGCGTGTCCGAGGACTTCGCCGAGGTGGTGAAGCCGCATGGTCGGACGTTGCGGCAGCGTCACCACAAGTTCCAATTCGCCGCCGATCGCTTCCACGTAGCTCCGCAGGGTCGAGAGGTACATGTCGGCCTGCTTCTCGATCTTGGATACGGATGGCTGCTTGATCTTTAGCGCGGTCGCAATGTCGGCTTGCGCCTTGCCGGCGATCAGCCGCAACTCGCGCAGGCCCTCAACCTCCTGGCGTAGCTCCTGATAGCGCGCCTCGATCCTCTCCTGCCGCTCAGGCGGAAGCTCGGCGATGATCTGGTTCAGGTTCCGGCCCATCTCACTTTCCCTTCTTCGCGGCTTTCAGTCTTTCCACATGAGCGGAAAACCTGAAATCCGCCTTGGCGATGATCTGTTTGTAGAAGCGTTTCTCGCTCCCACCGGATTTGTCGCCGGCCACAAGCAGGATCGCCTTTCGCTCCGGGTCGAACGCGAAGGCGGCACGCCATTCGCCATCCGACGCCTCGAACCGCAACTCCTTCATATTGGCGTGCTTCGAGCCTTTGAGCGTGTCCGCGTGCGGCCGACCGAGCTGCGGGCCATACTCCGCCAGCAGCTTGGCGACGGCGAGCAACGCATCCTGGACGCTCTGCTCAAAGGCCAGAAACTCCTCCTCGAAGGCGTCGTGGAACTCGACATCCCAGCTCATGCATATATAGCTTTCAGGCTATGTTGTCAACAGGCGCGTCCTGTCACGAGGCCCAGGATTATGCGGCTTCTTTCCTGGCCGTAGCGGCGTCATCGCGGCCGGAGGCCAACAAAGAGGCGATTTCCTCGCATGTCCGGGTCGCGGCGAGTTTGAGCGCCTCGTCGATGTGGACATACCCCTGGGTGACACCTCTGGCGGCGTGGCCGAGAAGCGCTGCGATCGTCAGCTCGGAAAAGCCCAGGTCGCCGGCGACGCTGCCAAAGGTATGGCGTAGCGTGTGGGGTGTGACCCCCTCGATCTTCGCGGTCGCGCATAGCCGAGCGAGGCAACTCTTCGCCGCTGTGAAATGGCCGTCTCCGACATCGGACGGAAAGACATAGAGGCACTTCTTGCGCGCTTGTTGGCTGGCCGCGAGCCGGGCGGCGGCCGGCCCGATCGCACGCACTTGGCCGTCGCTTTTTGTATCGGGGAAATGGACGTAGCCCTGATCCGCGTGCAGCCAGTCTCGCTTCAGCCCCTGGGCCTCGGAAATCCGAAAACCTGTCAGAAGCATGAAGCGCACGGCGGCCAGCGCGATCGGGTGCTCACCGTTCCGTTCGCCGACGCGTATCGCCTCCCCCAGCTTTCGGATCTCGGCGACGCTCAGACGGCGCTCCTTCTTTTTTCCAGCCAGCTTGCGTACGCCGCCGGCCGGATTGGCGGCGATGATGTCCAGGCGCACGGCGTGCGCGAAGAGACTTTGCAGCGTGGAAACCGTGCGTGCGGCGACACCGCCGCCGCCGGTGGTGGCGCCGCCGCGGCCAGCACTGCGCGGCTTCGCCGTCCTCCCGGCCGCGATGTCCGCCTGCATGCCCTCGATATCGGCGAGCTTCAGCGCGCGGACCTGCCGGCGCCCGAGCAGCGGCTTGATGTGGGTTTCGATGCGGCTGCGGTCCATGGCGAGCGTGGATGCCTTGATCGGGCGGTTGCGTCGCCCAAGGATGCGGCCGGCCTCGGCTTCCGTCAGGTACCAGCCGCATAGCTCCGCGACAGTGATTGCGTCCCGCGAGCCGGCGTTCTCCTCAGCGGGGTCCGCGCCGCCAGCAACGGCGCCAAGTTTGATTTTGGCCTGGTCGCGCGCTTGCTCGACCGTCAGCACCCCATAGCGCCCGACGACGATACGTCGGCTGCGACCCTCCGCGTTTCGATACTGGAGGATGAACGTCTTCAGACCGGAGGGGATGGTGCGGACGCCGAATCCTCGCAGCTCGCTATCCCATAGGAAGGCTTGCCCCTTTTCCGGAGGCGCGAGGGCATCGACGGCCCGTTTCGTCAGCTTGCTCATGGTCAGCTCGCCATCTGCTCGTATTCTGCTTACACTACCACGTCAGCCGCAGAATGTAAGCACCCTGTAAGCAGATGGAATGGCAAAGTGGGCGGCGGACGGATGCGGTTGGGAGTCGTCTGATATACAAATGCGCGATATTTCAATTGATTAGCGTAGTGTGGCGGGCAGTGGGATAGCCTAGCGTAGCCCGATAATGACCTTGCCAAGGTTGGGGTCGAGGGTTCGAATCCCTTCGCCCGCTCCATTTTGGCCATAACCGGCTGATTTTTCTACGCCGCTGGCGCAAGAAGCGCCGCGGCGGCGGGCTGGCTGTCGTTCCCGTCACAATTCTGGGTATAACCGGCGCCGCTCCGGCGATCGATCGGCCGCTTCGTTCATCGCCCAGTCATCGTTCATCGGCGATGCTGACGCGCTCGTCGAACCAACGCCCGCGCCGAGCGGGCGTCGAGCCGCTGCAGCAGGGGTCATGATCGCGCGTTTCCCGACCGGCGCCGCCGCAGTCGCGCTTTGCGCCTTTATCGCCGCCGACTCGTTCGCCCCGAGCGCGCGATCGCTGACAATTCCCACCTATTGCGTCGGCGGCGAACAATGCGCGGCGCTTTGCCGCGGCGCCGTCGAAGTCGGCGTGACGCCTCGGGATTTCATCCAGCGCGCGTCTTACGAGCTCGGCGCGCCCGGCTTCAAGAACGTGCCGCCGGCCAATCTGACCATGCCGCCGCTGGTCGATCCCAAGAACGTCTATTCCGAGACCGCGGCCGGCAAGCTCAGCCCGGCGACGGCGGGCGCGCTGACGCGGGTCTACGCGCCCAATCTCATCACCGGCAAGGTCGACGTCATCGATCCCGCGACCTTCACGGTCGTCGACAGCTACGCCGCGATCCCCAGCCCGCAGCACATCGTGCCGTCGTGGGACCTTCAGACGCTGTGGGTCGCCGGCGACATCAGCTATCGCGGCGGCCACGCCGCGGTGGCGCCGATCGACCCGAAGACCGGCAAGATGGGCGCGCCGATCGATCTGCCCGACGCCTACAACATGTATTTCACCCCGGACGGGCGCTCGGCGATCGTCGTCGCCGAGGCCAAGCGGCGGCTCGAGTTCCGCGATCCCCACACCATGGCGCTGCAGGGCTACATCGCCGTTCCCCGATGCGCCGGCGTCAACCACGCCGATTTCGCGCTCGACGGCTCCTACGCGATCTTCACTTGCGAATACGACGATGAGCTCGCCAAGATCGACCTCGTCCATCACGCGCTCGCCGGCATGCTGCAACTTTCGCCCGGCCACATCCCGCAGGACATCCGCGTCGCGCCCGACGGCTCGGCCTTCTTCGTCGCGGACATGCTGAAGGACGGGCTCGTCGTCGTCGACGGCGACACGTTCAAGGAGACCGGCTTCATCCCGACCGGCGTCGGCGCGCATGGTCTCTATCCCAGCCGCGACGGCAAGCGCCTCTACGTCTCCAACCGCGGCACGCACGACCTCGCCGGCGTCAGACACGGCGAGGGCAGCGTCTCGGTCATCGATTTCGCCACGCGCAAGGTCGTCGCTGTGTGGACGATTCCGGGCGGCGGCAGCCCCGACATGGGCAACGTCAGCGCCGACGGCCAATGGCTGTGGCTCTCCGGCCGCTACGACGGCGTCGTCTACGCCTTCAACACGGAAGACGGATCGGTCAAGACGATCCAAGTCGGCGGCATGCCGCACGGGCTGACGGTGTGGCCGCAGCCGGGGCGGTACTCGCTCGGGCATACCGGGAATTTGCGGTAGGGGGAGGATTGTAGACGCGCTCGCCGAGCGCGTCGGGCGCGAAGCGCCACGCTTCGAGCAGTACGACGAGGACGCGGTCGACGACCGCGTCTACCGCGTCCCCGCCAGCACGACATGCCCGCCGTTCGTGCGCGACGGGGCGGCGTGATGGGGGAAGAATCGCGCGGCGATTTGGTTGGGGCCGAGGTCCTCGATGGCGTGAAATCCGAGCGCGCGAAGCTTTTCGTGCAGCGCGGGCGTCGCGAAGAAGGTCTGCAGCGCCTCGCCGGCAGTCGCCACTCGCGCCGCCAGCACTTCGTGCGCGCGCCGCATCGCCTCGTCGACGATCGTCTCCGGCGGATTGGCGTAGTCGAAGACGACCTCGCCGCCGCCGGGCAGGCTCGCGACGAAGCCGAGCGCGGCGAAGACCGCCGATTCGCTGAGGTAGGGAACGACGCCGAGCCAGAGGAAGAAACTCGGCCGCCGCGCTTCGAACCCGGCGGCGCCGAGGCAGTCGGCGAGACGGGCGCGCTCGAAATCGCAAGGCGCATAGACGACATGCGCCGGCGCCGCGATGGCCGCCGCCGCCAGACGTTTCCGCTTCTCCGCCTGCGTCGAGGGATGATCCACTTCGTAGACCCGCAGCCCTTCGACCGGCTCGACGCGATAGGCGAAGGTGTCGAGCCCGGCGCCGAGCACCACGATCTGCCGCACGCCGCGCGCGATGGCGCGCCTCGCTGCGTCCTCGGCGAAGCGGCTGCGCACGGCGATGAACAGGCGCAGGCCGCGCCGGCTCAGGTTCTCTTTCGCCTCGGCGATCGCGCTTTGCGCGTCCTCGCCGAGAATGCGCAGCGCCAGCGGGTCGGCGAAGACGAGCCCGCCTTCGAGAACCTGATGGGCCGCGCGATGACCGGCGGCGCCGAGCGCGGTGCGGCTGAATTGACCTTCCTGCATGGGAAGAAACTAGCCGCCAGGCGCGCCGCTGTCGACGCCGGCGCAGAGGCGGCGCGGGGCGGCTGGTCGGCCGCGTCGCGCGCATGGCCGTCGGGCGCGCCTCGCCGCCGGGATCGGGCGCCGTTTCCGTTGAGGATCATGTGTTCTCAATTGCTTGCGTGACGATTTCCCGCCGCCCCGGCGCGACGCCAGGCGACGCGGCGAGCGGTTGGGACGTGGGTGCTGGGCGATGCGTCGGGGGAGGCGTTGCGACGCCGGGGTACGGCAAATGGGGATTTAATTAGCTGTCACCGATATCCGTCCGGTGAAGGCCAATCTGTCGATCGACGGCGGCGTTCTCGCGGCGATCGACGCGGAGGCGAAACGGCGCAAGCTCACCCGCTCCGCCTTCATCGAGTTGATGGCGCGACACGCCCTGCCGGAAATGGCGCTTTAACCACCATCAACGAAAGCGGGTTGGCTGCCTCCTTCCCCCCCTCGCGGGGGAAGGTGGCCGGCGGAGCCGGCCGGATGAGGGGGATCGCGCCATAGGGCGTCGAAAGACGCCCGTCTTTCGACGAGCTATGGCGCGACGGCCCTGCGACGTTCGACGCGCCAAGCCGTCACGGCGCGTGAACGACCGGGTGCGCACGTTCTCGACGCCATCGCGAAATGCTCGGCGCACGAAAACCATCGCGCTTGCGCGCGATCCCCCTCATCCGGCGTTCGCTGACGCGAAGGCCACCTTCCCCCGCAAGGGGGGAAGGGGAGCGCCTTCGAGATGCGTCCGCGCCGCGCCCGCCCTTGCCTTTTGCCGCGCGCCCGCGCATAGGGCGGCTCGAATCTCCCCAATTCTCGCGAGCGCTTCCCCCATGGGCTTCAAATGCGGCATCGTCGGCCTGCCCAACGTGGGCAAGTCGACGCTCTTCAATGCGCTCACCCAGACCGCCGCGGCGCAGGCGGCCAACTATCCCTTCTGCACCATCGAGCCGAACGTCGGCGACGTCGCGGTGCCCGATCCGCGGCTGGAGACCCTGGCGCGCATCGCCAACTCGAAGGAGATCGTCCCGACGCGGCTGACCTTCGTCGACATCGCCGGCCTGGTGCGCGGCGCCTCGAAGGGCGAGGGGCTCGGCAACCAGTTTCTCGCCACCATCCGCGAGTGCGACGCGATCGCCCACGTCGTGCGCTGTTTCGAGGACGGCGACGTCACCCACGTCGAGGGCCGCATCGACCCGCTCTCCGACATCGCGACGATCGAGACCGAATTGATGCTCGCCGATCTCGAAAGCCTCGAGCGGCGCGCCGTAGCGATGGAGAAGAAGGCCAAGGGCGGCGACAAGGAGGCCAAGGACCTCTACGAACTCGCCCAGCGCAGCCTCGCCGAATTGCGCGAGGGCCGGCCGGCGCGCGCGGCCGGGGTGAGCCGCGAGGAGCACAAGCTCTTCCAGTCGCTCGGGCTGCTGTCCTCCAAGCCGGTGCTCTACGTCTGCAACGTCGACGAGGCGAGCGCCGACAAGGGCAACGCCTTCGCCGACGCGGTGCGCGGGCAGGCGGCCAAGGAGGGCGCCGCCGCCGTCGTCGTCTCCGCCAAGATCGAGAGCGAAATCGCCGTGCTGCCGGCGAACGAGCAGAAGGATTACCTCGAGGCGGTGGGGCTGACCGAGCCCGGCCTCAACCGCGTCATCCGCGCCGGCTACGAACTGTTGCATCTCGTCACCTTCTTCACCGCCGGGCCGAAGGAGGCGAAGGCCTGGACGATCGAGAAGGGCGCGCGCGCGCCGCAGGCGGCGGGCGTCATCCACACCGACTTCGAGAAGGGCTTCATCCGCGCCGAAACCATCGCCTACGACGACTACGTCGCGTGCAAGGGCGAAGCGGGCGCGCGCGAGGCGGGCAAGTTCCGCCTCGAAGGCAAGGACTACGTCGTCGCCGACGGCGACGTCATGCATTTCCGCTTCGCCACCTGAGCCCTTACCCGATGGACAAGCTCTATTTCGAAGACTTTCCGCCCGGCGAGATCGTCGAATACGGCGATATGCCGGTCACGGCCGAGGCGATCGAAGAATTCGCCCGCGAATTCGATCCGCAGCCTTTTCATCTCGACTCCGAGGCGGCGCGCGAGACGATCGCGGGCGGGCAGATCGCCTCCGGCTGGCACACCGCGGCGATGCTGATGCGCATGAACTGCGACGCCTTCATCGGCCGCGCCGCCAGCCAGGGGGCGCCAGGGGTCGAGGCGCTCGACTGGCTGAAGCCGGTCCGGCCGGGCGACCGCCTGCGCGTTCGCCGCACCACCTTGAGCGCGCGCGCCTCGCGCTCGCGCCCCGCCGTCGGCGTCGTCGAATTCCTGTTCGAAGTCGTCAACCAGAGCTCGCAAATCGTCATGACGCAGAAAGGCGCCGCTTTCATTTCGCGCCGCGCGGCGCTGAAGGCCGCGCCGTGAAAGGGCTCTACTACGAAGACCATCGCCTCGGCGCGACGACGACGATCGGCTCGCACGAATTCACCCGCGAGGCGATCGTCGCCTTCGCCCGTCGGTTCGATCCGCAGCCCTTCCATCTCGACGACGCGGCCGGCGCGGCCTCGCTGTTCGGCTCGCTCTGCGCCTCGGGCTGGCACACCGTGAGCGTCTGCATGCGCCTGCTCGTCGATTTTCGCGCAGCGCAGCGCGTCGCCGCGGCGGCGCGCGGCGAGCCGCTGCCGGCGCCCGGCGTCGGCCTGGGCGTGCGCGACTTGCGCTGGATCGCGCCGGTGCGGCCCGGCGACGTGATCACCTATTCGACGCGGATCGAGGCGATGCGCGAGACCAAGCGGCCGCAATGGGGGATCGTCGGCTTTCGCGCCGGCGGCGTCGACCAGGACGGGCGCGAGGTCCTGTCGTACTCGAGTCAAGGTCTCGTCGCGCGGCGGGGCAACGTGGCGGCCGCGCGAACGGCAAAGCGCGATCGTTCGTCGCTTTGACTCCCAAGGCCGCCCGGCGCGCTCCTTCGCCCGGCGGCGGGTCGGCCGCGCCTCATCGCGGCGCGACGCGATACTTGACGAACCCGCCCGGCGCCGGGCCCATCGGCGTCAGCGCGACGCTGGACGGCGGCGGCGCGTCGGCCGCGGCGGGAGAGGTCGCGAACGTCGCGACGACATGGGGCGGCCACGGCGCGAAGCGCCAGTTGCCGTCGGATTTCGGCTCGATGTGGCGGGTCGCGACGATGTAGCGCACCATGACGTCGCGGTTCGAGTCGGGCGCCTCCAGGACGATCGTCGAGCCGTCGCAGCCGGGAAAATTGCCGCCGCCGCCGGCGCGATAATTGTTGGTGACGACGACGAAGGCCTGGCCCGGATCGATCGGCGCGCCGCGAAAGGACAAGTTGCGAATGCGATGCGCGTCGGGCGCGACGAGCTTGCCGTCGTCGTCGTAGCGCGACGGTTGGGTGACGTCGATTTCGTAATTCACGCCGTCGATCACGTCGAAATTGTAGCAGGCGAAGTTCGCGTCGAGCAGCGGCTGCTCGGCGCTCGAACTCGGATCGAGGCGCAGGAACAGGCCCGCCGACCGCTCCAGCCATTCGCGCAAGGTCGCGCCGTCGATCTTCACCGCGCGCAAGGCGTTGGGATAGAGATAGAGGTCCGCGACGTTCTTGATCGCGATCGGGCCGGCCTTGACGTCGGTGTAATAGTCCGGCCCGCCGCGGCCGCCCGACTTGAACGGCGCCGCCGCGGAGAGAATCGGCAGATCGGCCAGCGCCGGCAGGGTTTTGGCGAGGCGCTCGACGTACCAGATCTGCGCGGCGTTGACGATCTGCACGGAAGGGTCGTCGGCGACCAGCGCGAAATAGGAATTGATCGGAGAGGCGATGTCGCCGACGGGCGAGCGCACATAGCGAAGCGTCGCCTCGTGCGCGGCCTGCGCCGCCGCGAGCACCCCGGCGTCGGCCTCGACCAGCGCCGCGACCGCGTCGCCCTCCCGCTTGTAGATCGGCCGCGCTTCGACCTTGGAGGCGGCGACGCGCCAGTTCCCGCCGGCGCGCTCGAGGGAAAGATCGATGACGCCGAGATGGCTGCCCCAGAAGCCCGGCATGACGGCGGGAACGCCTTGCAAGGCGCCCTTGGCGATGTCGACGCCGGCGATCCCGGCGAAATCCTCGCCCGGCAGCAGCAGGTGCTGGTGGCCGAGGACCATCGCGTCGACGCCGCCGACCGCCGCCAGCGCCAGCGCGGCATTCTCTTCGCCGGGCCGCGGCGGCGGCCTGCGCGATATGCCGGAGTGGCAGAGCGCGACGACGAGATCGACGCCCTTCGCGCGCAGCGCGGGGAGGTGAATGCGCGCCGCTTCGGCGATCCCGACCGTCGTCGCGCGGCCACTCGAGTGGCTCTGGTCCCATTGCACGATCTGCGGCGGCGTGAAGCCGATCACGCCGATGCGCAAGCGCTGCTCAGCGCCCGCCTCGTCGCGCAGCGTCGGCTCCAGAATGATCCAAGGCTTGAAGAGGAACGAGCCGTCGGGGCGCAAAACGTTACAGCTCAGGGCGGGAAAATTCGCGCCGGCGAGCGCGATCTCGAGAAAGTCGAGGCCGTAGTTGAATTCGTGGTTGCCGATCGCGCAGGCGGCGTAGCCCATGGCGTTCATCGCGCCGATCATCGGATGGACGTCGCCCTCCTTCAGCCCCATCGACAGCGCCGCGTAATCGCCGAGCGGCGAACCCTGGATGATGTCGCCGTTGTCGAAGAGAAGGGCGTTGGCGACTTCGGCGCGGGCGCGCGCCACGAGGCTCGCGGTCTTGGCGAGCCCCACCGTTTCGTCCGGCCGGTCGCGGTAATAGTCGTAGGCGAAGATATTGGCGTGCAGGTCGCTGGTGCCGATCAGGCGCAGGGAAAGGCCGGCGGTCATGGAGTCCTCGATCGACGAATGCGAGATGGCGGATCGAGGCAGATTAGAGCGGGGGCCAGAAGGAGGAAACCGGCGCCCGGCCGGCGCTTCGGGCGCTCTAGAGAACCGTCGAACCGGCGCGCGCGGGCGCGCCGCTCGCTTGCGGCGCGCCCGGCTTGGCGTCCCAGCCGCCCGGCGGCGCCGGCGCTTCGTTGGCGGCCGGCGAGGGCGTCGATATTTTGAACGCGGCGAGGGCCTTGGCGGCGGCGAGCAGCGTCGCGGCGTCCATCTTGGCGGCCACTTCGTCGCGCTTCTTGGCCGCGTCCGCGTCCCCCTGCTGCGCCGCCACGGAGAACCACAGCCAGGATTGGACGAGGTCTTGCGGCGCGCCCATGCCGCGGGCGCAGAGAATGCCCAGATTGAACTGGCTGTCGCGGATTCCGAACTGAGCGGCCTTGCGGAACCATTGCGCCGCTTCGCCGTAGTCGGGCTTGCCGCCGGCGGCGCCTTCGGCGTTCATGACCGCCAGATTGTGCATGGCGCGGGCGTTTCCGGCCGCCGCCGCCTTGGCGTACCACGACATCGCGAGCTGCGGGTCGCGTGCGACGCCGAGCCCCTTCTCGTAGAGCGTGGCCAATCGGTATTGCGCGACGGGCAGGTCGCGAACGGCCGCCTGCTCGAACCATTGCGCGGCCGCGTGCGGATCCTTGGCGACCCCGCGGCCCTCGAAGAGGCGCAGCGCCAGCTCGAACTCGGCGCCCGCATCGCCCGCCGCCGCGGCGTCGCGCAGAGCGGGCGGCGTGGCGGGCGGAATCGACGCCGCGAGGTCCGCAGGGGCGCCCTGGAGGCGCTGGGCCGGCGTCGGCGGCGCGGCGATCGAACCGACCGGATTGGGATCGATCGCGCGCGCCTCGTTGGCGCCGGCGAGCGAACCGAGCTTGGGAGCGTCGGGCTTGGCGATCGTTCGCGCCGACCCTTCCAAGTCGGATTTTTGCGTCGCGGCCTGACGGGCGCCGCGCAACTCGACGACCGCGAAGGCGGCGATCAGCGCCAGGAGCGTCGCGCCGAGAAGAATGGGCCGCCGCCGCGCCGCGAAGAACGCCTTGGCCTGGGCGCCGACCGCGACGCGCTGGGGCTCGCCGACTTCAGCCGTTTCCTCCGCCTGCCGCGGATCGCGGTCCTTGGCCGCGCTTTGCGTCAGCGCGGCTTGCGCGGCGCGGCGAGCCGCTGCGATGTGGGCGTTGATCGCGCTCTTCGACGCGGGAAAATCGGCCGCATTCGCGTTGCGCGCCCGAGCCAGCGACGCGCCGGGATCGATGAGGAAATCGGCGCCTTCGAGCGGGCGCGGCGACGGCGCTTCGCTCGTTCGGCTGGGCTTGACGGCGCCCGACGACGGCTGCGCGGCGCGATCGGGGATGTCGCGCAGCGCCGCGCCGGTCGCGCTCGAGGATTCGCCCGCCGCCGCGGACCGATATTGCGGCGCGGCCTCGGCCGAGCCGAACGCAGGAGCGCGCGCGCCTTCCTCGACGCGCGCGACCTCGTCTTCGAGGCGGCCGATGCGATTGACGATGCTCTCGAGAATGTCCTGCAGATTGGCGAGGCGCGCCTGCGTGCGCTTGTCGGCGCTCGACTGCTCGGCGCGAAGGCTCGCCAGACCGTCGGCGATCTCGTCGCTGTCGCGCGCGGCGGCCGCAGGAAGCGACTGGAGGGTTCTGCGCGTCGCGTCGAGTTCGGCGACAATGTCGGCGATCCTGCCCTCGAGCGCGGAGCTGGACGAAGCGTCGGGGTGCAGCGCGTCGAGACGATCGTGGATTTCGGAAATCTGGCTCGCCAGCGCGTCGGCGTCGAGGCGGGCGCCGTCGCGACGCTCCAGCCGCTGGGCGAGAAGATCGGCCGCCTGCTCGACGAATTCCGGGTCGACCTTCGACGCCGCGCCGCGATCGAGTCGATCCTGCACCGCGCGCAGCGCTTCCTCCAGCGCGCGCGTGTCGACCGGCGGCGCGACCCGCTGGTCGATGCGCGCGCCCAGATCGCGGATCATCGTCTCGATTTCGCCCGGCGCCGCCGCGACGGTCGCGCCGCGATCGAGCTTCCGGTCGATTTCGCGCAGCATATCTTCGAGCGGGCGCATGTCGACCGCGGCCGGCGCGGCGAGCCTGGCGCCGAGGTCGCGCATCAGATTCTCGATCGGGGTCGTGTCGATCTCGATGGGGCGGTCGCCGAGCGTCCGCAGGGCCTGCTCGAGCGGCTTGATGTCGAGGGTCGGATTGGCGCGCTCGTCGATGCGCGCGCGCAAGTCCTGGAACATCGCCGCGAGCGCGTCCAGGTTGGGCGCGGGGGCCGGCGCGCGGTCGAGCTTCTGGCTGATGTCGCGCAGCGCGGCCTCGAGCTTGGCGGCGTCGGGTCGCGAGTCGGTCTGGCGTTCGATCGACGCGCGGACGCCGTCGATGCGGCGCGCCAGGTCCTCGAGGACGCGCGAATCGACGCTGGGCGTCGGTTGCGGCCGCTGCAGCGCCTGATCCATCCGCTGAGCGAGCTGTTCGAGGCGCCGTTCGATGGCCGACAAGGCCGCCGGCGGCGTCGACCGTTCGATCTGCGCGCGCGCGTCGGAGAGGAGCGCGACGACCCGCGCCGATTCGGCCTGGGGCGCCGGACTGGACGCCAGTCGCTCGACGCGGTCGGCGAGATCGCCGATCTGCTTTTCCAGCCGTTCGACCGGCACCGGCCGCGTCGCCGCGGCGGCCAGCAGGTTGCGCACTTCCTCGGTCTGCGCGCGGATGCGTTCGAACGTCTCGGGATTGACGGCGCCCTGGGCGATGGCTTCGAGCTTGGCTTCGACGCCGCGAATTTCGCGCTCGAGCCCCTGCGCCGCGGCTCGCGGATCGTGCGCGCGCAGGGCGTCCCGGACCTCGCCGATCCGCGCCTCGAGCGGAGCGACTAGCGCTTCGAGCGCGCCGTTGTCGCGCGTCGAGGCGATGCGTTCGCTTAAGTCGCGCATCGCGCCTTCGAGCGCGACGACGGCGTTGCGCGGCGCGAGGTCGGCGAGGCTGCGCGACATCGCCGCGAGTTCGGCGCGCAGCCCTTGCACGTCGACGGGCGGCTGCGCGCTCTGTTCGCTCTGTTCGCGACGCATCTGGTCGAGGCGAAGGCTCAGCGCCGCGATCTCGTCGCGCAACGCGTCGATCGGCGCCGGGCCGCGCGCCGGCGCCGCCTGCGGCGCCTCGCCGATCTCCGGCGCGGCGGGCGCGCGTGGGGACGGCGCCGCGTCGACACCGAAATTTCGCCAGCCGCCTTTCGGCGCCGCGAGGTCGGGCGCGCTCGTTCGCGCGTCCAGTTCGTTGCGCCGGCGCGCGATTTGCGCCACGGCCTCTTGCAGATCGATGCGCGGACGCTCGGCTGCGCGCGGCGTCACGCGGCGGCGATCGCGCACGGCCTCGACGCGGCGGGCGAGCGCGCTCATGCGCCGGTCGAGATCGCGTTCGCTCTCCTCGCCGCGCGATTCCGGGCGACGCGGCGCCTCCGCCGGCGGCGGCGGCGCTCGGGCGGTGCGCTGGTCGATCGCGTCGAGCTTCTCGGCGACGGCCTGGAGCGCGGCGCGTTCCTCGCCGCGATCGGCCCGGCTGCGCTCGATCCACTGCGCCACCGATTCGAAGGCGCGCGCGGCGCGCGCTTCCGTGCGTTCGGCGCGACCCTCGAGCCTGGCGATCGCCGCTTCGAGCAATTCGTCGGCGCGGCGCGCCTGCTCCCGGCTCGGCGCCGGATCGCCGCGCTTGCGTCGCGCCTCGTCGCGCGTAGGCGCGCGCCAGCCTTCGTCCGAGCGTTCGTCGCGGCGCGAAAGTCGTGAAATTCGCTCGCCGATCGCGTCGAGGCGGTCGTCGGCTTCGAGATCGACGGGATCGACGCCCTGTTCGGCGGCTTTGTCGGCGACCGCTTCGTCGAGCCAGTCTGCGAGGCTCATTCCGGCGCGGCGCGCGGCCGCCTCGGCGAATGCGCGCGTCTCGCGCCCCACGCCCGTGACGTTCCAAGCCGTCGCGCTGCCCATGATTTCAACCGTGGCCGACGTGGCGCCGATCGTCGCGCCTTCGGCCGAACACGGCGCAACGACGGGATATTTCGGCGTCCGTGGTGAACAAACCGTTAAGATCGCCCCAAAATGGGTCAATCGCGCCATGCCGCAGAGACGTCCGGATTGTATTGTCTGGATGCACAACTACTGGTTGCATTTCTCCAGGAATGCGTCATATTCGCCTCGGTTCGCGCCGAAGCGGGGCGGCTGCTCCCCGCAACGCGGGCGCGTTGACGGAAAGGATGGGCCATGAGGGCGAATTCGTCATTGGGGAAGGCTTTCGAATCCGACGGCGACCTCGCCGCGAGCCGCGCTCGCGGGGGCACGGGCGGCGCGGGCGGCGCGGGCGAGATGACGATCGGCGAAATGGCGCGCGAATTCGGCGTCACGCTGCGCACGCTGCGCTTTTACGAGGATCGCCACCTGATTCGCCCGCGGCGAATGGGCAACGGGCGCTACTACGGCGGAGCCGATCGGGTTCGCCTGGAGATGATCCTCAAGGGAAAGCAGCTCGGTTTCACGCTCGCCGAAATCAGGGACCTCATCGGCGCCGAGGACAACGCGGCCAAGACCCGCTTCGAAGAGAGGCTGCGGCCGGCGCAGATCGTCGATCAGATCGATCATCTCGAGCGGCAGCGGCGCGAGATCGACGACGCGATCGCCAGCCTCAAGGCGACGCGCGAACGCCTGTCGAGCATCGCCGGCTCGGCTTAGGCGGGGCGCCGCCGCGATTCGACGATGCGCAAAGCTTGCGCGAAGGCGGCCTCGACGCTCATCCCAGTGGTGTCGAGCAGGGCCGCGTCGGCCGCGGCGCGCAGCGGAGCGTCGGCGCGCCCGGAATCGCGCGCATCGCGCCTGGCGATGTCGGCGAGAATCGCGCCGTAATCGGCGCTCTCGCCGCGCTGGGCCAATTCCAGCGCGCGCCGCTGCGCGCGCGCCGCGGGGCTCGCCGTCACGAAAATCTTGACGTCCGCCTGGGGGCAGACGACCGTGCCGATGTCGCGGCCGTCGAGGACGGCGCCGTCGGGTCGCGCCGCGAAATTGCGCTGCGCCTCGATGAGCGCCGCGCGCACCTGCGGCAGGGCGGCGACGATCGAGGCGGCCTCGCCCATTTCGCGTCCGCGCAGCCGCGCCTCGTCGAATTCCGTCAGGCTCAAGCCGCGCGCCGCGGCGATGGCGGCGTCGACGTCGCGAAGGTCGCGATCGGCGTCGAGAAGGCTCGCCGCCGTCGCGCGGTAGAGCAGGCCGGTGTCCAGATGGGGCAGGCCGTAATGCTCCGCCAGGCGGCGCGCCAGCGTGCCTTTGCCCGACGCCGCGGGTCCGTCGATGGCGATGATCATTCGTAACGCCCCAGTCCTAGCGCGTTGGTCGCCCTGCGGCGCTCTTAAGACCCGACGACGGCGCTGTCGACTCCGCCTTCGGCTTTCGCGCTTCGGAACGTCGCCGGCGGCTTGGCGGCTCGCCGGCGCTTGCGCTAAGGTGAGCCGAACCGCGGCGGCGATTGTTGCGCCGGGGGCCAGGGGGTTGGCGATGAATCTGACGGCGGCGCAAAGGAAGACGGTCCTAGCCTCGTTTCTCGGATGGATGCTCGACGCCTTCGATTTCTTTCTTCTCACGTTCCTGCTCAAGGACATCGCCAAGGAATTCGGCGTCGAGGTGCCGCAGGTCGCCTACGCCCTGTTCCTGACGCTGGCGATGCGCTTCGTCGGCGCCTTCATCTTCGGCCAGATCGGCGACCGATGGGGCCGCAAGCCGGCGCTGATGCTCGACATCGTCTGTTATTCCGTGATCGGCGCGCTCGCCGCCTTCGCGCCGAGCCTGTGGGCGTTCCTCGTCCTGCGCGCGCTGTTCGGCGTGGCGATGGGCGGCGAATGGGGCCTCGGCAGTTCGCTGGCGATGGAGTCGATTCCGCCGCAGGCGCGCGGCTTCGTCTCCGGCCTGCTGCAATGCGGCTATCCCACCGGCTTCCTGCTCGCCTCGATCGCCTACGGCCTGCTCTACGGGCGCGTCTTCGGCGATTACACGGTCGGCTGGCGGGCCATGTTCCTGCTCAGCATCCTGCCCGCCTTCCTCGTCCTGTTCATCCGCTCCGGCGTCGCCGAATCGCCCGCCTTCGCCGAGGCGAAAAAGGTCGGCAAGCCGGGTCTCTGGGAGACGCTCAACGCGAATTGGGGGCTGGTGATCTACGCGGTCGTGCTGATGATGTGCTTCAACCTGTTCAGCCACGGCACGCAGGACCTCTACCCGACCTTCCTGCAGAAGCAGCACGGGTTCGATCCCGCCACGGTGAGCTGGATCACCATCGTCGCCAATCTCGGCGCCATCGCCGGCGGGCTCGCCTTCGGCTTCATCTCGGAGAAGATCGGCCGCGTCAACGCGATCACCGTCGCGGCGCTGATCGCGCTGCCGGCGCTGCCGCTGTGGGCCTATTCGACGACGCCCTTCATGCTGGCGCTCGGCGCCTTCGTCATGCAGATCGCGGTGCAGGGCGCCTGGGGGGTGATCCCGGCGCATCTCAACGAACTGTCGCCCGGCGCGGTGCGCGCCACCCTGCCCGCCTTCGTCTATCAGGCCGGCAACTTCCTCGCCTCCTACAACGGCCCGTTCCAGGCCAAGATCGCCGAAGGGCACGGCGGCGACTACGGCTATGCGCTGGCGCTGGTGGGGGGCGTCGTCGCGGTGGCGATCATCGTCGTCATCCGCTTCAGCCCGGAGCGGCGCGGCCAGATCTTGACGGCGCATTGAGGGGCGCCCTTCCCCCGCGGCGCGGAAGGGTCGCCCGCCCTCACCTTTCGCCGAGCGCCATGTCGTCGCGATGGATCATCTCGGCGCGTCCCGGCGTTCCCAGGATATGGGCGATGTCGCGCGAGTTGCGGCCGCGGATGCGTTCGGCGTGCAGCGCGTCGTAGGCGACCAGGCCGCGACCGATCTCGGCGCCGTTCTCGTCGCGGATGGCGACGCAATCGCCGCGCGCGAACACGCCGTCGACGCGCGTCACCCCCGCCGGCAGCAGGCTCTTGCCGCTCGCCAGCGCTTTCGCCGCGCCGGCGTCGATGGTGATCGCGCCCTTCAGCTCGAGCGTGCCGCCGATCCAAACCTTGCGCGCGGCGATCGGATTTGACGGCGTCAGGAACCAGGTGCAGGGACCGCCGGCGCCGATGCGCGCGATCGGGCGCCCGACGCGCCCGTCCGCGATCACCATGTGGGCGCCGCCGCCGGTGGCGATGCGCGCCGCCTCGATCTTGGTGCGCATGCCGCCGCGCGAGGTCTGCGAGGCCGCGCCGCCCGCCATCGCCTCGATCTCAGGCGTGACGCGCTCCACCAGCGCGATCAGCTCGGCCGCGGGGTTCTGCTTCGGCGGCGCCGCGTAGAGGCCGGCGACGTCGGAGAGCAGGATGAGGAGATCGGCGCTCGCCATCGTCGCCACCCGCGCGGCGAGCCGGTCGTTGTCGCCGTAGCGGATTTCGCTGGTGGCGACGGTGTCGTTCTCGTTGATGACGGGAACCGCGCGCATCGCCGAAAGCCGCGCCAGCGTTTCGCGGGCGTTGAGATAGCGCCGCCGCTCTTCGGTGTCCTGCAGCGTCAGCAGCACCTGGCCGGCGAGGATGCCGCGCTGATGGAGGGCCTGCGACCAGGCGCGGGCGAGCGCGATCTGGCCGATCGCCGCCGCCGCCTGACTGTCCTCCAGCTTCAGCGCGCCCTTGCGCAGGCCCGCGGCGTGGCGGCCGAGCGCGATCGCTCCCGAGGACACCACCAGCACGTCCGCGCCACGCCCATGCAGCTCCGCGATGTCGGCGACGAGCGCGTCGAGCCAATCCTGCTTCAAGACGCCGCGCGCGCCGTCCACCAGCAGCGACGAGCCGACCTTGACGACGACGCGCGAGAATTGGTCGAGGGTGGGGAGCTTCGTCACGGTCGGGGCGGAGTCGCAACAATTGCAGAAGATGGTTCTGGCCGTAGAGCAGCCCCGGCGCTAAAGCAAGCGGCGCGGTCGACCGCGCGCGGCGCGTGTTATTAGAAGGGCTCCAATCCATCGCCCTCGCGCCCGCGCCGCCGGCCGTCGTCGATGAATTTCCCGGGAGCCCCGCCGATGCGCAAATTCGACGACCTCTCCGAGCGCGAAATCCTCGCGCTGGCGATCGCCAACGAGGAGGAGGACGGGCGCATCTACGCCGACTTCGCCGACGGCCTGCGCGAAGGCTATCCCACCAGCGCGCAGGTGCTCGCCGACATGGCGGCCGAGGAGAACGTGCACCGCCGGCGCCTGATCGACCTCTTCGCGTCGAAATTCGGCGAGCACATTCCGCTGATCCGCCGCCAGGACATTCGTGGCTACATCCAGCGCAAGCCGATCTGGCAGTTGCGCCCGCTCGGCGTCGAGGCGGTGCGCACGCGCGCCAGAGAGATGGAGCAGGACGCGGCGCGCTTCTACCGCCTGGCCGCCGAGCGCTCCACCGACGCCGGGATTCGTAAATTGCTCGGCGACCTCGCCGAGGCCGAGGTCAAGCACGACCACATGGCCGCCGATCTCGAAGCCAAGCTGATGACCCCGCAAGCGCGCCACGCCGAAGCCGAGTACGCGCGCCGGCGCTTCATCCTGCAGATCATCCAGCCCGGCCTCGTCGGGCTGATGGACGGCTCGGTGTCGACCCTGGCGCCGGTGTTCGCCGCCGCCTTCGCCACCCACAATCCGTGGAACGCCTTCCTCGTCGGCATCGCCGCCTCGATCGGCGCCGGCATTTCCATGGGCTTCGCCGAGGCGCTCGCCGACGACGGCAAATTGTCGGGGCGCGGCACGCCGCTGCTGCGCGGCGTCGTCTGCGGCCTGATGACCATCGCCGGCGGCATCGGCCACACCCTGCCCTACCTCATTCCCTATTTCGTCACCGCCACCGCGATCGCCGTCGTCGTCGTCGCGATCGAACTCGCCGTCATCGCCTGGATCCAATGGCGCTACATGGATGCGCCGCCGCTCTCCGCCGCCGCCAAGGTGATGCTCGGCGGCGGGCTGGTGCTGGCGGCGGGCATCCTGATCGGCAGCAGTTGAGGGGAGAACACGCGCGGGTCCTTTCTCACGCCCGCGCCGCCGGCATACCCGCGCCCCAGTCATACCCGCGCAAGCGCTAGGCGATGCACACAAGTCAAGTTCCCGTTGTATGTCAGACAGATACGCCACATGGGGGCGTGCGCCCCTTCCCCCCTTGCGGGGGAAGGTGGCCGGCGGAGCCGGCCGGATGAGGGGTCGCGCCGCAAGGCGCATTGCTTCCGCGTTAGTGGGGGTTCCCAGGCTTATACTGCATAAATTACCGCGGATCGCGCCTATGCTAACAACGCGCCTTGCGGCGCCCCCCTCATCCGTCGGCCTTCGGCCGACACCTTCCCCCGCAAGGGGGGAAGGGGGCGCGCCACCTTGGAGATGTGTGCATCCCCTAGCGCTTTCGCGGGAATGACATCGGCGGCGATTCCATCAAGTCGCGTCGTGCTCTGTCGCAAGCGGGGAGAGGGGGCGCTCACGCCGAAAGGCAGGACGCCCTAGCCCCGCGCCAGCACTTCGCGCACCCGCGCGACGAGCTCGGCCTCGGGCGCGGCGAACTGGGCGCGCTGGCGCAGATCGAGATAGTCGGCGCGGTCCTTGCTCGCCTTGGCGAGCTCGGCGCCGAGCCTCAAGTCGCGAATGACGACCAGGGGCCCGCCCGGCGCGTCGCGCTCGTTGGAGCCCTGGATGACGGCGCAGAGGCTGCCGCGCTTGTCGGCGTATTTGAGCTGCGCGTTGAGGCCGCTGGAGCCGAGGTAGAGTTCGGAAGCGATCCCCGCCGCGCGCAAGGCGGCCACCAGGCGCTGGTAGTGCGCCATATGGTCGCGGTCGAGCACGGCGACGACGACCGGGCCGGGCTTTTGCGCCGAGGCGACGATCGGGCTGTTGATCGCGCGCAGCGCCGCGAGCAGGCGGGATATGCCGATGGAGAAGCCGGTCGCCGGAACCGCCTCGCCGCGAAAGCGCGCCACCAGCCCGTCGTAGCGCCCGCCGCCGCCGACCGAGCCGAAGCGGACCGGCTTGCCGTCCTCGCCGGGCGTCTCGAAGGTCAGCTCGGCTTCGAAGACGGGGCCGGTGTAGTATTCGAGGCCGCGGACGACGGAGGGGTCGAAGCGAATGCGATTAGGACCATAGCCCGCGCTTCGTACCAGCGGTTCAAATTGTTCAATTATCTCGTTCAAAGCGTCGTCGTAGAGGAGATGTCCGAGTCCCCCGTAACGGTCAGCCACGCCGCCGGTCTCCAAAGTAACCTGATCGAGAATTTGCTTCAGGTTAGCCGCGTCATTCGAACGTAGAATCGCGACGACGACGTTGATCTGATGCTCATCCAGCCCGGCCCCTTTCGTGAAGTCGCCGCTCTCGTCCTTGCGGCCGTGGCCCAGCAGCGCGTGCACGCCTTCCGGCCCCAGCCGATCGAGCTTATCGATCGCGCGCAGCACGGTGAGCCTGCGGCCGAAGTTCTCCTCGCCGCCAAGTCCTATCGCCTGCATCACGCCGTCGAGAACCTTGCGGCTGTTGACCTTGATCACATAGTCGCCGCGCTCGATCCCCAGCGCCTCCAGGCAGTCGGCCGCCATCATGCAGATTTCCGCGTCCGCCGCCGGCGACGCCGTCCCCACCGTATCCGCGTCGAACTGCATGAACTGGCGGAAGCGCCCCGGCCCCGGCTTTTCGTTGCGGAACACCCAGCCGGCGCGATAGCTGCGATAGGGCTTCGGCAGCCTGTCGTAATGCTCGGCGACGTAGCGGGCGAGCGGCGCGGTCAGGTCGTAGCGCAGCGACAGCCACTGCTCGTCGTCGTCCTTGAACGAGAACACGCCTTCGTTCGGCCGGTCCTGGTCGGGCAGGAACTTGCCGAGCGCGTCGGTGTATTCGATGAACGGCGTCTCCACCGCCTCGAAGCCATAGAGCTCGTAGACGGTGCGAATCTTCGCCATCATCGCCTCGGCGCTCGCGATGTCGGCCGCGTCGCGGTCGACGAGGCCGCGCGGCAGGGCGGCGCGAACGCGGGGGGTTGGCGGGGTATCGGTCATGGAGGTGGACGCCGGGATTTGCAAAGGCGCCTGCCTTGCCCGACGCGGCGCCGACGGTCAAGCAGAACCCGCGAGGACGCGGCGCGCCCCTTCCCCCCTTGCGGGGGAAGGTGTCGGCCGAAGGCCGACGGATGAGGGGGGCGCGCCGCCAGGCGCGCTTGCCGGCATAGCCGCGATCCACGACAATTCATATGGTACAAGCTACCGGCTGCACGCTCGCGGCAAAGCGACGCGCCTTGCGGCGGCCCCCTCATCCGTCACGCTTCGCGTGACACCTTCCCCCGCAAGGGGGGAAGGGGCGCGCCGCGGCGACAAGGCGCAGAGAAGGAGCTTTAGGCGCGATGGCGGAGCCGGACGACGACCAGGCGTTGCGCGCCAAGCTCGACGCGCTGAAGGGGGCGCTCGACCGGCGCAACTCCGAAAAGCGCGCCAAAGAGGCGGGCGGCCCCACCGATTCCGAGCGCGCGGCGACCAACTCGGCGATTTCGATGGCCTTCAGCGCGGCGGGCGAATTCGCCGGCGCGATCGTCGGCGGCGGCCTGATCGGCTGGCTGATCGACCGGGCGCTGGGGACCAAGCCGGCGTTCCTGATCGCCTTTTTTCTCCTCGGCGCGGCGGCCGGGGTATGGAACGTCGTCCGCCTGACTTCGCCTAAAGCCCACCATGAGGATCGCGATTCGCGCTTGTCTGGCGGCGCCGCGCCGGATAAAGACGGGCGGCGTTCGGCCCCCACGGCCGGGCTGGGGGCCCCGCCCGGGGCGGAAGACGACGAGGACTAGACGTGGCGAGCCCTGCCGGACCGGCGATCGACCCGATCGAACAATTCGACCTGTCGCGGATCGTGCCGATCCAAATCGCCGGCCGCGATTTCTCGCTGACCAATTCGTCGCTGTTCATGATCCTCGCGGTGGTTCTCGTCTGCGCGCTGATGGCGGTCGGGGCCCGCGGCGGCGCCGGCGTCCCCGGGCGCCTCCAGGCGCTCGCCGAAATGGCCTACGAATTCGTCGCCGGCATGGTGCGCTCGGCGTGCGGCGAATCGGGCATGCGGTTCTTCCCGCTGGTGTTCAGCCTGTTCATGTTCATCCTCATCTGCAATCTGGTCGGGCTGATCCCCTATTCCTTCACCGTCACCAGCCACATCATCGTCACGGCTTCGCTGGCGCTGCTGGTGTTCTTCACCGTCGTCGTCATCGGCGTGAAGGAGCACGGGCTGCATTTCTTCAAGCTCTTCGTGCCCTCGGGCGTGCCGATCTACATTCTGCCGCTGGTGGTGGCGATCGAGGTCATCTCGTTCCTGACGCGCCCCTTGAGCCATTCGGTGCGCCTTTTCGCCAACATGCTCGCCGGCCACATCACGCTCAACGTGTTCGGCGGCTTCGTCGTCATGCTGCTCGGCGCGGGCGTGGGCGTCAAGGCGCTCGCCGTGCTGCCTTTCGCCATGACGATCGGCCTCGAAGCGCTCGAACTGTTGGTGGCGTTCCTGCAGGCCTACGTGTTCGCCATGCTGACCTGCATGTACCTCAACGACGCGCTTCACCCCGGCGGTCACTGACCGGTCGTTTTCCCCTAACGCAGCAATCGAAAAGCAGGAGTCTAGAGACATGGGACCCAACGAATTAGCCCTGGCCGCGAAGTATATCGGCGCGGGCCTCGCCGCGATCGGAACCGGCGCGGCCGGCATCGGCGTGGGCACGCTGTTCGGGCAATTCCTCAATGGCGCCCTGCGCAACCCGAGCGCCGTCGACGGCCAGTTCGGCCGCCTGATCTTCGGCTTCGCGGTGACCGAAGCGCTCGGCATTTTCGCGCTGCTGATCGCGTTCCTGCTGCTGTTCGCCGTCTAAAGGCGCGCTGATCCCGACGCATCGCGGGAAGGCGCCGGCCCCGCGCTTTCCCGCCATAGGACAAATGAGAAACGATGGCCCAACCCGCGCAGACCCCGGCGCCGCAGGCGACCCAGACGGAAGTCGGCCACGAGGCCGGCGGCCATGCGAACTTTCCGCCCTTCGAGAGCGGGACGTTTCCCTCGCAGCTCCTGTGGCTGGCGATCAGCTTCGGCGCGCTCTATTATTTCATGGCGAAGATGGCGTTGCCAAAAGTCGGGGCGGCGATCCAGCAGCGCAAGGCGCGCATCGCCAGGGATCTCGACGACGCCACCGCGATGCAGCAGAAGGCGGACGCCGCCGCGAGCGCGCATCAGAAGGCGCTCGCCGAGGCGCGCGCCAAGGCGCAAGGCCTCGCCCAGGCGGCGCGCGACCAGCTCGCCGCCGAGTCGGACGCCAAGCGCAAGGCCCTCGAGGAAGCGCTCGCGGTCGACTTCGCCGCCGCCGAGAGCCAGATCGCGGCGACGCGCGCCGAGGCGATGTCCAACGTCGCCGCGATCGCCCGCGACGCCGCGGCGGCGATCGTCGAGCGCCTGATCGGGCGCGCCGCGCCGGCCAAGGCGATCGCCGACGCCGTCGATTCGGTGAAGGCGAGCTGAGCGGGAGTCGTCATGGAATTCGACGCAGAATTTTTCGTACTTCTCGGCTTCATCGTCTTCTTGTGCCTGCTCGGCTATCTCGGCGTGCACCGCTTGGTGCTTTCGGCGCTTGACGCGCGCGGCAAGGCGATCGCCGACGAACTGGCGCAAGCCGCCAAACTGCGCGCCGAGGCGACCGCGCTGCTCGAAAGCTTCGAGAAAAAGACCATCGAAGCGGAGGCCGCCGCCGCGGCGATCGTCGCCGAGGCGCGCGCCCAGGCGGCGCGACTGGCCGAGGAGACCGCCGAACGCATGAAGGAATTCGTCGCCCGCCGCACCAAGCAGGCGGAAGCCAAGATCGCGCTCGCCGAGACCCAGGCCGCCGCCGACGTGCGCGCCGCCGCGGCCGACCACGCGGCCAAGGCCGCCGAGCTCGTGCTGCGCGCCGAGACGCGGGGCGCGGCCGGCGCCGAACTGGCGGCGCGCGAAATCGCCGCGCTGAAGGACCGGCTGAACTGATCGGCCGACTCGGGCTGACGGCCCTCATCCGGCCCTTCGGGCCACCTTCTCCCGCAAGCGGGAGAAGGGGCGCGCGCCCCCTCTCCCGCTTGCGGGAGAGGGTTGGGGTGAGGGCGAGCGGCGGGGCTCCAGTCCTTCACAATCCTTAACAGACCCTTGACCCCCGCCGGGGCGCGCAGCATGGTGGCGCGTCTCATCGAGACGAGCGGGGGTCGGCCATGAAACGCATCGTTGTCTGCCTCGCGGCGTTGCTCGTTTTTTGCGCCGGCGCCCAGGCGGCAGGCGTCGTCGTGCCCGCCGAACAGCGTTACGTCCCCTATTCCGGCGAATTGCCGGCCTGCGACGATCCGGGCGTCCTGGCGCGGATCTCCGATCGCTTCGCCCAGAAAGAATCCGAATATTGGAATTCGCCGTTGCAGATCGAAAGCTACGACCGCATCCAGGAGATCGGCTTTCGCGCCAACGGGCTCGCCTACATCCCGCGCCGCTACTGCGTCGCGCGCGCCCTCGACAGCGATTCGCGCGAGCGCACCGTCGTCTACGACATTGAGGAGAGTTTGGGCATGATCGGCTGGGGCTATGGCGTGGAATGGTGCGTCGTCGGCCTCGACCGCAATCTCGCCTACGCGCCCGCGTGCAGCGCCCTGCGTCCGTTCGTCGATCGTTATCTCGGCGAGAAGGCGTTGCGCGCGCGCTATTGAGCGGCGCGCGGCGAGTTCGGCCCTTCTCGGCTCGACGTGCCCTCTTCAGGTAAGCGGAATCGACCATGCGCCTTGCAACGATCGTCGGATGCCTCTTCGGCGCGCTGGCGCTCGCGCCGGCGGCCGGTCGCGCGCAAGAGCAGAACGATTTCGATTTCTACGTCTTCACCCTGTCCTGGTCGCCCGGATTCTGCGACACCGGCGGCGCCGACAAATCGCCGGACCAGTGCGCAGTCGGCGCCGGGACGGGCTTCGTGGTGCACGGCCTTTGGCCCGATCGCTCGTTCGGCCGGGACCCTGAGAACTGCCGATATGGCGTCTCGATCCCGGGCGACGCGTTGCGGCTGACCGAGGGCGTCTATCCCGACGAGGGGCTCGCGCGCTACGAATATCTCAAGCACGGGACGTGCTCGGGCCTCGACCCGCAGGCCTATTTCGGCGCCGTGAAGTCCTTGCGCGACGGCATCGTCGTGCCGGACGTTCTGAAGGCGCCGCGTCAGCCGTTGAAGCTGGCGCCGAACGATCTCGTCGCCGCCTTCGTCGCCGCCAACGCCAATTTGCGCGCCGACAACATGGCGATCGGCTGCCGCAACGGCGAACTCGTCGACGTGCGCATCTGCGTCTCCAAGAACCTTGCCGCCTTCGCCAATTGCCCGAAAGTGTCGGGCCACACGTGCCATGCCTCGTCGATTTCCGTCGCGCCGATCCGCTGAGGGCGCGCCGGCCGGCGGCGAGCGATGAACTACCGCCACGGCTTTCACGCCGGCAATTTCGCCGACGTCTTCAAGTACGTGATCCTTTCGCGCATTCTCGTCTATCTCGCGCGAAAAGAGGCGCCGTTCCGCTACATCGACACGCACGCCGGCGCCGGCCGCTACGATCTTTCGAGCGAAGAGGCGCGCCGGTCGCCCGAATGGCGCGACGGCGTGGCGAGGCTCGTCAAAGCGCGCCCGCCGGCCCCCGTCGCGGCGCTGCTGGCGCCCTATCGCCAGGCGATCGGGCCCTGCGACGCGGACGGGCGGCCCGCCTCCTATCCCGGTTCGCCGGCGCTCGCGCAGGCGCTGTTGCGGCCCCAGGACCGCATGGCGCTGTGCGAGGCGCATCCGGAGGAGCGCGAGCTGCTGGTGGCCGCCCTCGGGCGCGACGGCCGCCTGTCGATCGTCGGCACGGACGGCTACGTCGCGCTCAGCGCCTATATTCCGCCCAAGGAGCGGCGCGGCGTCGTGCTGATCGATCCGCCCTACGAGGCGCCGGACGAGGGCGAGCGCGTCGAAAAGGCGCTCGCGCGGGCGCTCTTGAAATGGCCGCGCGGAACCTATGCGCTGTGGCGCCCGATCAAGGCGCCGCTCGAGGACGCGCGGTTTCTCAACGCGATCGCCGCGCTCGGCGCGCCGAACATCCTGCGGCTCGAACTCGATGTCGGCGCGCTCGCGCCGAGCGCGCATTCGCCGAGCCCCTTGAGCCGCAGCGGGCTTCTCGTCGTCAACCCGCCGTTCGGCCTGATCGACGAGGCGCGCGTCGTCATGCCCTGGCTGACGCAACTGCTGCGGCGCGGCGCGGGTGGCGGGTTCGTCTGCGCCTGGCTGACGGAGCCGAAATGAATTGCCGTTGCCTCGCGGCGGCGGATCGGTTTAGATATGAACAAATGAGGGGAAGCGAACCATGACCTTGCCGAGCGCCTTGCGGGGAAAGTTGCGATTGCCGGTGATCGGCGCCCCGTTGTTCATCATCTCGCATCCGTCGCTGGTGATCGCGCAGTGCAAGGCGGGGATCGTCGGCGCGTTTCCCGCCCTCAACGCGCGCCCGGCCAGCCAGCTCGACGAATGGCTGCACGAGATCACCGAGGCGCTCGGAGCGCACGATCGCGCCCATCCCGAGAGCCCCGCCGCGCCGTTCGCGGTCAATCAGATCGTGCACAAGTCGAACGCCCGGCTCGAACAGGACATGGAGCTGGCGGTCAAGTGGAAGGCGCCGATCGTCATCACGTCGCTGGGCGCGCGCGAGGACGTCAACGTCGCCGTCCACTCCTATGGCGGCGTTGTGTTCCACGACATCATCAATGTCCGCTTCGCCCATAAGGCGGTGGAAAAAGGCGCCGACGGGCTGATCGCGGTCGCCACGGGCGCCGGCGGCCACGCCGGGCCGTTTTCGCCCTTCGCGCTCGTGCAGGAAATCCGCGAGTGGTTCGACGGCCCGCTGGCGCTCGCCGGCGCCATCGCCAATGGCGGCGCGATCCTCGCGGCGCAGGCGATGGGCGCGGACCTCGCCTATATCGGCTCGCCCTTCATCGCAACAAAAGAAGCGCGCGCGCTCGACGACTACAAGCAGGCGATCGTCGCCGGCAGGGCCGAGGACATCGTCGGCTCCAGCCTGTTCACCGGCATATTCGGCAACTATCTCAGAGCGTCGATCGTCAAGGCCGGGCTCGATCCCGACAATCTGCCGCAGGGCGACGTGAAGACGATGAACTTCGGCTCGGGCGGCGGCTCGGACGCGAAAGCGTGGCGCGACATCTGGGGCTCGGGCCAAGGCATCGGCGCGATCAAGGCGGTGACGCCCGCCGCCGAGCTCGTGGCGCGCCTCGCGAGCGAGTACGCGGCGGCGAAGGCGCGCATCTGCGCGACGGCGTGAGGCGCGAGCGCGCGAACGCGACTTCGCGTCGATCAGCGCCGCCGGCGCCGCGACGAAGTCAAGCGCCTCATGCCAATCGAGACGCAAAAAAATATTCCGTCAGGGATTGCGGGGACAATCGCCCGCCCGCCCGCGAGCGCCCTCGTCTCGCCGCGCGAACCGTGACACAAGGCTTTTGCCGGCCGGTCGAGACGCGTATCCTGGCCGTCGCTCCCGAGTCGCGTTCCGCTTTCGCGTCCCATCCATAACGAAGAACCGCTCGAAGAAGCCCATGGCGACCGTCGAACAATTCCCGGGCCGGCACGTCGCCGTCCCCAATCCTGCCGAATCCGCCTACCGCGCGCCGCCGCTCAGCGTCGAAGCGGAACAGGCGCTGCTCGGCGCGATCCTCGTCAACAACGACGCCTTCGACCGCGTCTCCGACTTCCTCAAGGCCGAGCATTTCGTCGAGGAGATCCACCGCCGCATTTACGAGATCGCCGGCTCGCTGATTCGCGCCGGCAAGCTCGCTTCGCCGATCACGCTGAAGACGTTCCTGGGCGAGCACGACCTGGGCGGCGTCAGCGTGCAGCAATATCTGGCGCGCCTGGCCGCCGAGGCGACGACGATCATCAACGCCGTCGACTACGGCCGCACGATCCACGATCTGGCGGTGCGGCGCGAGCTGATCCGGATCGGCGAGGACGTCGTCAACGTCGCCTACGACGCGCCGGTCGATTCGACCCCGCGCGAGCAGATCGAGGAGGCCGAGCGGCGCCTCTACCAGATCGCCGAGGGCGGGCGCTACGACGGCGGCTTCCAGCGCTTTTCCGACGCGCTGAAGATCGCCGTCGACATGGCCGCCAAGGCCTACGAGCGCGACGGCCACCTCAGCGGCGTCGCCACCGGGCTGACCGACCTCGATCATAAGCTGGGCGGCCTGCAGGCCTCGGACCTCGTCATCCTGGCGGGCCGCCCGGGCATGGGCAAGACGGCGCTCGCCACCAACATCGGCTTCAATATCGCCAAGGCCTACCGCGGCGAAACGCGCGCCGACGGAACGCTCGAGACGGTCAACGGCGGCATCGTCGGCTTCTTCTCGCTGGAAATGTCGGCCGAGCAATTGGCGACCCGCATCATCGCCGAGCAATCGGGCGTCGCTTCGTACAAGATCCGCCGCGGCGACATCACCGAGACCGACTTCCAGAACGTCGCCGAGGCGGTGCGCGAGATGCAGTCGATCCCGTTCTTCATCGACCAGACCGGCGGCATTTCGATCGCCCAGCTCACCGCGCGCGCGCGCCGGCTGAAGCGCCAGCGCGGGCTCGATCTTCTCATCATCGACTACATTCAATTGCTCTCGGGGTCGAGGACGCGCTCCGACAACCGGGTTCAGGAGCTGACCGAAATCACCACCGGCCTGAAGGCGCTCGCCAAGGAGCTGAACGTGCCGATCCTGGCGCTCTCCCAGCTCTCGCGCCAGGTCGAGCAGCGCGACGACAAGCGCCCGCAGCTCTCGGACTTGAGAGAATCCGGCTCGATCGAGCAGGACGCCGACGTCGTGATGTTCGTCTATCGCGAGGAATATTACCTCAAGAACAAGGAGCCCCGCCCCGGCACGGAAGAGCACGTGACGTGGATGAACGAAATGGAGCGCGCGCACGGCCGCGCCGAAGTGATCGTCGGCAAGCAGCGCCACGGCCCCACCGGCATGGTGGAATTGCAATTCGAGGCCGAACTGACGCGGTTTGGGAATTTGGCGCGCGAAGAGGCGATGCCGGAGATCAGGTAGTGGGGCCCTTCTCCAGACGCGCGCGCAAAAGTGGCCGCGAAGCGGCCGAACGCGAGCGCGGCGCAAGACGAGGCGCCCGGAACCGGCGTAGCCTAGGGTTGATCCCATCCGGTCGCGCGGCCGTTACCGCGAAACGAAAATCCATCGGCAAATCCGGTTCCGTCGCGCGCTGGATATTTGACATTCAATCTCCGCCGCATATCATATCGCAATGTCGGACGAGACGCTGAAGTGGAGCCGAGACAAGAATTTGTGGCTCCAGAAGGAGCGCGGCCTGAGTTTCGAGGACGTCGAGAATGCGATCGAAGGCGGGGGCTTCCGCGACGATATCGCTCACCCCGACCCGAAAAAATTTCCGGGCCAGCGTCTTTTGATAGTCGAGATCGGCGAACAGATATGTGTCGTGCCCTACGTGACCGACGGGCGAGTTCGGTTTCTCAAGACGATTTACCCCAGCCGCAAAGCGAAGCGTATTTATGGCAAAGCCCAGAACGACGAGTGATCCGAAGGCAACCGCCTACTTCGACGCGGAGGAAAAAGAGCTTGTCGAAAGCTTCGAGGCTGCGCTGACGAGCGGCGCCGTCCGCTCCAGCCCGGCCGCCGAGCGCGCCAGGGCGAGAGGCGAGTGGGAATCGCTCGTCGCCAAGGCCTCGGCGAGAAAGGCGATCACCTTGCGCTTGCAGGAGCGCGATATCGAGCGGCTGAAAGTGATCGCGCGGCAGAGGGGCCTGCCCTATCAGACGCTCGTCAGCTCGATCCTGCACCAGTTCGCCCAGGGGACGCTGCGCGAAGGGCGGGAATGAACGAGCCGCGACGATCTCGGCGCGCGATTGGCGATTTCGCGCGCTTTCCTCGCCGCGACGTCGCGATGCAGGGTCGCGCTCGGACCGCCAGGGCCGCCGCGCCGATCTGCCGGCCGGCCAACCGCGAACGCTTCGCCCGCAACCGCCGTCACTTCGAGAGGCGCATCAGGCTCACGATGGCGGCGAAGACCGCGAACGCCGCGCCAACCGCAAGGTCCACCGTTTCGGCGCCGTGCGGCGCGATGCCGAAGAACAGCGCCGCCAGGGCCGTGCCCGAGGTCATGCCGGTCAGCCGCGCGGTCGCCAGCATTCCGCCCGCCGCGCCCGCTCGCCGGCGCGGCGCCGCGGACAATAGGGTGCGATTGTTCGGCGACTGGAAGAAGCCGAAGCCGAGGCCGCACAACGCCATCCGCCATACGATGTCCGCGCTCGAAGCGTTCGGCGGCAGGATCGCCAGCAGCGCCAGTCCCGCCGCCAGCGCGGCGAGCCCGCCGCAGCCCAGGATCGCCGCCGGGACGCGGTCGGAAAGCCGCCCCGCCAACGGCGCGGCGAAGCCGATCGCCACCGGCCAGGGCGTCATCAGGAGCCCGGTTTCGACTTGGTCGCGGTGCAGCGCGAGTTCGAAATAGAACGGCAGCGCGAGATAGGCGAGCGCCTGCGCGGCGAACGAGAACACCGAGGTTGCGATCGACAGCGCAAAGATCGGAATCTTCATGAGGTCGATCGGGATCAGCGGCGAGTCCGCCGAGGCTTCGCGCCGGACCAGCGCGAGCCCCGCCGCGATCGCCGCTGCGATTTCGACCGCGGCGATCGCGCCCTCGCCGCGGCCGTGCGCGAAGACGTCGACGCCGACGAAGAAGAGGCCGAAGGTCAGCGCGTTCAGCGCCGCGCTCGTCCAGTCGAACCGGCGCGCCGAGCGGTCGGAATAGGGCAGCGCGCGCGAAGCCGCCACGAGGTTGACGATCCCGATCGGGACGTTGATCGCGAACAGCCACTCCCAGGGGCCGACCGCGAGGATCGCCGAGGCGACGGTGGGCCCGAGCGCGGCGGCGACCGACACCACCAGCGCGTTCAGCCCGATCCCGCGGCCGAGCAAGGCGTGGGGATAGGTGAAGCGGACCAGCGCGCCGTTGACGCTGAAGATCCCGGCCGCGCCGAAGCCCTGCGCGACCCGCGAGGCGACCAGCTCCGGCATGGTGTGGGAGAGCGCGCAGCCGAGCGAGCCCGCAATGAAGATCGTCAGGCCGACGAGGTAGACGCGGCGATAGCCTACCCGCTCGCCGAGCGAGGCGCACGGGAGCAGCGCGATCACGATCGCGAGCTGATAGGCGTTGACGACCCAGACCGCCTCGGCCGGGCTCGTGTGAAGTTCGGCGGCGATGACCGGCAGCGCAATGTTGGCGATCGCCGAGTCGAGCACCGACATCATGATGCCGAGCGCGATCGCAAGCATCGACCAGTAGCGCTGCGGCGTCGGCAGGCCGTCGGGATGCACCGTCTTGATCAGAACCCGCCCTCCGCCCTCGGCGCCGCGACGCGCCAGCGCGCTCGCGCGCGCCCCTGGGCGCCCAGTTCCCGTGACACGGCGCCGAATCGCCGATCGAAAGCGGCGGCTTTCGCGACGACGTCGAGCGCCCCGACCAAACCAAATTTCCGGGTCGGCGTCTATTGATCGTCGAGATCGGCGAACAGATATGTGTCGCGCCCTATGTCGCCGACGGGCGAGTTCGGTTTCTCAAGACCGTTTATACCAAGCCGCAGTAGGGCGACTCGTTGAACAAAGCGCTGAGGACCCGACGCCGTCATGGCCGGGACGAGCCCGGCCACGACGGCGGTCAGTATTTTCGGCCATCAGTATCAGACTCTCGTCAGCCCGATTCGGCGCCAATTCGCCCTGGGAACGCCGCGCGAAGCGCACGATTGAGCGAGACGAAGCGACAGCGGAGCGGCGTTGGCGACTTCGCAAATCGTCATGAGAACTCGCGGCGCCGTATGGCGTCTGCGCATCGCGACTCTCGCCCGTACGGCCGTGCGATCTTCCTTCGATCGCGCCAGCGCCGCCGGCCACGGGAATCAAGACGTCCGCGCTTGCCGCCGGCGGCGCAAAACCCCTCTCCTGTTCATGCTACGACATTCACACGTCTTTGAGAGCCTGAGCCGCGCGGAGGAGTCGATGTTTGCGAGCGAAGCGAGCAACCCGCGCAGCGGGCATGACATTGACGCCGAGCACGGATCAGGCACAACGAACCCGGCAGATTTCGAACTTGGATGTGTGAATCCGATAGCCCGTTCACGGGAGAGGGGCCGGGGCGAGGGCGCTTGCAGCTCAATCAGCCGGAGGCCGCATTACTCCGGCCGCGCGATCGCCTGGTGGTGCGCGTCGACGCCGATTCGGCCTCGCTCGAGGCCGTGGGTCTCGCCGTCGCTGTGATAGACCAGCAGCACGGCGTTGGCGTGGGTCGGGACATGCGTCAGCGCCATCGCGACCTTGGCGCTTCCGTCCGGCCCCGCGATGAGGCTGTTGGTCAGCCCGGTCCCGTCCATCGGCGTGAAGCCGATCGGCTTCTGGTCGAAGTGGTTCTCGAACAGGCCGTAATGACCGTTCGGCCGCAGGCCGGCGAAGGTCCCTACGAGCGTGATCTTGCCGGCGTCGTCGGAGACGACGCCGCCGCCCGACGCGCCGAGCCACGCGCCGAGGTCGAACCCGAGCGGCTTGTCGAGCGCGGTGAACAGCGGCGTCGTCTTGGCGTCCTCGTCGATGCGCGCCGGGCGAAGGCCGGCTGCATGCTTGATCCCTTGCGGGCCGACCGCCTCGGCGGCGGCGGGATCGTGTACGAAGACCTGCGGGTCGATCGGTTGCGGCTGCTTCGTCTCCTGAGAGAAGAACGCCGCGTGGGTGACGAAATTCATTTTGAGCGCCTCGGCGGCGAGGCCGCCGTTCGCCGAGAGCAACATCGCCGCGCCGATCGCCAGCCCGATCGCCGCCGCCTTGGCCAATCTCCGAGACTTCACAATGACCCCTCGAGTTTGAGAACGCCGGCGACCTTCGCCGAGAACTCCGAGGCGCGCGTCGGCGATCGCCGACGCGGCGGCTCGGCGACGACGGTTCGCCAGCGAGGCGGCGATTGTTACGGGGGCGCGCAAATTCGATGATTGCTGCGGCCCGGGCGCGTTGCTCGTGAGACGAAACCGATGACGCTCTCACCTTTTCCATTCCCGCGAAAGCGGGAGTCCAGGCCCCCGCCGCCATTCGTGGGCCGCGTCTGGACCCCTGCTTTCGCAAGTCGGCGGCGACCATCGGTCCGAAATGATTCACCCAGCGTCGGACTGTCGCGTAGGACACCGTCGCTCCACGCTCCGCGCGCAAATCTTCGACGTCGCACAGGCTCAGCGTGAACCGGAGGCGGAGCCAAATCGCCGCTGAACGATCTCGGGCGGGAAGCGGCAGCCGGCGTAGCTGATTTTCTTCATCCCGCTTGGCTACCGGGCCACCAAAGGGGCCGCAAGTCCGACGCGGCGTGACAATGCCCGCTAGTCGCGGTCGCCGCCAAAGCATGGCGAAAATTGAAGAGGGAAAATCTCTTGCCCAAAATCATCCAGGGCGCCAGATTCCGCGACGGCGTGGAGATCAAAGACGCCGCATGATCCGACCCATCGCCCAGATTCAAGCATGGCTTCCGGCAAGGTCGCAAAACCCGTGTTTCAGTCAATGCAACCAAAGGACTCAGGATTTCGATGCACAAAACAGCATTGACATGTTTCGCAACGGCTTGGCTGACCGCCGCCGTTCTGATTGCTGCCTCGCCTCTCATTCTGGCTTCAAGTCCAGCCGAGGCGATGACAGCCTCCCAGAAAACCGGGCTCCCCTGCGCGGCGTGCCATGTGGGCGAGCCGCCGCGCGGGCGCAAATCACGTGCTGGCGCCCTCATCGAACTTACGCCGTTAGGCAAGGCATATCAGGCGAACGGGCAAAACTTACCCAAGGATTACAAGAAATATCTCGAGTGATAATCAACTGCGGTGCGTCGGGACCGGCAGAGGAGACCGGCCGTTTCGTGCGCGCAGGCGGATGGCGGAGACGCGCCATAAGCAGCGATTCGCCGGCGCTGCATCCATCGGCTCAGATCGGCTCGAACGGCATTGTCACGCCGCGTCGGACTTGCGGTCCCTTTGGTGGCCCGGCAGCCAAGCGGGATGAAGAAAATCAGCTACGCCGGCTGCCGCTTCCCGCCCGAGCTCATTCAGCGGCGATTTGGCTCCGCCTCCGGTTCACGCCGAGCCCGCGCGACGTCGAAGATTTGCGCGCGGAGGGTGGAACGACGGTGTCCTACGCGATAGTCCGACGCTGGATGAATCATTTCGGACCGATGGTCGCCGCCGACTTGCGAAAGCGCCGGCCCAAGCCTCACACGACGTGGCGTCTTGACGAGGTCTATCTGAAGATCGACGGCCGCATGGTCCATCTCTGGCGCGCCGTCGACGCCATTGTTGCGCGCCACGCCGGTCATTGCCGCGCCAAAGCGTCCGAGACCCGGATCAGCGACATTTCCTTTCTGAAAATCTGCAATCTTGTTATACTGCCTGTTGTCGTCTCGAGCGCCTGCGGAGCCTCGGGAGTTGGAGCCGCGCCGGGTCGAGACGGGAGACGGCGCGAAGGCGCCGAGAAATTCGGAGAAACGCGATTCCGGCTCGACTGACCGATAACCCCTTGATTTCCCACGAAACGGCCAAGGAAAAAACTTGGAAATCCTTGGAAAAGCTTGGAATTTCCTTGGAATTTCCTTGGAAAAGTTTGGAAATTCCTTGGAATGGCTTGGAAAACTTTGCAGCGTGCGAGCGCCCCCTAAAGCGCCCTCGCCCTGACCTTCTCCGCCTTGCCCGCCGCCAGCCGATTGCGCAGCGGCAGGCCGAACGGTTCGGCTTCGATATCGAAGACGTCGCCCTTTTGCGTCTTGATCCCGTCGCTGAAGGAGAGCGTCGCCGTGCCGAAGAAATGCACGTGGACGTCGCCGGGGCGGCGGAACAGGCGGTATTTGAAATGATGCGCCTCGAGGTTGGCGATCGAATGCGACATGTTCTGCTCGCCCGACAGGAACGGCTTTTCCCAGACGACCTCCTTGCCGCGCCGAATGCGCGAGACGCCGCGCACGTCGGCGGGGAGGTCGCCGACCAGCAGCTCCGGCCCGAGGCTCGACGGGCGTAGCTTGGAATGGGCGAGGTAGAGATAGTTCTGGCGCTCCATGACGTGATCGGAGAACTCGTTGCCGAGGGCGAAGCCGACGCGAACGGGCGCGCCCTCGGCGTCGATCACGTAGAGGCCGACGACCTCCGGCTCCTCGCCGCCGTCGAGCGCGAAGCTCGGGCTGACGAGATCGCCGCCCGGCGCCACCAGCGTCGAGCCGTCGCCCTTGTAGAACCATTCCGGCTGGACGCCCGCCGCGCCGCGCTCGGGCTTGCCGCCTTCGAGGCCTAATCTGAACATGCGCATCGAGTCGGTGAGCGCGGCGGGATCGGCGAGGCTCTTGTGCATCTTGTCGCGCCCCTCGGCGGAGCCGAGGTGCGTGAGGCCGGTGCCGGTGACGGTGAGATGCGCGGGATCCGGGCAGTCGATGGGCAGGAGAACGCGCTTCTGCTTGAGCGCGGCGGCAAGATCGACCGGCTTGCCGACGCCGCGCTCGGCGATGAGCTTGCGCAGCGGCGCGCCCGCTTCGATCGCCTGAAGCGCCAATTCCAGCGTCGTTCGCGCGCCCTTGACGAGGCGGCTTTCGCCGCGCGCCGTGACCACGAGCGCGCGCTTGCCGCTCTCGTCGACGATTTGAGCCAGTCTCATGCTTGGTCCCTGTTCGAAGCGCGAAGGCGCGCGATTGGCCGGAGGCGCGGGTTTGGTCGAGATCGCGAAGCGGCGCGCTCACATCGTGGCGCCGATGATCCACGGCACGAATTCCGCGTCGCCGTAGCCGAGCGCCTCGGACTTGGATTTTTCGCCCGAGGCGACGGCGAGAACCTTGTCGAAAATCTCCCGGCCCTTCTCGGCGATGGAAACGCCGTCGAGCACGTCGCCGCAATTGATGTCCATGTCCTCGCACATGCGATTGTAGACGTCGCTGTTGGTGGCGAGCTTGATCGAGGGCGTCGGCTTGCAGCCGTAGGCCGAGCCGCGCCCGGTGGTGAAGGCGATGACGTTGGCGCCGCCCGCCACCTGGCCGGTCGCCGAAACCGGATCGTAGCCCGGCGTGTCCATGAAGACGAAGCCCTTGGCGTCGACCTGCTCGGCGTAGCGATAGACGCCGTTGAGGATCGTCGTGCCGCCCTTGGCGGCGGCGCCGAGCGATTTTTCCAGGATCGTCGTCAGCCCGCCCGCCTTGTTGCCCGGCGACGGGTTGTTGTTCATTTCGCCGCCGTTGCGCGCGCAATAGTCCTCCCACCAATGGATCAGGTCGATGAGCTTGCGGCCGATCTCGGGCGTCGCGGCGCGCCGCGTCAAAAGGTGCTCGGCGCCGTAGATTTCCGAGGTCTCCGACAGGATCGCCGCGCCGCCGTGGCTGACCAGGATGTCGGCCGCCGCCCCCAGCGCCGGATTGGCGGTGATGCCCGAATAGCCGTCCGAGCCGCCGCATTGCAGCGCCAACGTCAGTTCGCTCGCCGGCAGCGTCTCGCGTCGGGCGCGATCGACGATCGGCAGCATCGCCCTGATGCGCTCGAGCCCCGCCTCGACCGCCTTGCGCGTGCCGCCGCTGCCCTGGATCGTCAGGCTCTGAAAGAGGTCGCCCTCCTCGAGGCCGTGCTCGTCCTTCATCCGGCCGATCTGGAACACCTCGCAGCCGAGCCCGACCATCAACACGCCGCCCATGTTGGGATTGGCGGCGTAGCCCCACTGGGTGCGCGCGAGGATGTCGAAGCCTTCGCCCTTCGAGGCCATGCCGCAGCCGGCGCCGTGGACCAGCGCGATGACGCCGTCGACATGGGGATAATCGGCGAGCATGCCGGAACGCTCGACCTCGCGCGCGATCAGCCGCGCCGCAGTCGCCGAGCAATTCACCGACGTCATGACGCCGAGATAATTGCGCGTCCCCGCCTTGCCGTCGGCGCGGCGATAGCCCTGGAACGTCGCCCGCCGTTCGACGGGCAAGATCTCCGTCGGGCGCGCGTCCTCGCAAAAGTGATAGTCGCGGGAAAAGTCGTGGACGACGCAATTGTGCTCGTGCACCCATTGGCCGACTTCGATCGGCTTCGACGCGAAGCCGATGATCTGGCCGAACTTGCGGATCGGCGCGCCGGTCGCGATCGGCGCCGTCGCGATCTTGTGCCCCCTGGGGATGCGCTCGACCGCGACCGGGCAGGCGGTCGGCGCGTCGCCGGCGCGGATCTCGTCGATCGCCACCATCACGTTGTCGTCTGCGTTGAGGCGCAAAGCGCGGGGCCTGGTCATGGGCGTCAAGTCCTCGTCGACGGCCGCTCAGGCCGAAAACAGCGCGGGTCGTTCCCGCGCGAAGGCTTCGAAGTGTTCGGTCGTGCCGGCGAGATGACGATCCATCGCGGCGCGGGCGCCGGCGACGTCGCCCGCCGCGATCGCGTCCGCAATCGCCGAATGTTCGCTCAGGGTGAGGCGAATGCGCCCCGCCGGCGCCATGAGCATCCGGCGGACCCGCTCGAGATGGGCGCGCACTCCGTCGAGGATCTCGCCGCTGTGCTTCAAACGCAGATGCGTCGTCAACGCCTGATGGAACCCGACATCGAGCTCGTAGAACGCCTGCCGATCGCCGGCCTCGACCGCCTCGCGCTCGCGCGCGATGTTCTCGCAAAGCGCCTCGCGGCCCTCGCGCGTCAGGCGGCGCGCCGCCTCGGCGGCGATTTCGCTTTCCAGCGCCCGCCGTATGAACCAGCGCTCGCGCACGTCCTCGACCGAGATGCGCGAGACGAACGAGCCGTGTTGCGGTTCGATGACGACGAGCCCCTCGAAGGCGAGCCGGCTCACCGCCGCCGAAACCGGAAAGCGCGACACGCCGAGCCGCTCGCACAGCGCCAGCTTGTCGATCGAATCGCCCGGCTCGAGGTTTCCCGACAGGATCGCCTCCTTGAGCTCGCGGTAGACATGGTCCGCCTTGCTGTTGACCCGCTCCCCCATGATTCCTTTCGACCCCCGCGCCCGATTCCGAGGCGTCGACCGCGCGCCTCTTCCCAGCTGACATGTTAGAGGCTAGAGAGACTGCGGGCCGCCGTCAATTGTTTACACGCGCCAGGGAGCGGGACGCCGATGACGACTTTGCATTTGACCGAGGCGACGACGCTGCCGTCCGACGGCTACGCCGGCGCTTTGTGCGCTCGCGTCTGGCGGCCCGACGTCGCGGGCCCTTCGATCGTCGCCCTGCGCGCGGGCGGAGCGTTCGACATCAGCGCGCAATTTGCGACCATGCGCGATCTGTGCGAGGCGCCCGATCCGGCGGCGGCGGCGCGGGCCGCGCCGGGGGAAAGGCTGGCCTCGCTCGCCGAAATTCTCGCCAACACGCCGCCGGAAGCGCGCGATGCCGCCAGGCCCTGGCTGCTGGCGCCCATCGATCTCCAGGCGATCAAGGCGGCGGGCGTCACGTTCGCGGCTTCGATGATCGAGCGCGTCATCGAAGAGCGCGCGCGCGGCCAGAGCGCCGCCGCCGCGGCGATTCGCGCCGAAATGACTCGGCTCGTCGGCGCCGACCTTTCGACGCTTGCGCCCGGCTCGCCGGCGGCGATGCGCCTGAAGCAAGCGCTGATCGCCGAGGGCGCGTGGTCGCAGTATCTGGAGGTCGGCATCGGGCCGGACGCGGAAATCTTCACCAAGAGCCAGCCGATGTCCGCCGTCGGCGCGGGCGCCGACGCCGGTTTCCACAGCGCCTCGGCCTGGAACAATCCCGAGCCGGAGGTCGTGCTCGCGATCTCCTCCAAGGGCGCGATCGTCGGCGCGACGCTCGGCAACGACGTCAACTTACGCGACTTCGAAGGCCGCTCGGCGCTGCTGCTGGGCAAGGCCAAGGACCAGAACGCGAGTTGCGCCGTCGGCCCGTTCCTGCGCTACTTCGATGCGACGTTCGGCCTCGACGACGTGCGCGGGGCCGAGGTGAATTTGCGCGTCGAAGGGGAGGACGGCTATTTGCTCGAAGGCGGCTCGTCGATGGCGCGGATCAGTCGCGATCCCGCCGACCTCGCCCGCCAGTTGATGGGCGCCTCGCATCAATATCCCGACGGCGCGGCGCTGTTCCTGGGCACGATGTTCGCGCCCGTCGCCGATCGCGACGCGCCGGGCAAGGGCTTCACCCACAGGCCCGGCGACATCGTCGCCGTCAGCGCCGACAAGCTCGGGCGGCTGACCAACCGGATGCGGCATTGCCAGGATTGCCCGCCGTGGGATTTCGGCGTCGGCCGTCTCATGCGCAATCTCGCTCGTCGAGGCTTGATTTGAGACGGCGAACCGGACAGCATTCGCAAAACTTTCGAGGGTGGCATGAAAGAGATCCATAAGAACTACATCGCGGGCGAGTGGCTCAAGGGCGAGAGCGCGACGCGCGACGTCAACCCGTCCGACGCCAGCGACGTCGTCGGCCTCTACGCGCAAGCGAACGCCGCTCAGCTCGACGCCGCGGTCGCCGCGGCCCGCGCCGCGTTCCCGGCCTGGTCGCGCACGTCGCCGCAGGAGCGCCACGACATTCTCGCGCGCGCCTCCAGCGAGATCGCGGCGCGGCGCGAAGAACTCGGCCAGCTTCTGGCGCGCGAAGAAGGCAAGACGCTCCCGGAGGCGATCGGCGAAGTCGGCCGCGCCGCGCAGATTTTCGACTTCTTCGCCGGCGAGGCGCTGCGCATTCCCGGCGAGAAATTCCCTAGCGTGCGGCCGGGCGTCGACATTGAAGTGACGCGCGAGGCGGTCGGCGTCGTCGGCGTCATCGCGCCGTGGAATTTCCCCATCGCCATTCCCGCCTGGAAGATCGCGCCGGCGCTCTGCTACGGCAATTGCGTCGTTTTCAAGCCGGCCGATCTCGTCCCCGGCTCGGCGCACGCCCTCGCCGAAATCATCGTTCGCGCCGGCGTTCCCAAAGGCGCGTTCAACCTCGTCATGGGGCGCGGCTCGTCGGTCGGCCAGGCGATGCTCGAAAATCCTCGCGTCGACGCGATCACCTTCACCGGCTCGGTGGCGACCGGGCGCAAGGTGGCGGCCGCCTGCGCTGTCGCGATGCGCAAGTTCCAGCTCGAGATGGGCGGCAAGAATCCGCTTGTCGTGCTCGACGACGCCGATCTCAAGACGGCTATCGAATGCGCGGTCAACGGCGCGTATTTCTCGACAGGCCAGCGCTGCACCGCGTCGTCGCGGCTGATCGTCACGCAGGGGATCTACGCGCGTTTCGCCGAGGCGCTCGCCGAGCGGATGCGCGCCCTCGTCGTCGACGACGCGCGCAAACCGGGCGTGCACATCGGTCCCGTCGTCGACCAGACCCAGCTCGACCAGGACCTCGCCTACGTCCGCATCGGCCGAGACGAGGGCGCCAAGCTGGCGCTCGGCGGCGAGTTGCTCAATCGCGCCACGCCGGGGTTCTATATGGCGCCGGCGCTGTTCGTCGACGCCGACAATGGCATGCGCATCGCCCGCGAGGAGATCTTCGGCCCCGTCGCGGCGATGATCCCGGCGCGCGATTACGACGACGCGCTGGCGCTCGCCAACGACACCGAGTTCGGCCTCTGCGCCGGCATCTGCACGACCAGCCTCAAATACGCGTCGCATTTCAAGCGCAACGCGGAGGCCGGCATGACGATGGTCAACCTGCCGACGGCGGGCGTCGACTACCACGCGCCCTTCGGCGGCCGCAAAGGCTCGAGTCTGGGCTCGCGCGAGCAGGGCCGCTACGCCGCCGAATTCTATACCACGATCAAGACCGCCTACACGATGGCGTGAAGCTGAGAGACAACAGGGGCGGCGGCATGATCCTCATCTCCGGCGAGGCGTTGATCGACCTCATTCCCGATCCCGACAAGGACGGCCGCTACGACGCCGTGCTCGGCGGCTCGCCCTACAACGTCGCCATCGGGCTCGGGCGGCTCGGCGCGCCGACGTCGTTCGTGTCGCGCATTTCGGCCGACGCCAACGGCGAAAACCTCGCCGCGGCGCTGACGAGGGACGGCGTCGATCTCTCCCTGATCGCGCGCGACGCCAGGCCGACGCCGCTCGCCTTCGTCATGCGCGGGACGGCGCAGACCGGCTCGCGCTATTCCTTCTACCTCGACGCGACCGCGTTCGACGGTCGTTGGCCGTTCCCGCTCCTCTGGCCCGATGGCGCCCGGCACCTGCACGTCGGTTCGATCGCCGCCGTCGATCCGCGCCACGGCGAGAGTGTGGTCGCGGCGCTGCGTCTGGCGCAAGCGCGGGCGACGACCAGCTTCGACCCGAACATCCGCCCGCTGGTGACGCCGGGTCGAGGCAGCGTGGTCGCGCTGGTCGAGCGGCAGGTTTCGCTCTCCAGCGTCGTCAAGGCGAGCGAGGAAGATCTGGAATGGCTCTACCCAGACCGCGCGATCGAGACGACGCTCGAGCAATGGGCGCGGCTCGGCCCGAGCTTTTGCGTGGCGACGCTCGGCGATCGCGGCGCCGTCGCCTTTCTCGGCGACCGGCGGCTGACGGTCGCGGCGCCGAAGGTCGAGGTCGTCGACACCGTCGGCGCCGGCGACAGCTTCATGTCCTCGCTGCTCGCCGCGATGGATCGCGACGGCGCGCTCGGCGCGGGCGCCCCGGCGCCGAGCGTCGATCGGCTCGAGGCCTGGCTCGCCTTCGCCGCGACGGCCTCGGCGATCACCTGCACGCGCAAGGGCTCCGATCCGCCGACGGCCGCGCAAGTGGCCGAATATGAGAAGTCTTGAATATTCGACATCGGACGTTTGGCTATTCGACCTTGGACGAAGGGCGAAGACGAAGGTCGTTGCGGACCCGCGGCGAGGGGGCTAAAAGACGCGCGGCGAACTGCAACGGGACGTGCAACGATGGCCTCGGGCGAATCGACTTCGGCTCCTTCCCCATCCCGCCCGTTGTCGCCGCACTTGGGCATCTATCGCCTGACCCTGACGATGATCATGTCGGGGACCCATCGCATCACAGGCATGGGACTCCCCCTCGGCGTCCTGCTGCTGGCGTGGTTCCTGATCGCCGCGTCGATGGACGCGTCCGCCTTCTCTTATTTTTCCGCCTTCATCCAATCGATCATCGGCCGGCTGGTGCTGTTCGGATTCACCTGGGCCCTGTTTCATCACATGCTTGGCGGCGTTCGCCACCTGATCTGGGACACCGGCCGCGGCATGGATCATCCCGAACGCGAGCAACTGGCGCAGGCGACGTTGATCGGCGGCGTCGCTCTGACGCTGCTCGCCTGGGCCATCGGCTACGCCGTTCGATAAGGGAGGGGCCGCCATGGCCAATGTCGGCAGGAGTATGCGCACGCCGCTGCGGCGCGCGCGCTATTTGGGTTCGACGCACGAGGGGACCCAGGAGAATTGGCGCGTCCACGTGACGTCCGTGGCGCTCATCCCGCTCACCTTCGGGTTCGTCTGGCTCGTGCTGACCTTGCTGCACAAGGATTACAACGGCGTCCGCGCCGAGCTGGGCAACCCGCTGCCGGCGATCCTCATCCTGCTCTTCGTGCTCGTCGGCATCTACCACATGCAGTTCGGCCTGCGCTCGATCATCCTCGATTACGTGCACGGCCACGCCCGCGAATGGGCGTTGCTGGCCAACATCTTCTTCTCCGCAGCGCTGGCCCTAACCTGCGTTTATGCGGTGGTGCGCATCATCTACCCCTGAAAGATCCTCAAGAAGGCTCCACACGCATGGCGACCAACGGCTCCAACGGCGCAAGCGCGCCCGCGCTTGGGCAAAAGGCCTATCCGATCACCGACCATACTTTCGACGTCGTCGTGGTCGGCGCGGGCGGGGCGGGCTTGCGCGCCAGCGTCGGCTGCGCGCAGGCGGGGCTGCGCGTCGCTTGCATCTCCAAGGTGTTCCCGACCCGCTCGCACACCGTGGCGGCGCAAGGCGGCATTTCCGCCGCGCTCGGCAACATGGGGCCGGACGACTGGCGCTGGCACATGTACGACACCGTCAAGGGCTCGGACTGGCTCGGCGATCAGGACGCGATCGAGTATCTCTGCCGCAACGCGTCCGCCGCCGTCTACGAGCTCGACCACTGGGGCGTGCCGTTCTCGCGCACCGAGGAGGGCAAGATCTATCAGCGACCGTTCGGCGGTATGACGACGGAATTCGGCAAGGGCACGGCGCAGCGCACCTGCGCCGCCGCCGACCGCACCGGTCACGCGATGCTGCACACGCTCTACGGCCAGGCGCTGAAGGCGAAGTGCGAATTCTTCATCGAATATTTCGCCATCGACCTGATCCGCGACGCCGAAGGCAAGGTGCGCGGCCTCGTCTGCCTGAAGATGGACGACGGCACGATCCACCGCTTTCGCGCCCAGACGACGATCCTCGCCACCGGCGGCTACGGCCGCATCTACTTCTCCGCGACGTCGGCGCACACCTGCACCGGCGACGGCAACGGCATGGTGCTGCGCGCCGGACTCGCGCTGCAGGACATGGAGTTCGTGCAGTTCCACCCGACCGGCATCTACGGCGCGGGCTGCCTCATCACCGAAGGCGCGCGCGGCGAAGGCGGCTATCTCGTCAATTCTGCCGGCGAGCGCTTCATGGAGCGCTATGCGCCCTCGGCCAAGGACCTCGCCTCGCGCGACGTCGTCTCCCGCGCCATGACCATCGAAATCCGCGAGGGCCGCGGCGTCGGGCCGAAGAAGGATCACATCTTCCTTCATCTCGACCATCTCGATCCGAAGATCCTCGCCGAGCGGCTCCCCGGTATCACCGAATCGGCGCATATCTTCGCCGGCGTCGATTTGACCCGCGAGCCGGTGCCGATCGTGCCGACGGTGCATTACAACATGGGCGGTATCGCCACGAACTATCACGGCGAGGTGCTGATCAAGAAAGACGGCAACCCGGACCACGTCGTGCCGGGCATGATGGCGCTCGGCGAGGCGGCCTGCGTCTCCGTCCACGGCGCCAACCGGCTCGGCTCCAACTCGCTGATCGACCTCGTCGTGTTCGGCCGCGCCGCGGCGCTGCGCTGCGCCGACATCCTCACGCCCAACGACAAGCAGCCCGAACTCCCGAAGGATGCGGCCGAACGC
>JBEKLU010000022.1:0-47884 GCA_050010035.1 Roseiarcus sp.
TCCCTACTGCCTATTGCCTACTGCCTAATGCCTTTCCTTCCCTGCCGCGGGGTGGAGCAGCCCGGTAGCTCGTCAGGCTCATAACCTGAAGGCCGCAGGTTCAAATCCTGCCCCCGCAACCACCAATGGAGAAGCCCCCGAAACCCCCGTTTCGGGGGCTTCTTGCGTTGGCGTGGAAAGTCGTCTGGAGAATGATTCGCGTAAACGGAAGCACGGCCTGAGTTCTCGAGGGGGTTCGCGCGCTCGTCCGGGGCGATCGCCGTGTTTCAGCGCCGAAACGGGGCCGCCGTCAGAATTTGGATCTTCAAAGCAACCTCAACGCGCTGGATTGGTTTTCGAAGAAGGGTCCATTCGGGCGGTCAAGCGCAGGCGGAAGGGCCCCGGCTCGGCGACGATCGGCGCCTGGCTCGATCGCGGCGTTCGGGCGCGCCGAGCGGCGGCCCCCACGTGCGAAAGGCCGCGCGTCTCGCCCGCAATCGCAGAGCGGACGGCGGAGGCTGGCCGGCGCGTTTCTTGCTGAAATGACCGCGCGCCGTCGAAACGTCTCGAAACGGGTCGACGGCGCGACTCTGGGTCACGGACGCGCCGAGCTAGGGGCACCGCAATGCTGGCGAGGCATACCGCCTTCTATTTTCTCGCGAATGCGTTCTCGGCGGTCTTCGGCCTGGTTAACGTCGTCGTCTTCACGCGGCTCTTCGCCGCCGAGGCGTTCGGCGACTACCTCCTGGGCTTCGCCTTCGCGACGTTCTTTGCGACGTTCCTCTCCAGTGCGATCAAGCTTGCGATCCTGCGCGACCAGGCGCGCGGCGACGGGACGGACGTGCGCCCGGCGGCGCTCGCCGCGCTGCTTCTGTGCGCCCTCGCATCGCCGCTCGGCTATCTCGCGGCGCGGCTCGCCAATCTGGCGCCGGCGGTTGCGGCCGCCTCGATCGGGCTGACCCTCGCCATCGTCGTCTACGACACCAGCCAGGAACTGCTGCGCGCCGAGCAGAAAGCCGCGAGCTTCATGCGCGGCACGGTCGCTCGCGCCGTCCTCGTCTCGGCTCTGGGGATCGCCTCGACGCAGTTCGGCCGGACCGGCGCGCTGCTCCTGGCCTCGGCGTCGGTCGCGTTTTTGCTGGCGACGCTGAGCTTCTGGCGCATCGCCTGGGGCGCCGCGAGACCGCGCTTCGACGCGGCGCGCCTGTTCGAGATCCTCTCGAGCGGATTTCCGCTGACCATCTCGCTGTCGCTGCTCGCCTTGTCCGGAATGACCGACCGATTTCTGCTCGCCAACCTGGCCGGCGTCGGCGCCGCCGGTCAATTCGGCGCCAGCCTCGACATCGTCCGCCAGAGCCTGGCCATTCCGGCGATCAGCATCGCCACGGCGTTCGTGCCGATGGCGGTGCGGCTGCTGGCGAGCGCGGGCGCGCCGGACGCGCGCGCGCACCTCGCAAAATACCTGGAAATTCTGCTCGCGGCGACGCTGCCGGCTTGCGTCGGCCTCGCCATCGTCGCCCCGCAGGTCGCCGATCTCGTGCTGGGGTCGAGTTTTCGCGAGGTCTCGCGCGCCTCGATGCCGGTCTTCGCCGCCGCGTTGCTGTTCCAGATCCTGACCCTGCAATATCTCCACACGAGCTTTCTGCTTTCCAACCGCACCGGTTTCTATCTCGTGAACACCGGCTCCATCATCGCCTGGAACCTCGTCGCCTCGTACCTGCTGATCAGCCGCTTCGGGGTGATGGGCGCGGTCTGGGGGCGGCTTGCGACGGAAGTCTTCGGTTTTCTCAATGCGTTGCTGTTGAGCCGCTGGGCCTTCGCGATGCCGTTTCCGCTGCGTCGGATCGCGCCCATCGTCGCCGCGGCGGCGACGATGGGGGCCGTCGTCGCGATCCTCGAGAAGTTCGCCGGCGCACACGGGCCGGCGGCTCTGGTCGTCCTCGTGCCGGCGGGCGTCGCCGTCTACGCGGCGGCGATCTGGTTGCTGGACGTCGGCGACGTGCGCGCCGTCTCCCGCCGGCTCGCGCCAAAGCTGTTGCAGCGGAGTCGCGCGCTGCTGGATCGCGGCGCGCGCCGCGCCGCTGCGAAGCTGGCCGAGACCAGGCGATGAATTCGCCAGGCCGGACCGGCGGTTCGACCTGCGTCGTCCGCGGCTGCGCCAGACGCGGATCGGAAGTCGTCGCCTTTTCCACGCCATGCGCGGAAGCGGGAGAGCGTGAATCAGGGAATTGGCGGCTGTCTGATCGCAATCAGGGATTTGGGGAACACGCCTATCCATTCAAACCGAATTGTTCCATCCGGCAACAAGAACGACAATTGGGCCTTATCGAGCAGAACGGCGCTCCGTACGCGCCGCATCGACTCGCCTAAGTCGGAAGAAGATTCATGAGCGATCCATTTCGTCAATAGCGCCTTGGCCCGCCAGCTTTCCGGCAGCCAGTGAAAGAACGGCGCCAGAAAATGAGGTTCTATCGGAAACCAGAAATACGGAGTCTGCAAATAATAGGCCGGAGCAAGCCGGCGGGATTCCTGCGCAAAAGCTTCCATACGCTCCCATGTGCCGACATGCTCAATGGTAGAATTCGAGTGAGTGAGGTCGAAAGAATTGTCTTGATAACATGGAAGACTACAGCCATCGCCAGATACAGCTAAGAAATTGGGATCAACTTGGTCGGTATTCGTCGGCGTGTATTCCGGGTTCACCAGCGTAACGTGCACTTTCCGACTTCGCAGATACAAATCATCGAATAATTTCCAATATTCACGACGTCCTCCGAGATCAACGATCCTGACGCTTCCTTTACGCTGATATATAGCCTCGATAAGTCCTTCCAGATGATGCCGACGGCGAAGCCGCAACCGGGATCCAAGCGAATTCGGATTGCTGTAATCGACGAGCCTTGACAGGTCAGGCATCCTCATCCCCAAAACTGGAACCGACATGGAAGTAATCGACAAGCAATATCGCGTGTAGGACCCAGGCCGCTGAATTCATAACGCAGTTCAGTCGCTATTTCTTGAAGACGACCGTTCGGCCCGGGGGGTGGCGCTTCCTTTTCGTTGACATTGACATGGCGGCGTTCGCAGCCCGTGGCGTGTCTATCGACGCTGCCGCATAACTGCGAAAATCGCCCGATATCGCTACCGCGGCTTGACTTAAATTGAGCGACGGGCGTTGGCGAAAGTTCGCTCCAGACGTTTCGGCGACGGAGCCGCCGTATGTCAAAAAGGAAACTCGAGCTAAGGCGACTCTCAACGAAGCAAGATCGAGGCCATCCAAGCCAGCCGCTTCCATCCTTAACGAAACGCAGCTTTGGCCTTGCCTTTTTCCGTTGAGGGCCTGGCTGGCGCTCGCGGCCTTTCCCGTCGGCGCGGCCCTCTGACCATTCGTTAACCAAGTTCGACGACAATTCGCGCGTCAGCGGGAACGACGGAACGGGCTCGTATCGGGGCGATCCAAACCGGCAGGTGCGCAGTCTATGTTCGAATACGGCCCGATAGCCGTCGAGGCGAGCGGCGCCGGCGCCCGGCCGCCGCCCGCTGCAGGCAGCGTGCGCGACCGCGCGCTCGCCGCCGTCGCTGTCGCCGGACGGCACAAGGCCCTCGTTCTCAGTTGCGCTCTGGCCTGCGCGCTCATCGGCTTCGCCGCGTCGAAGGCGCTGACGCCGCGTTATGTCGCGGTCGCGCAAATCTACATCGACCCCGGCGCCCTTCCGGGCGAAAGCAAGGACGTCCTGGCGCCGGGGCAGGACTCCACCGGCTTCATCAACTACGTCGAGAGCCAGAGCCTGATCATCACCTCGCGCGCGGTGCTCGAGCGCGTGGTCGCCAACGAAAAGCTGGACGCCGATCCCGGCTTCATTGGCGGCTGGCGATTCCCGTCGTTTCTCGGTTCTTCGGCGGCCCCGCTCGACTCCGCCGCCGCCGCTGCGGCCGCCCTCGAATCGCGAATTCAGGTCAAGCGGCCGGAACGCACCTTCATCATCGATCTCTCCGTTTCCGATCGCGATCCGGTCAAAGCCGCCGCGCTCGCCAACGCCACCGCGCAGGCCTTCATCGACGTCTCGTCGTCGTGGCAAGCGGACACTTCGCGCCAAACCGAAAACTCGCTGGCCGCGCGCCTCGAGGTCTTGCGCAAGCGAGTTCTCGACGCGGAGAAAAAGGTCGAGGACTTCAAGGCCGACAACGGGCTGGTCGGAACCCGCGACCTTCTCGTCACCGAGCAGCAGCTCAGAGACGTCAACGCGCAGATGATTGCCGCGCGCGCCAAGGCAGCCGAGGCGCGCGCGCGTCTCGACCAGATCGAGAAGGCTCACCGAGCCGGTGGCGACGTCGCGGCGCTCGCCTCCGAAATCAATTCGACCAGCCTCTCCGCGCTGCGCAGCCAGCAGGCGCTGGCGCACCAGCGCCTCGCCGACCTCACCGGCCAACTCGGGCCGCGGCATCCCCAGGTGATCGACGCCAAGGCGCAGGTCAGCGCCGCCGACGCCGCGGTCGAGGCCGAACTGGCGCGCTTCGCCGACAGCCAGCGCATCGAATACCAGAGCGCCAAGCAACTCGAAGCCTCGCTCGACCGCCAGCTCGACGACCTGAAGGCACAGACGAACGCCAACGGTCAGAGTTCGGTCGGGCTGCGCGATCTCGAACGCGAAGCCGACGCCGCCCGCAGCGTCTACGAATTGTTCGTCACGCGCTCGCGCGAAGCGGGCGAGATCCAGCGGGTCGAACCGACGCGATCGCGGATCATATCGCTCGCCACCGCGCCCAAGTCTCGCGCCTTTCCCCCCAGCGGGGCGCTGATGGCGGCCGCCGGATTGCTCATCGGCCTGGGGCTCAGCGTGGCCGGTTTGCTCGCGCGTGAGCGCCGCGACGCCGCGGCGGCGCCGGACGGCCTCGCCGTCGAAGCGGAGCGCCAGGCGAACGAGGCGCCCGCGCGCCCGACCGCGACCTTTGCGATCACGCCGCGCTCGCGGCTCGAAACGGCGCAACGGACGCAAACGCTGGACCGTCTGGACCTCGGCGGGCTCGGCTTCCCGGCGTTGCCGGCCGACGCCGACAGCGCCGAATTCGACGCCATCCTCGACGCGCTCGGCGTTGACGGCGCGTCGCGCCAAGGCTCGCACCCCGCTCTCGCCGTCGCCATCGTCGGCGCGAACGGCGAGGGACTTCGCACCGCGCTGGCGATCAACCTGGCGCTGTGCGCCGCGCGGCGCGGCGTCCATGTCGCCTTGATCGACGCGGCCGAGCGCAACGCCAAGCTCACCCGCGCCATCCGACACGCCGCGCAGACGCCGATCCTCAACCAAGGCGCATTCTACCTCGCCGCCAATCGGGTCCTGCTCGCCTTGCCCAAGGGGTTCGACGCCGAAATCGGACGGATGCGGCCCGACGAACTGCTGCAATCCCTCGCCCGCCTGGAAGACGAGACGATCGAACTGATCATTTGCGACGGCCCCGATCCGAGCGACGGCGGCGCGGCGCGCATACTCCGCCTCGTCGACGAAATCGTCGCGTTCGAAGAAACGCCGGGCGACGCGGGCGCGCAAGCGCTATGGCGGGCGCTCGCCGACGCTGGCGTCGCCGCACGCGCCCTGGCGAGGTTTGATGCCGCGAGGCCCGCACAACAGATGCGAGCTTGATGCTGCCCGCCTGCCGCAACGCCGCGCGCAACGCGGCCAGCTAGACGATTTGCGGCGCGACGGCGAATGCGGCGCATGGGGCGCGCGCGTCAATCTGCGATCATCCGCACCGCACAGGTCCCGGGAGCGCCCTGCTCATGCCCTGCCCTGTTCTTGCGGATGGGCGCGCGTAGGCGACGCCGTGCGCGAGACGCAGCCGCGTCGCGTTGGCCGAGCCGTCGTCGGCAACGATAAATCCCTCGACGCCGCCGCCCCGCGCGAACATGCTGGCGATAGCTTCGCCGCTATGGGCGGCCGCGTTCCTGGCCGGCATGACCACTGAAACGGTGGCGGATTTGACGGCCAAAGCAGCCGGAAGCGGCGCAATATGGGTGTCATAATCCCGGCAAAAGGGCGCGGACAGCGCGAACGAGGCGGCGCGCGGTGGTCTTCTGTCGTAGCGCCTCTGTCCAGTCAAACATGCTTGAATTGACGTCATAGTCGCCTCGCTGCGCCTCCGGGATCGCGCCGGCGACAATTCGGGCGATCAGATTCGGCAATTCCCGATAAAAGTTGTCCGAGCGATAGGGCGGGTGAAGCGAGTACATTCCCGCGCCAGATCCCAAGAAGTCGATCCGGAAGAGTCGTTTTCGCATCATTGTCGAGGTCATGACTTCTTCCGCCGGCATTGACAGCGGCAACTGGTGAAAAAGCCTAGCGCGAATGCGTCGCTTGAAATTCGGCCGAACGAGGTCGAAGGCGCCGATCGACGCATCGAACCGGCGCTGGTCAAAAACGAAAATGCGGGTGCTCACGCTGGTAAAGCGGTAGGCGGGATAGTCGGCAGCGAGCCGCTCCGGCGGTTGCACGCAATCCAGGCCGGGGAATGAGCGGTGTAGGTCTCCGAGTGTCCCGTCCGCCCGCGGCGGCCCGGGCAATGGACCGACGAACAGAGCGTCCGGGGTTCTTTCCAGCCAACCGATCGCCTCATGGAGCCAGCTCTCGCTGCCGCCACCGAACAGCATATCGCTGTCCATATGGACCACATAATCGGCGCGGGCCTTCAGCAGACCGTAGAAATAGGCGTGAAACGGCCCTCCATCGAACGCCTTTTCAGGATAAGCCCTTGTCGTCGAGAAATAGCGTCGCCGCGCGGCCTCGAGCGCCGCCGGAGAATAGTCGACTTCGACGATCTCTACGTTCGAAAGCTGTCGAGCCAATGTTTCAAGGTGCCTGAACAGGCGTTCGCGGCTTTCCCCGTAAGTGGCGTCGTCGTATCGGCCACTTCTGCTCTTCTTGGTGTCGACCGTGAGCACGACGCGATCGACTTGCCTGCCCCACACCTGGAGTTGGTGCTGCAGCGTGTGGACGGCGTGGCGCACATCGAGCGGGTGCAAATTGATCTGAAGCGCGGACTGGACTTGCATTTCAGCCCTCCTTGCCGGCGAAGCGGTCGATGACGCTTGCGAAGGGCTTGCGCCGAAATTCCCTCTCAAGCGGCGGCGGCGGTCGATTGGGCTGGCGCTCCGAAAGCCGGGCCGCATAGGGTATCCGGCCATGGCGTTCGGAGGTTTCGCAGGTCAGAAGCGCGTCAAGCGGCCCCGGCGCGGACACTGCGGCGGGCAAGTCGCGGACCTGCATCGCGATCAGTGCGTCTCGCCGTTCTTCGGGTCGCGGCGAGCGCTGATCCATTACGTCGAGTTCCGTTGGCAGGCTCTCGAGGCGGCTCGTACGCATTTCCACCGCGAAGGCCTCGAGTCCGCCACGATCAATCGGCATTTCGCCTCGCAAACGCCATTGCAGCCAGACCGCGCCAATCAGATTCCCAGCAGCGCGAGACCGACCCGAAGCGCAATGCCGGGCATAGCCGAAGGCGAACGGCGTCCGGCCATCGCGGCGTAAGCGAGGGTTTTGCGATATTCGCCAAATCGGATCGCTTGTGTCGCGGCGTAGGCGATCAGATGCGCCTCCGCCGCCCTGCGCAACGAGGGGATCGAGCGAGGCGGAAGCTTGTCGACGATGGCGCGGTCGCGAAATACGGCTTCGGCGGCCGGCAAGAAATCCTGCGGCGAACGCATCGTGGCGTTCATCGTGTTGTTGACGTGAACGCGATAGTCGAGAAGCGACTCGCGAATGAACCGGAATTCGCCGTGGGCCGCCAGACGGCACCAACAATGCCAATCCTCGCAATAGCGCATCGCCTCGTCGAAGCCGCCGACCGCGGCGAAGGACTCGGCGCGCGCGATCATGACGCCGCCATTGACGATGAAATTCCCTGCCGCGATTCGCGTCAACACCTGTCCGGAGGGTTTTTTTCGGCCGCCGAGCAGGCGCCGCAATCCGATAGGGCGACCGTCCTTGTCGATCCGCGCATACTCGCCATAAATCACGATCGCGCGCGTCTCGAGGGCGGCGGCGCGCAACAGGGCCGGGACGGCGCCGTTACGCAGCCGGTCGTCGGCGTCGAGGAACATCAGCCATTCCCCGGAGGCGGCGCGCGCGCCCGTATTCCTGGCCGCCGAGACGCCCCTGCCATCATTCGGAATCAGTCGAATTCTGCTGTCCGAAAAGGCGCGAACGATGGCGTTGCTCCGGTCGGTCGATCCATCGTCGACGACGATCAGTTCGCCCACGTCGGCGCCCTGAGCGATCACGCTCGCAATGGCCTCGTGGATGAACGAGGCGGCGTTCTTTGCCGGCATGATGACGGAAACGGACACGCGGGATTGCCTCTCAGTCAGCGTCTCGCGGCCTCGCCGATGCGGCGCTCGGGATTCGTCACGCTCTACGGCTCGACCGCCCATACCTTCACCGATCTGACTTCGAGCCGCGCCGGCAGGGCGGCGTCGTCGATCTTGCCGCCCCACGAGCCGCCGAGCGCGAGGTTGATGCGCAAGTGCATCGACGCGCGCAGCGGGTCAATGCCGTCCTTGTGGGCCTCTTCGGGATTCATCCGCAGCACTTCGCGCCCGTCGATCGCCACGGCGACGACGTCCTTGCGCCATTCGAGTCGGTAGGCGTGGAAAGCATGGGCGAGATCGGGCATCGGCGTTTCCGCCCCCCAGTGACGCACGCTCGCCAGATCGCGCCCGGCATAGACAGTGGACGACACTTTGCCCGGCGCATTGCCGATGGCCTCGACGAGATCGATCTCGCGATAGGGGCCACTGCGTTCGTCGATCGTCCAGATGGCCGGCCAAGCGCCGCCGCTTTGCGGCAGGCGCGCCACCACCTCGAAGACGCCGTAGGTGAACGCCTCCCTGCTGACGATGCTGCCCGAGGTGTAGTCGGCGCTTTTCGTCGTCGTCAGCCAGTCGGCGCCGTTGGCGTCATAGGCGGCGTTCGGCGCCGGTTCCCGACGAGCCTCCAGAACCAGCGCGCCGTTCCTCACGCTGACGTTGGCGGGCCGATAATATTGCGCTTCCTTGTTGCGGAAGAAGCCGGTTTCGGCGATCCAGAATGAGGCGTCGTATGTCGAGGCGACCGAAAAATCCTCGGCGTGGATCAAGCGATCGCGCGCGCAAGCCGCCCCGACGGGCCAAGAAAGGCCCGCGATCGCCAAGGCGGCCGCCAGCGGCCGAGAAAGGCGCTCGAAAAGGCGATCGCTTCTTAGCGCGTCAGGCGCGGCGGTTCCTGCCAAGGGTTCGCTCCCAGCGTCATGGAGGGCGCCGCCGCGTGTCAATTCGACACGCAGGCTAAGCGAGCCAAGCCCGACGCAAGTCCGAGGCCACCCTCGCCGGCCGATGTCCCTATCGCCGGCCCAAATCCGGCGTCATTGCGGCGACGTTCGGAAACTGGCGACGTAGCGCAGCCCGAACACCGCGAACAGGAAGGTGAACCAGATGGGGTTGCTTCGAACGAACAGGAACGACTCGAGCGACGCAATGTAGAGGCCGAAAAGCCAGATTTGCGTCAGCAAGGTCACCAACGCCGGATCGGCGCGGTTTCTGACCGCTTCGCCGATATCGGCGAGCGGTTGGACGACGAAAGCCCAGAGCGCCAGGGCGACGCCGGGAACGCCCATCGACACCGCGACGTCGACCAGGCCGTTGTGCGCATGGGCGGCGCCGGCGACCCAGGCCGCCGAATCGTCGGTTCCAAAACGGACCGATTCGGTGTTCCAGAACGCGTCAAACCCGTATCCGAGAAAAGGATGGGCGGCGAGCTTGCCCAGGGCGTAGCGCCAGATGTCGGTGCGGCCGGTGAACGAAGCGTCGACGGGCAGAGCCGCGACCAGCGACGCGAGAGGCGCGAACATCACGGAGCCGACGCCGAGCGCATTGAGCGCGGCGAAGGGCGCCATGGCCGCGACGCGCCATGCCCATCCGGCGCCGTAACGGGCGGCGAACATGGAGATGGCCAGCGTCGGCAGCCAGAGCATGTTCGCGGTCTTGCCGTTGGCGAAGACCACGAACAGCAGAGAAAGACCAGCTGTGAGCACGCCCGCGACGATATGTCCGGCGCGCGCGGCGTAGAGGCCGATGAACGCGGTGAAGACGAATATGACGCTCGCGTCGTTCTTGTGGCCGAAAACGCCGCGCCAGTCGCCCGCCAGCGCCGACTCGCCGAGGTCGCTCGCCTGATGGACGGCGTAACGCGGCATGAAGATCACGCCGAAATAGGACAGCGCCAGGAGCGCGCCGGCGGCGGCGGCGAGCAGGGTCGCCAGATGCAAGCGCCCGCGCGGCAGCAGGGGCAGGGTCGCGGCGACGATGGCGACGAATCCGCAAAGCGCCGCGCGTTTCAGCGACGTCCCGACGTCTTGCGACGTCACGCTGCTGAGCGCAACCCAGGCCGCCATGCCGACAAAGGCGGGATTGGCCAGGCGTCGCAGGCCGCGACCATCCGTCATGGCCGCCAAACCCAGGCAGAGGCATGCGCAGGATGCGAAGGCGAAGTAGGTCGTGGTCTCGCGGCCCGAGCCGAGATCGAGCGCGTCTGCGGCGCCGAGGTCGGGGAAAGGTTGGAGCGTGATCCAGGCCAGCGCCAAGGCGGCGACGAAAGCGACGGCGCGCCATGGAGCGCCGTCGATTTCGTCGGTCGAGACGCCGGCCGTCGAAGCGCTCACGGTTTCGGCTCTGCCGGCGTGTAGCGGTATGGCTCGGGCTCGAATCCGAGCCAAGCCATCAGGCGGCCGATCGCCACCACCATCGGATGGGCCGAAACGAGCGCCGGCTTGCCTTGCGCAAGCAGTTTCAGCGATCGAAAAGCCGAGACGGGGAGGAGCGCGCCATTCTTGGCGAGGAGCCTGACGCGGCCGAAGGCCGAGCGGCTCGAGGATCTGTCGACTTGATAGTTGATGGCGCCGATGCGAAGCCCGCGCCGCACGACCCACGCGGCGCGGACCCGATCGCTCGGCACGATCTCGACGACGCGCCCGGCCTGTTCCCAGTAGAACGTCAGGCCCGCGCGGCGACAGCGCGTGAAGAAGTCCATGTCGCCGCCGCCGAGAAAATTGTAGCGCAGGTCGAATTCCGGAAGGCTCAGCCGCTCGAACGCCTGGCGGCGGATGAGGAAGTTGCCCGAGCCGTAGATCATCGGCACGAAGCCGCTGCGGCTGTAGGCCGGCCAATAGACGGGATGGCGAGCGAGCGCGACGGGCGCGCCGTCCGGAAAATGCGGCACGACCGGGCCGCCGACGATGTCGACCCCATTATCGCGCGCGGCGGCGATCATGCGGCCGAGCCATTCGGGGTCGGCGACTTCGTCGTCGTCGATCATCAGAATATACGACGCCGACGGGAAGCGGCGCCGCGCCTCCGCAAACGCGCGATTGCAGGCGTGGCAATTGCCGGCCTGCGCTTCAACCACGCAAAGACCTTCGAGCAGGCCGCCGGAAAGGAAGGCGCCCGCGATCGGAACGCCCGCCATGCCGACCGGGTCGTTGTCGACGACGACCACGGCGAACCGGGTCGCGCCGGTCTGGTCGACAAGCGATTGCAATGTTCGGCGGAGCATCTCGGGGCGCCGACAGGTCGCCACGCAGACGACGGCTTGCGGCTCCGATCGACACGCGCGGCTCCCCGCGGCCGCTCCGGGATCGGCGACGCTCGAAGATCCTTGGACGGGAGCGGTATCCTTATGCATCGCTACGACCACGCGTTCGCCTTGCCGCCCAAGAATGCGCCGACCAGGATTGGGACGGTTCGCTTCGTTCTTGGAACCGCGCCGTTTCGGCGCCGCCGACCGCCCTCAGACTGTTGCGCTACGAAAGTTTCCATCCGGTTGCCCGGTTCGCCGAAAGCTCCGCCTTGCCAACCGCGCGGCTGCGTTGAAGCCCGGCGGCGGTCGTGACGATTTCGACGCCGCGCGACGCCGCGCCATCCAGCGCGCGCTGGAACAGCCCCGGCGTGCAGCCATATGGACTCGGCAGCTCGGCGACGTCGTGCGCGCAAAAAATCAGCCAGCCGGTCGTCCTGACCGCAGCGTCGAGATAAGAGGCCAGCTCCTCGGGCGTCAGCCGTCGATCCGCCAGTTCGACGCAACGCAGAAACTGCGGATCGAAGTCGCCGGCCATGACCCCCGGCGCGATGCTGCGGCTGGAGGCGACCAGCCCGTAGAGTTGGCGTTTGCGAGGGAACGAGGCGAAGCCGTAGGGGTAGGCGAAATTGGTCGGGCGAATGCCTTCGTCGATGGCCTCCAGCCAATCCCGGTTCTTCTGCAGATCGTCACGAAAGTCCTGCGCGGAAAAAGAGCCGGCCGGCCGGTGCGTGTGGCCGTGAAGGCCTATTTCGTGACCCCGAAGATGGAGTTCGCGCACGCCCTGGCGACCGATCAGGGGGTAGCCGCAGTCGTTTCGCTCGATAAAGCCGGACGCGATGTAGTAGGTTCCTCGGCCGCCGATTTTTTCCAGCCGTTCGGCGCCCGTCCCTCCGGCGCTGGCCGCGGCGTCGTCGAACGTGAAGCTGACCATCGGTCCGACGTTGACGAGCCGTCTGCGCTCGAGAGCGACATGGCGCGCCAATCGCGAAGAAATCTTGCGCCGCAAGGTTGTCAGGAGCTCGCGCGCCCGATCGCCGGGCGACCCGGCACGGCCGCGGTTCGGCGCAAAGGCTACGACGTCGTCCGCCTCGCTTGACATCCAGCCTCCATCCCGAGCCGTCTCAGAATGAGACAGCGGAGAGCTTCGAGAGCTTCTAAGCTGGAAGAAACGTGCCATCGACGGCGCCGCTTGCTCGCGCGCCTCGCCGACGCGGCGGCGCTGGCTCGTCGCGACCGCCGCCGACGCGCTCGAGTCGGGATTTCAGAATCTCGGCGGCGTTTCGCAAGACTTCGCCATTCGCGCGCCGCACTTCGACGGTCGGCGCGCCGTCACGGCGAATAGCCGAGAAGACTGTCCTGATTCGGGAGGCCTACGACTTGCGGCTCGCGCTCCATCGCAAAGGAATGGAGCGGAGCGATGCAACTCGCGGTCAGGGAATCGAGGCAGGAGAGGCGGGCGCTCGTCCGCCTCGGCCGGTTTCCCATCGACGCCGCCAATATCCAGGAAACCGCGCAGGCGTTCGTCGACTATTGCCGCAGCGCCGAGCGCGCCGGGGCGACGCGGCCGCTCTATTCGACCTCGCTCAACGGTCAGGTCATATCGCTCTGCGCGCAGGATCGAAACCTCTCGGAATCGATCCTATCGGCCGACTCGGTGAACGCCGACGGCCAGCCGCTCGTGCTGTTGTCGCGTTACCTCTGCGCCAACCCGCTCCCCGAGCGGGTCGCGACCACCGACCTCTTTCCGGCGGTGGCGCGACTTGCCGCTCAGAAGGGCGTCACGTTCTACATGTTGGGCGCCGGCGAAGAGGTGAATCGAAGAGCGGTCGAGGTCACGCTCGCCGCCTATCCCGGGCTGCGGATCGTCGGCCGCCGCAACGGCTATTTCTCGCGCGCCGAAGAGGGGACAATCGTCGAGGAGATCGTCGCATTGAAACCGGACGTGCTCTGGGTTTCGCTGGGCGTTCCGCTGGAGCAGCAATTCTGCGCGCGCAATCTCGGCGCGCTGAAGGGCGTCGCGATCGTCAAGACGGCCGGCGGATTGTTCGATTTCCTGTCGCTCGCCAAGCCGCGCGCGCCGCGGTGGATGCAGGCAATCGGGGCGGAATGGCTGTTCAGAGTGTGGCTCGAGCCCCGCCGACTGTTCGTTCGCTATCTCGTGACCAGTCCGCACGCCCTTTTCCTGATGGTCCGAGACCTGCGCTGAGCCCCTTCGACCGGCCCTCGCCGCATGGCCGCGATCGAGGCTCGATCCCGAGCGCGCCCTCCCGCCGCCGGGCGCGAAGCCGTTACGGGCCCAGGATGACCAATTCGGTATAGGCGAGATCGCCGAGGCCGGGGGGAACCGGTCCTTTGAAGTATTTCGGCGAAAGGCGTCCGGGAACAAACCAGCCGACCAGCCCCGGCACGCGTCCCATCGCGTCCACCACGCAGAGCGGCCCGCTGCGAAACAGCAGGTATCGTCCGATCGCATTGGCGAACCGCACGAATTCGCTCATGTCGCGGCAATAGATCAGGTGAGGGCAGGGAATGAGGTTGCGCACGATCGCTCGGGGCTGAAAGACGAAGGGGTAGGCCAGGCCGTCTTCCACGCAGACGAGCGCGCGGCATCCCAACGCCGCATGGTCGACCAGAATGCGCCGCTCGTCGGCCGACAGAAGAGCGGTCTCCGGTCGGTCGGCGCCGAAGGCGACGACGCGGACGTTGCGCTGCGGCGGCGACAAAATCGGCGCCAAGACCATCTGGCCTTCGGCGAAGCGACGGAAGCCGAAAGCCTCGATCGTTTTCCACGTATGCGCAGCCGGCGAAATATTGACGTAGGTCACTTCCTTGCGCTTCACGGCGTTCAAGTGCAGCATCGCCGAGAAGCCGCGGTGCTCCCCGTCGACGCACCAGCTCGACAGGTTGCAACGGACGGCGCCGCCGTTCGCCGCGTCGCGTCGCGAAAAAATCTGCAGCAGGACGCCGACGACGTTTCCCTCGACGACCAGGGCCTGACCGTAACGCGGATAGTCGTCGATCGCCGGGCGCCGCGCCATCCGCTCGAGCGCACGCTCCCAATAACGCCGGGGACGCTCCGGGAATCCGCGTTGCAGGCAAGCGATGACGGCGTCGATATCGTCGTCGTCGATCGGACGGCAAACGACTTCGGGTAGAGCCGATGGCCGCATTCGACTAGTCCAGCGCGTTTCGTGAAGGAGGCATGGCCACAGCGTATGAATATATCGTCATCGGATCAAGGTTGGGCGCTCGCTTCCTTTCCACTGAGTTAATAGTTTAGTAAATGTTGAATGTCGCGGACGGTAATTTCCGATAATATAGCGAAGCTCGCCGGGCGCGGCCGGTCGGCCGACGCGCTCTCTCGTCGCCATGGCCGGGCGGCGCCGTTGCTCACGCGCATGGCGCGGCGGCCATCGCCCGAACGCTCCCGAACGCAGCCTCGACGGCCGAGTCTTGCGACTTGATCCGATGTCGTTGAATTCCCGGATTCTCTGTGGCAAGCCTCGCCAGGGGGCTGCGCGATGACTCTTTTGTCGGCGGTGGCGAACTTCTTCAGGTCGTACTACGTGTTCGAGGGCAGGGCGCGCCGATCCGAGTTTTGGTATTCGACCCTGTTCTGGTTCGTTTCCATCATCTTGCTCAGAATTGTCGATTTCGTCGCGTTTGGAAGTCATGCGGCCCTGTTCGCGCCCCTTTGGCTTCTCGTCACGTTCTTGCCGATGATCGCCGTGAGCGTGAGAAGGCTACACGACATCGACCGCCAGGAATGGTGGTTCCTGCTTGCGCTCGTCCCGATCGTCGGTTGGCTGATCTTGTTCGTCGGCTTTTGCAGCCCGGGGACGGACGGGCCGAACCGCTTCGGCGACGCGCCGGCGTAACCGGACGGGTCGACCCCGCGCCGGCCCCGGCTCGCCGCCCTCCGGTCGGCGCGGCGCGGGCTCGCGGATCGCTCCGATTGTCATGCGCGCCATTACCACAAGGCGCTCGACATCGCCCGGCCGGCGCGCGATATGCACGGCGGCGATGGCGTTCGCGTCGAGCGCCGCGCCACGCAGCGCCGCGAACGGAGCCTGACTTCGTCGGCCGGCCCGCCCGAGGGTCGGCGCGACAATTTCCGGAGAAATAAGCGATGCAAGAAGCGATGATCTACGACGGCCTGCGGACGCCGTTCGGCCGGCACGCCGGGGCTCTCGCGCCCGTCAGGCCGGACGATCTTCTCGCCGGCGTGATCGCGCGTCTGATCGAGCGCAACCGCTTTCCTGCCGGCGAGATCGAGGACGTCGTGATCGGCGGCGCCAATCAGGCCGGCGAGGACGCGCGCAACGTCGCGCGGCACGCGGCTCTTCTGGCGGGCGTGCCGGAGAGCGCCGGCGGCGTCACGGTCAACCGCCTGTGCGGCTCCGGCCTTTGCGCGATCGCCGACGCGGCGCGCGCGGTTCGTTGCGGCGAAGGCGAACTCTTCGTCGCCGGCGGCGTCGAGGTCATGAGCCGCGCGCCCTTCGTCATGGCCAAGGCGACGAGCGCCTACAGCCGGCAGGTCTCGGTCTTCGACTCCACCATCGGCGCGCGCTTCCCCAATCCGAAGGTCGAGGCGAGGTTCGGCGCCGACACCATGCCGCAGACGGCCGACAACATCGCCGCCGAGCTCGGCATTCGGCGCGACGCTTCCGATCGTTTCGCTCTTCGATCGCAGGAAAAATACGAGGCGGCGCGCGCCGACGGCTTCTACGACGAGGAAATCACGCCGGTGGAAATCCCGCAAGGCCGAGGCAAACCGCCGACGATCGTGTCGGCGGACGAACACCCGCGGCCGCAAACGAGCCTTTCCTCGTTGGAGAAACTGAAGCCGCTGTTCGAGGGCGGCGTCGTCACGGCCGGCAACGCCTCGGGCATCAACGACGGCGCCGGCGCGCTGTTGATCGGATCGGAAGCGATCGGCGAACGGCTGGGCGTCCGCCCCCGCGGGCGGATCGTCGCGGCCGCGATCGCCGGCGTCGCGCCTCGCCTCATGGGGCTCGGCCCGGTTCCGGCGGCCAAGAAGGCGTTGCAGCGCGCCGGGCTGAGCTTGGCGGCGATGGACGTCATCGAGATCAACGAGGCTTTCGCCACCCAAGTCCTGGGATGTCTCGCCGGTCTCGATCTGACGCCCGAGGACGCGCGCTTGAACCCGAACGGCGGCGCCATCGCCGTCGGCCATCCCTTGGGCGCGTCAGGCGCGCGCCTCGCCTTGACCGCGCTGCGCCAGCTCGAACGGATCGAGGGCCGCTACGCGCTGGTCTCGTTGTGCATCGGCGTCGGACAAGGCGTCGCCGCCGTGATCGAGCGCGTCAGGCGGTGAGGGAAGGGCGACGCCGATTCGACTCGATTGAAGACCGACTCGGCGCGTCAACGCCTCAACACATCGGCGAGCGGCAGGCCGAGTCCTTTCAATCGGGCGACGCCGTCGACGAGGTCGCCGAGGGGATCGTCGGAGAGAATCTCCAGCACGACGGTTCCGGCGAATTCGCGGGTTCGCACGACGTCGGCGATCGCAGCGAAATCGATGTCGCCGGAACCGATCGGATCGTGTCGCCACTGGCCCCTCGGGCTGTCGGAGAGGTGAACGACGTCGATACGCGGCCATAGAATTTCGAGACCGCGAGCCGGGTCCTCGCCGATCGCGAAGGCGTTCGCCACGTCGTAGATGACGCAGACGTCGCCGTAGCCCTCGGCGCTCAGAAACGCTTCGATCGTCGGCGCGTCGGCGAGCAGGCCTTGCGGATGGTTCTCGAGCGCAACGCGCACGCCGCGCCGACGCGCTTCGGCGTGAATGCGGGCGAAAGCCGGCTTGAACGTCGTCATCGCTCGCTCGTTGGCGCTGGAGAGCAGTGCGTGCCGGCGGCCGGAGCCGACGCAAATCGATCGCGCGCCCAGCTCCGCGGCGCGGGCGATCGCTTTCGTGTAGGCGTCGACGGCGAAATCGACGACGTCGCGCGACGGGCTCGCCAGATTGACGTCGTTGCTCGCCAGATCGAGGGCGATCAGCGACAGACGATAGCGGCCGAGCAGGCGCCGCAGCGTCTGCATCAGCGAGGGATCGAAGCGCCAGGGATCGAAATGCGGCGGCGTCGCCATGAGCTCAACGTGGCGAAAACCCGCTTCGCCGAGCGCCTCGAGCGCCTCAGCGGCGCTCGATCGCCAGACGAAGCCGAAGGTGTGCGCGCCGAGAGCGGGCGATGTCATGCCTCGAGCTCTGCGCGTCGATAGAAGGCGATCGTTCGCGCGACGCCGTCGCGAAGGCTCGTGCGGGGAAGACCGGGCAGGACCTTGTCGAGGGACGCGTCCGGGGCGTGGGGAACGAATTCGGCGATCGGACCCGCGACGCCGATCCGCGCTTGTGGAACGACGCGGCGGATTTCCTCGACGACGCGCTCGTTGGAGGCGACTTCGCCGGCGAGATCGAAGACATGCGCGCCGTCCGGCTCGCGCGTCAGCGCCGCCTCGTAGGCGGCGGCGACGTCGTCGACATAGACGAGACCCGACGAGCCCGAATAGGGAATCGTGTAGGCTTCGCCGCGGGCGGCGGCCCGGCACGCGAGCGACGGGCCCGCGGTGAGACCGGTTTCGCGCCCCGGGCCATAGACGACATAGGGTCGAAAACCGACGCTGCCGAGCCGATGATCCTGCCAATAGGCGCGAGCGCAGCCTTCGCAGGCGACCTTGAAGGCGCCGTAATGGCTGATGGGACGCGGGTCGGGATCGTTCTTCGGCCCATGCGCGGCGGCGCTGCTGGTGTAAACGATTCGCTCGACGCCGTGAGCGCGCGCCGCCTCGAAGACGTTGAGCGTGCCGATGAGATTGATCTTGGCGCCGCGGACGGGGTCCGCCTTGCAAGCGGGGGTCAGGACCCCGGCGAGGTGAACGATCGCGTCGCAGCCGGACGCCGCGCGATTGACGTCCGAGCCCTCGACGACGTCTCCCACCCGCCAGTCGACCTCGCCGGCGTTCGCGCGTCCTGCGATGTCGTTCAGCAACTGTCGGTTGGCGGAGGCTTCGAGGATGCGAATGCGATGCCCCGCGCCCGACAGGCGCTTGACGATCCAGGCGCCGAGGAAGCCGCCGCCGCCGGTCACCAACAGATTCATGGGGGTCCTCTCCAATGGCGCCGACGGCTCAGCTCGCGCTCGAGACGAAGATATTCGTCGCCTCCGCCGGCTTGCGCTCGCCCAGCGCCAGCGAAGCGGCGCTCGCCAGCGAAAGCTCGCGCGCCGCCTCCATCAGATGCGGCGCAAGCTCCAGCATCCGGGCTTCGGTCAGCCGGACGTGCGGCCCCGCGATCACCACGACCCCCGTGACTTCGCCGGTCACGGGATGGTGGACGGCGGCGGCGGCGGCGTTCATCCAGGGAGAATAGGTCTGCACCACCAGACTGAAGCCGCGCTTGCGGGTCTGGCGAAGGCATTTCAGCAGCGCCTGCTTGGTCTCGGGCGCTCGCGGCCCGAACGCCGCGCGCGACCCGAAGCCTTGCTTTTCGACCAGCGCCATCGCCTCGTCGTCGCTTAGGCAGGCGAGCCACGCGTGACCGCTCGCCGAACAGGAGAGCTGCCCAACCCGTCCCATGTCGGGGTCGTAGCGCAGACCGTATTGCGAGCCTTGCGCCTTGGCGACCCAGACGAGTTCGCGCCCGTCCACCATGGCCAGGCGCGCCAGTTCTCCGGACGTTCGGGCCAAGCGATCGAGGATCGGCTGGGCGAGGTCGGTGACGCCGCTGCTGGCGAGGAAGGTGAAGGCGAGCGACGCGAGCTTGGCGGTCAGTTGATAGGCGCCATGCTCCCGCTCCTGGCGCGCGTAGCCGAGCGCGACGAGGTTGGTGAGGACGCGGTGCGTGGCGCTGCGCGGGATGCGCAGCTTGTCGGCGATTTCGAACAGTTGCAGGCCGCGCCCGTTGCGCGCGAGCAGCTCGAGCACGCTCAGCGTTCTCTCGAGCAGGCCGCTCGGGCTCGCTTCGGCGTCTTGCGGCGTCGACGTCGACGCGGCTTCAACCGACATGGTCCTCATCCCAACTCGACGGCCACGGTCCGCGCGGTTCGCGCCGCTTCCTTGACGGCCAGCGTCGCGCGCAGGGTCTGCGTCCCGTCGGCGGCGGAAATCAGCGGCGCCTCTTCGCCGCGGGCGACGCGGCAGAGGTGCTCGAGTTGTTCCGTATACGGGTCCGCCCGCTCGACCGCCAATTGTTCGCGCGTGATCGGCGCGTACCAGCTCTTGGCGCCCTTGTAGCTCCATAACTCCAGGAACGGCAGAGTCAGCGACGCGTCCGCGCCGCAGAGAAAATGCGTGTTCACGCGGACCGGCTGGCTCGGATAATGCGGAATTTCGCCCGAGGCGAGATCCCAGCTCCACGGCGACGCGGCGGTGTCGCTCAGGCTGATGGCGACCAGCGCCCCGTTGACCAGGCGCAGCAGAACGGCCGCCGTGTCTTCGACTTCGAAGCCGCGCACGTCGTTGGACGACAGGGCTTGCACCGTGGCGATCTCGCCGCAGACGTGGCGAACGAGGTCGATCTCGTGAATGAGGTTGATCAGCACGGGGCCGCCGCCCTCGCGGCGGCGCCACTCGATATCGAAATATTCCCTCGGCTTGTAGAACGTCGCGAGGATCGAGACGTTCGTCAGTCTGCCCAGCGCCCCCGCCGCGACGAGCGCTCGCGCGCGGCGAATGATCGGATTGTGTCGGCGATGGTGGCCGACGATCGCCGGCACGCCGGAACTTGCGCAGAACGCGGCGATGGCGGCGCCGTCCTCGACCGTGCTGGCGATCGGCTTTTCGATCAGGACGGGGACGCCGGCGCGCAGGAAGTCGAGCGCGATCGGGCGGTGCGTCGCGTTGGGCGTGGCGACGATCGCCGCGTCCGGCTTGGCGCCGCGCAGCATCGCTTGATGGTCGGGAAACCACGGCGCGCCGAGCCTGGCGGCGAAATCCCGTCCCGCGTCGGTCGGGTCGACGACGCCGGAAAGCGCCGAGACGTCGGAGCGCATGATCGTTTCCGCGTGCGCGCGGCCGATCGCGCCCGCCCCGACGACGCCGACGTTCAATTTGGCCACGGGCGCTTCTCCTCGCTCAGCGCCTCTTCGTGCGCCAAGGCGAACCGCGCGTCAAGACGATTTAGAATTCGATTCCAGTTTCTCAATTCCGATATTGGAATCGGAGTCCAGTCGTGTTAGCGAAGGGCGCCCGCGCGACGCGGCGCACGGCGGCGCCATGCGCGTCGCGGTGGCGACGAACGCGCGAGGGTCGGGAGATTGTCATGGAGCCGGTCACTTCGCTCGCCTATCTCACCAGCGCGCCTCTGTCGCCGCCCGACGCGGTGTCGCTGGCGGCCCGTATCGGCTACGGCGCGGTGGGCCTGCGCGCGATGCCGGCGCTGCCGGGCGGCGACTATTCGCCGCTGATGGAGGATCGCGATCTCCTGCGTGAGACCGTCGCGCGCGCGAAATCGACCGGCGTCGCGATTTTCGATGTCGAGATCGTCCGCCTGGCGGCGGATTTCCGCGTCGCGCAATGCGCTCGCTTTCTGGAGGCCTGCGGCGAGCTCGGCGCCAAGGCGATCCTGGTGGCCGGCGACGATCCGGACGAGGCGCGGCTCACCGATTCCTTCGCGGCGTTCTGCGCCGCCGCCCATCCCTATGGCTTGACCGGCGATCTCGAGTTCATGCCCTGGACGAAAGTTCCCGACGCGCGCACCGCCTTGCGCATCGTGACGCGCGCCGGCCAGCCCAATGGCGGCGTTCTCGTCGACGCCCTGCACGCGGGACGTTCGACGACGTCGCTCGACGATCTCATCGCCATTCCCGCCGAGCGCCTGCATTACGCGCAGATCTGCGACGCGCCCGGCGAAATTCCGGCGACGCGCGAGGGGCTCATCCATGACGCGCGCTGCGCGCGCCTGCCGCCCGGCGAAGGAGGCATCGATCTCGTCGGGATATTCTCGGCCCTGCCGGCGAATCTCCCGATCAGCATCGAAATCCCGAATGACGAGCGCAAGCGACTCGTCGGTGTCGAGCGCTGGTCGCGCGACGCGCTGGAGGCGACCCGAAGGGTGCTGGCGCGGCGAACGGACAGACGGGCGCAACCGCGGCCCTGAGGGGTCGCGCGCGGCCGGTCAGCGCGACGAAGCGGCTGTGCGCGTGGCGGGACGCAGCAGCACGAGCCAGGTCAAGACCGAAGCGGTCGAGAAAACGGTCATGGCGAGCGGCAGCGCCGTGGGCGTTCCGGCGAAGAGCCAGGCGACGAGGGCGCTCGCCGCGGCGCCGCCCAGCATCCGTATGCATCCGCAAACGGCCGAGGCGACGCCGGCCATTTCGGGGAAGGGCTCCATCGCGCCGTGAACGGCGAGCGGGGTGATGACGCCGACGCAGACGTTGGCGAGCACGATGAGGGGCAACGAGTCCGCGACGCGAAAGAGGCCGGCCCACGCGAGCGCGAGCAGGGCGAGGCTGAAAGCGGCTTGGCCGATGACGCCGGCGGCGAGCAGGCGGCGCGCCCCCACGCCGAGGGCGACCAGGCGGCCGCAGAGAAGCGAACCGGCGGTGAGGCCGAGGGTGCCGGTCGCAAAGAGCAGCGCATACCATCCCGTCCCCAGGCCGAGCGCTCCGATGAAGACGAAGGGCGAGCCGGAGACGAAGGCGAACATGCAGCCGAAGCTCAGCCCGGCGAGCAGGGAATGGCCGACGGAGACGCGGTGGGTGAGGGCGCGGGCGTAGTTGCGCAGGAGAGGGCGCACGGCGAGCGCCCCCGGATCGGCGGCGCGAATGGACTCGGCGAAGGCGAAGCCGACGACGAGAACCAGCGCGACGCCGGCGAGCGCGAGAAGAAGAAAGATCGTGCGCCAGTCGGCGAGGCGCAGGATGAGCGCGCCGATGCCCGGGGCGAGCATCGGCGCCGCCGTCATCACCGCGCTGATGGTCGCCATGCGGGCGCGGGCCTGCGAGCCCTCGAAGAGGTCGCGCACGATCGCGAACGCGAGGACGGTGGCGCCGCCGGCGCCGGCGCCTTGGACGAAGCGCCAGAACAGCAGCGCGTCGATGCTCCCCGTGAAGGCGCAGAAGAATCCGGAGGCGCCGAACAGCGCGCAAGTCGCGATAAGCGGGACGCGGCGGCCGAAGCGGTCCGACAGCGGGCCGAAGCCGAGTTGGGCCAGCGCGAAGCCGGCCATGAAGAGGCTCAGCGTCATACCGGTCTGCGACGCCGGCGCGCCGAGCGCGGCGCCGATGCGGTCCGTCGCCGGCAGGCTCATGTCGATGGAAAGCGGCGGCAGCGCCACCAGCGCGGCGACGAGGAGGGTGAAGGCGAACCCGCGGGGACGAAGGGACATGCGGCATCTCGTACACATTGCGGAAAATGCGGCGGATCAGGACGTCGGTCGCAAGGCCGAACGGCACCTCGGAGAGCACGCGCCGCCCGTCATTCCCAGCAAAATTCGTAGCGAAGCGCGTCGCCTAGAGGCAAACCGCGAAAAGGCTTCGCGGCCGCCGCGCCGTTTCGCCGAGCGCGCGCCCATTCAATAGGTGGCCCGTCCGCCCGAGAGGTCGAACGTCGCGCCGGTCGAAAACGAGCATTCGTCGGAGGCGAGCCACGCGATCATCGCGGCGACCTCTTCGGGCCGGCCGGCGCGCCCGAGCGGAATCTTGGCGATCGCGGTCTCGTAGGTCGCGCGCGACATCTGCATTACGAGATCGGTGGCGATGATCGCCGGGGCCAAGGCGTTGACGCGAATTTCGGTGTCCGCGAGTTCCCTCGCCAAGGCCTTCGTCAGCGCGATGACCGCGCCCTTGGCGGCCGAATAGGCGGTCATGCTGGCGTTGCCTTCCTTGCCGGCGATCGAGGCGAGGTTGACGATCCGCCCCGCGTTGCGCCGGCGCATCTCAGGCACGACGGCGCGGCAAGTCAGAAATGTGCTCGTCAGATTGACGTCGATCGTTCGGCGCCAGTCGGCGAGGCTGACGTCTTCGATCGGCACGGTCGGGCCGGTGACGCCGGCGGCGTTGACCAGGATGTCGATCCGGCCGAAGCGATCCATGAACTGCTCGAAGCCTGCGGCGACCGCGGCCTCGTCGGTGACGTCGACGCGATCGTCCGCGTCGTCGGCGAGGTCCCAGGTCGCCACTTTCGCTCCGGAGGCGATGAAGCGTTTTCGCACGGCTCGCCCGATGCCGCCGCATCCGCCGCCGATCAAGGCGACGCGGCCGTCGAGATCGATCCGGTTCATCGCCGACCGCCAGTCGGCGCGCCGGGCGCGATGTCTTTCCGGCGGGCCTCGCTCTCACGCCGCATGGCGCATCGACTGCTGGTCGAACGCATGCGCGACGGCGCGATAGGCGAAGACGATCGCCGGCCCGATGGTGATTCCCGGGCCCGGGTACGTGCCGCCCATGATCGAGTTGGCCTCGTTGCCGCAGGCGTAGAGGCCGCCGATCGGCCGGTCGCCCTCTCCCAGGACTTGCGCCCATTCGTCGGTGACGAGCCCCGCCGCGGCGCCGATGTCGCCGGGATAGAGACGCACGGCGTAGAAAGGCGGCGCGGCGATCGGGCCGAGCGTCGGATTGGGCGAATGGGACGCGTCGCCGTTGACGCGTTGGTAAGGCGTCGTCCCGCGGCCGAACTGCGGATCGACGCCGCTCTTCGCGAAGCCGTTCATGTCGGCGATCGTTCGCTCCAGCGTCGCCGGATCGATCGCGAGCTTGGCCGCGAGATCGGCGACCGTCTTGCCCTCGACGAGATAGCCGTCGGCCAGGAACGGCTTGATGTCGACGCCGCCCATGTGAATCATGCCGAGGCCGTATTTCTTCAGGCCCACCGCATCCGTGATGATGAAGCAGGGGATGCAGGGCGAGGCGCGATTGGCCGCGAACATCGCCCGGCCGAACTGGTGGTAGGACACGGATTCGTTGACGAAGCGGCGGCCGGTCTGGTCGACGCACACCGTGCCCGGCTTGCTGCGGTCCATGACGAAATGCGGAAAGACGGCGGTGCTGCCGTCGGGGCGCTTGCGGATCGACACGGGCGCCCAGAACGAGTTCTCGTAGTTGGCCGCGCCGAACTTCGCTCCGAGCGCGAGCGCGAGGTCCTGCATCGCGCCGGTGTGGCCGGGCGCGGCGGGGCTAAACTCCGGCGTCGGCTCGGGCAGCAGTTCCTTGCGCCGCGTCGGGTGCCGGCCGAATCCCCCCGCCGCCAGCACCACGCCGCGACGCGCGCCGATCCGGCGCGTCGTGCCGCCGCTCTTCAGCGTGACGCCGCAAACGCGCCCGCCGCTCGTCGCGAGTTCGCTGACCGAGGTCTGCACGACGATGTCGACGTCTCGCTTCGACAACTCGGCGAGCATGCGCCCGATCAGGGCGTTGCCCATGACGAGGCGCGTTCCGCGCCGTCCCGCCAGGCGATCGAGGCCGTAGTGGGCGAGTATGCCCACCGCGTGCTTGAAGGAGCGCCATGAGGTCTTCAAGGCCAGCAGATGGTTGATGTCGGTGCGGTCGACCATCATGCCGCCGAAAATCGTGAACTCGGGTATGGGCGGGCGAACGTATTTTAGGTTCGGCCCCAGCGTGCGTCCGTCGAAGGGGACCGGCTCCAGCGCGCGGCCGCGCATGGTGGCGCCCTCGACGTCCTGCTCGTAGTCGGGATGCGTCGCGTAAGGGCGGAAGTGCACGTCGGTCCGCGACTCCAGCGTCGCGATCGCCTCGGGGCCGCTCGTCAGGAACGCCTCGCGCAGCGCGGCGGGCGCATAGTTGCCCACCACGCCGGAGAGGAAGAGCGAGGCTTTCTCCCGGCTGTCGTCGGGGGAGACGGAGGCCGAGTGCAGCGAATTGGGAACCCATGTCGTCGCCGCGGAAAGCGCGGTGGTGCCGCCGAGGAATTCCGTCCGTTCGACCAGAAGAACCTTCTTGCCGGCGATCGCCGCGAAAATCGCCGCGGCCATGCCGCCCGCTCCCGCGCCCACGACGACGAGGTCGTAGGCGGCGTTGTCGGACAGGGCTTCGAGTGACTTGATCATGATCGCGCCTCAACGTGCTGTGTCGGTAAAGAGCAGGAAGTCGACCATCGCGCTTTGCAGCGCATGGTACATCTGAGTGCCCGTGGACGTCGGGCAGCCGATCCGCCGCGCCGCCTCGACGAGCGGCGATATCGCGGGGACGGTGATGACGCAGCCGACGAAGGTCGACGGCGACAGTTTCGTCACGTCGACCGGCAAGGGGTCGCCGGGCTTCATGCCCGCCGGCGTCGCGTTGGCGACGAGATCGAATCCGCTCGGGTCGGCCGAGCCTGGAACCACGCGCGCGCCGAATTTGGCGTTGAGGCGGCGGATCAGATTGTCGCGCCGAACGATGTCCTGGTCGTGGATCGCCAGTTCGCGCACGCCTGCGTCGACGAGCCCCAGCGCGATCGCCGAGCCGGCGCCTCCCGCCCCGATCTGCAACGCGCGCTTGCCCTTGGGATCGTACCCTTCAGCGCGAACGGCGCCGACGAACCCGAGGCCGTCGACCATCTCGCCGCGCCAGCCGCCCCCGGGCGATCGGCGCATGATGTTGACCGCCCCCAGAAACGCCGCCCGGTCCGTCGCCTCGCGGCAATGCTTGAAGCAGGCGAACTTGTGGGGAACCGTGACGACGATGCCGTCGAGGTTCTTCACGCGGTCGGCGGCGCCGAGAAAGTCGTCGAGGTCCTCGACGGCGATCTGAACCGGCGCGAGCACGCCGTCGTAACCGCGCGCCGCGAACGCCGCCGTCATGCCGCCGGGCGATTTCACCTGGGCGATCGGATCGCCGACGATCACGTGCAGGCGGGTCGCGCCGGTCAAGTTCAGATTCAATTTCGTACTCCCGTCGAAGGCGCCGCGACGTTCGCCGCCACCTCCAGTTCTTCGCCTTGGACGACGCCGAGCAACCGCGTCTGCAGCGCGTGATCCCGTTCCAGCGCGACGGCGTCTCCCTCGAACGCCACCTGGCCGTTCACCAGGACGTAAGCGCGATCGACGATAGGCAGCACGGTTTCGGCGTGATGCTCGACGATCACCATCGCGGTCTTGCCGCGCAGCTTCACCAGCGCCTCCATCACCTCGTTGACGACCGCCGGCGCGAGGCCCTCGAAGGGCTCGTCGAGAAGGATCAGCTTGCTCGGGGTCACCAGGGCGCGGGAGATGGCGACCATTTGCCGCTCGCCGCCCGAGAGATTTTCCGCTTTCGCTTTTTGCCTTGCGCGCAAGCGCGGAAAGAGCGCGAACACCTCCTCGATGCTGACGCCGCCCGCTCGCGCCGCGATTTGGAGGTTCTCGACGACGGTGAGATTGGGGAAGAGCCTTCGGCCCTCGGGCGCCAGCGAGACGCCGAGCCGGCTGATCTGATAGGCCGCGAGGCCGTCGATTCGCTTGCCGTCGAATTCGATCGAGCCGGCGGCGAGCGGCAACGTGCCGGTCAATGCGCGCAACGTGGTCGTCTTGCCCACTCCGTTGCGGCCGAGGAGCGCGACGGCTTCGCCCCGGTGAACCGTCAGGCTGAGGTTGGAAATGACTGTGCCGCCGCCGTAGCCGGTGTGAATGCCCTTCACCGTCAGGAGCGGGCGCGCTCCGGCGTGCGCGGCGCGCTCGACCGTCGGAGGGGCCGATCGCGCGCCGTCCTTCGCCGCGCCGAGATAGGCCGCGATGACCTCCGGGCTCGCGGCTACCGACGCCGGATCGCCGTCGGCGATGATCCGGCCCTGATGCAGCACCGAGATGCGATCCGAGATCGCCAGGACGCGATCGATGTCGTGCTCGATGAGGAGAACCGCGTGCCTTTGCGCCAGGCGCTTGATCAGGTCGGCGACGATGACGCGGTCGGCCTCCGCCAGACCCGCCAGCGGCTCGTCGAGCAGCAGCAACTTGGAATCGATGGCGAGCGTCACCGCGATTTCGAGCAGTCGCTTGGCGCCGTGCGGAAGGTTGGCGCATGGCTCGCCGGCGCGATCGGCGAGCCCCACCGCGTCGAGGATCGACCAGGCGCGCTCGTTGATCGGCGTCAGAGCGTTGGCGTCCGCAAACAGGCCGCGCGCGCCGTGGCGCTGGGCTTGCACCGCGACCCGAACGTTTTCGAAGACGCTGAGGTTGGGGAAGACCGAGAGAATCTGAAACGACCGGCTGATGCCCATGCGCGCCCGGACGTGCATCGGCAGCGACGTGATGTCCCTGCCGTCGAAGACGATCCGGCCGGCGCTGACCGGCAATACGCCCGTCAGCATATTGAAAAGGGTCGTCTTGCCGGCGCCGTTCGGCCCGATGATCGAATGCAGCACGAAGGGCCGCACCGAAAGGTCGATTTCTCGCGCGGTGATCAGGTTGCCGAAGTTCTTGCTCAGCCGATGCGTCTGCAAGATGGGCTGGTTCGGGTCGATGTTGAGAACGGCGCTCTCGTAGGGCCGGATCAAAGCGGGGCGCGGCGGGATCGTTCCTCGGGTCAGCGTCCAGCGTTCCCTGCGCAGCAGGCGCTGCGCCAGACCCTGAATGCCTTCCGGCGACAGCAGCGCGAACAGGATGATAATAGGCGCGAAGATCAGCCACCAATCCTCGGTCACCGCGGAAAGACGGTCCTGGAGGATGATGAACGCGATCGCGCCCCACAGCGGTCCGAGGAAATGATGGACGCCGCCGAGCACCGTCATCAGCAGCGAGTCGCCGGCGTGCTGCCAGCTCAGGTTGTTGGCGTAGACGCCTTGCAGCATCAGCGTCAGCAAGGCGCCGGCGTAGCCGACGAAGGCGGCCATCAGGGTGAAACCGCCGAGGCGGACGAGATAGACGTTGTAGCCCAGGCTGCCCGCCCGTTGCTCGTTGTCGCGCACGGCCTGCAACACGCGCCCGAACGGCGAATGGGCGATGCGCCACAACAGCCACAGCCCGACGAGCACCGTCGCGGTGGCGAAGAGATGAAACTGCCAGTCGGAAGCGAAATAGGAGCGGGCCACGCCTTGCAGCCCGTTTTCGCCGCCCGTCACCCCCGTCCAAGTGAAGGCGATTTCGAAGGCGATTTGCGAGAAGGCGAGCGTCAGCAGCGAGAAATAGAGCCCCTTGCGGCGCAGGATGATCGCCCCCGTCACCACGGCGAGCGCGATCGAGCACAGCACCGCAAGGGCCAGCGCCTCCAGATCGTTGGCCTTGCCGGCGAGGACGGCGAGGGCCGCGACATAGCTGGCGCAGCCGAAAAACAGCGACGCGCCGAACGGCACCAGGCCGGTGTAGCCGACCAGAAGGTTCACGCCGGCGCCGTAAAGCGTGTAGATGACGATCTGGGTGATGAGCGATATCGGCGCGCCGAGCGCCGCCCAGATCAGGGTGAGCGCGGCGAAGACCAGCGCCGTCCAGGGGATCGGGTTCGACAGGAGCGGCGGGAGCTTCACTCGAACCGCTCCCATTTCTCGCCGAACAGGCCGCGCGGGCGCACCAGAAGGATGGCGGCCATCAGCACGTACATCGCCGCGCCCGACCACTCCGGCGCGAACTGGATCGTCATGGCGGTGGTGAGGCCGACAAGGAGGCCGGCGACGATGGCTCCGGAATAGGAGCCCAGTCCGCCGATCGTGACGATGACGAACGCCGGCATGACCGCGCCGGCCGCCATGGAGGGCGTGATGGTCCAGAGCGGCGCGGCCAGCATTCCGGCCAGCCCCGCGAGGAAGCAGCCGATGCCGAACACGCCGCTGAAGACGATCGGCAGGTTGATGCCCAGAAGCCCGACCATCTCCGCGTCGCGCGAACCGGCGCGGATGATGCGGCCGAACGGCGTGTAGGTCAGGAACGCCCAGAAGCCGAAAAGGGCGATCACGGTCACCGCGAGCACGATCAGGCGGTACTTCGTCACCAGGATCGGCCCGTATTCGACGAAGCCGGACAAGACCTTCGGCGCGGTGAAAGGCAGCGCCGCGCCGCCAAAGACCATGCGCAGGATCGCCTCGATCAGCAGCGCCAGCGCGAAGGTGAGGATCAAGCTGAGCAACGGCTCTTTGCCGTAGAGGTGGCGAACCAGCACCGTCTCGACGACGATTCCGATGAGCCCGGTCAGCACCGGCGCCGCCAGCGCCGCGCCCCAGCCGTATTCCCGGCCGAGCGCCAGCGCGAGATAGGCGCCGATGGCGAAGAAGCCGCCATGGGCGAAGTTGACGATCCCCAACATGCCGAAAATGATCGACAGGCCGATCGCGATGAGGACGTAAAGAAAGCCCAAAACGAGGCCGTTGACGGCCTGCGACAGGATCATTTCGAGCATCGCGCACCTGTTTCGCTGCAAAGCCCGCCTGACGGCGCGGCGGCGGGTCCGGCTCCGGGAACGATCCCGGAGCCGACGGCGCCGTCGCCTCGGTGACGGACGCGCCCGCTCAGAGCGAGTCCATCTTGCAGGCGCTCTCCGCCTGAGTTCCGAACGCCTTCTCGATGTCGGCGGGAGTCTTGGGCAGCTCCGCCTTGACCTCGAAGTAGTCCCACTTGTCGGTGATCACCGGATGGATGCCGGCGACGAGGAGCCGGTTGGTCATCTGGTGATCGAAGGCGCGATAGCCGACGTCGATGTCGCCTCGCCGGACCTTCCATTGCTCCAGCGCGTTGACGATGGCGGCCGCGTCGGTGGAGTTCGCGGCCTCGATCGAATCGAGGAGCGATCGCATGCCCATCCAGCCCATCCAGGCCTTGTCGGCGGCGGGCCGATTGTATTTCTTGAGGTAGGCGGCGGCCATCGCCTGCTCGTCGGGCGGATTGTTCGGGTTATTGTACCACCAGGTGATGGTGTAGAGGCCGTCGGCCGCTTCCGGTCCGACGCCCCAGAGGTCGGTGTTGCCGACGGCGATCTCGGCGAACGGGATCTTTCCGCGCATGCCCATCTCGTTCCACTGCTTGAGGAACGTGGTGAGATCGCCCGCCGAGATTCCGCCGATCACGACGTCGGGCTTCGCGGCGCGAATTTTCAGGATGAAGGAGCTGAAGTCGGGCGTATTGACCGGCGCCTCGTCGGCGCCCACCACCGTCCCGCCGTTCGCGGTGATGTAGTCGGCGAAGTTCTTCCTGATGTCCTGGCCGAAGGCGTAGGAGGCGGTGAGAAGGTACCATTTCTTGCCGATCGCGGCGCAATAGGGCGCCAGCACGGCGGTGTGGACGGCGACCGGCGGCTGCTGGCGGAAGGTGTATTTGTTGCACGAGGCGCCGGTCAACGCGCCGGCGGCGGCGTTCGGCGCGACGTAAGGCACCTTGGCCTTCTTGGCGACCGCCGAAATGGCGAGCGCGAAAGAGCTCAGCGCCCCCCCGACGATGCCGACGACCTTGTGCTCGTTGACGAGACGTTCGGCGCTCTCCTGCGCGCCTTGCGGGTTCGGCTCGTCGAGCCAGACGATCTCCGCCGGCCGGCCGAGCAGCGTATTGTTGCGCTGCTCCAGCGCGAGCATGCCGCCCTGGGCGAGGTACTCCGCCTGATCGACGATCTGGCCGGTCTTGGCCCAGATCATGCCGATCTTGATCGGCTCGGCGGCGGCGGCGTTTCCGATATAGGGCATGCCGAGTCTTGCGGCGGCGAGGCCGGCTCCGCCCAACAACAGGCTGCGGCGGCTGACCGTCAGGACTTGCGAGGCGCGCTTCGCCCGCTCTTTCGTGCTTGCGTCGTTCATGGAATCCTCCGGTTCCCTCGGTTCTTGCTCAGCTTAGCAGATAAATTGTCGCATCGACGGCGTTGACGTTCCACTTCGTAGGGCTTATCAGCGGCCCTACAATATGTAGGTTCGATTTGTGTCCCGCCAGCTTCCACCGCTGAATCCGCTGCGCATGTTCGAGGCGTCCGGGCGGCATGTGAGCTTTACGCGCGCGGCCGAAGAATTGGGCGTGACGCAAGCGGCGGTAAGCCGGCAGGTCGCGGTGCTCGAGGGCTTCCTCAAAGTCAAGCTGTTCGCGCGTCATCATTCCGAATTGCAGTTGACCGATACGGGGCGACGTTATCTCGCCGCGGTCTCCCAGGCGCTCGCGACGATCGAGGAGTCGACGGCGAATGTGCGGCGGGTGGACGCCAAGCCGGTTCTGCGGTTGCGATCCTACCCGACGTTCGCGCGCCACTGGCTCATCCCGCGCCTGTCGCGGTTCTCCGCCAAGCATCCCGACATCGAGGTTCGTCTGTCGACGGCGGTCGCGCTGGCCGATTTCGAGCACGAGAACCTCGATCTCTGCGTCCAGTTCGGCGAAGGGACGTGGGAGGGTTTGACGGCCTGGAAGCTGATGCCCGACGCCATCGCGCCGGTGTGCAGCCGGGCGCTGCTCGACGGGCCGAAGCCGCTTCGCCAGGTGCAGGACCTCGAACGACACACGTTGCTTCACTCGCGCTATCGGCGCAGCGACTGGGCGGACTGGCTGGCTTTCGCGGGCGGCAAGATCGATCCCAGCCACGGGCCGGTCTTCGACAGCTCGACCCTGACCTATCAGGCGGCGATGGGCGACATCGGCGTCGCCATCGGCCAGATCTGCCTGTTGGAGCGGGAACTGGCCTCGGGCGATCTCGTCCTTCCCTTCGACAAGATCCTTCGCCGTTCGCTCGGCTATTATCTCGTCCACCCGAAGCGCGCCGGCGGCAGTCGGAAAGTCATTGCTTTTCGCGAATGGATCATCGGCGAAGCCAAGGCGGCGAACTGACGCCGATCGCCGAAAACACCGGCTGTCCTCGTCAGTCCGACAACACGCGCGCCTTCGCCGCCACGGCCGGACCGACCTTTTTCCACACGCCGTTGGCGAGCGCGACGGCGCGCGAGCCCACGGTCAATTCCGCGCTCATGAAAATCAGGCGACGCGTCGCCCGCACGACCCTCGGACGGGTCTCGACCAGTTCGCCGATCTGAACCGCGTCGAGGAAATGGACGTCCAGTTGCACGGTCACGACGAGTTCGGCTTGCGTCGTCGCCCGCGCGGCGACGCCGAACGCTTTGTCGACGAACGTCAGCAGCGCGCCCCCCTGCAGCACGCCGCGCCGATTGTGATGCTTGGCCTCGGTGGGAAAGCCGAAAGTCAAGTCCGCGCCCGCCCCTCTCTGAAAGAAGGGTCCCGCCAGGTCGATGAAGCCGTCGTCGGCGATCGCCGTCCAGCCTTCGTCCGCCATCCGTCGGATCGTCTCGGGCTTGGTCATATCATCCGCCCTTGGCAAGTCGCGCCGCGCGCGCCGCACCGCTCGACAGCAGCCGTTCGATTTCGGTCGGCGAATAGCTGAGGCGCTCGAGCCACGAGCGGGTGTCAGCGCCCAGATCGGGCGGCGCGCGCGGGGCGGGGAAATCGCCGGCGAAGCGGAATCCCGGACGCGTGACGCGCAGCGTTCTTCGCTCGTCCGCCGCGGGGCCGGGCGCGAGCGTCTCGACGAAGCGCCTCTCGACGATCTGCTCGTTGCGCAAGATCTCGCCGACGCTCAGGACGCGGCCGGCTGGAACGCCGGCGCCGTTCATCATCGCCTCCCATTCTTCGGCGGGCCGGGCGGCGAGCGCCCGATTGATCTCGGCGTTGAGCGCTTCGCGGTGGGCTTTACGCGCCTGCCGCTCGGCGAATCGAGGGTCCTCGATCAAGTCGGGTCGCGCGATGAGATCGCACAGCGCGACGAACTGCTTTTGTTCGTTGGCGGAAATGTTGAGCGGGCCGGTCGCGGTGCGGAAGGTTCCCGACGGCGCCGCAGTGAAATTCTCGTTGCCGATGGGCTGCGGCTCGACGCCCGCGTTCAGATGGTTCGATACGACCCAGCCCATCGCGGCCAGAGTCGATTCGAGAAGGGAGACGTCGATGAAGCGGCCTTTGCCGGTGGCGCGCTGATCGACCAGCGCGGCGGCGATGGCGAAGGCCGCCGTCATGCCGGCGATCGTGTCGGAGACGGGAAACCCGGTGCGCAGCGGCGCCGATTGGCGGTCGCCGGTGATGCTCATGACGCCCGACAAGCCCTGCACGATCTGATCGTAAGCGGGACGGGCGGCCCACGGGCCGTCCTGGCCGAAGCCGGAGATGGCGCAATAGACGAGGCGCGGATTGCGCTCGGCGAGCGCGTCGTAACCCAGTCCCAGCCGGTCCATCACCCCCGGCCGGAAATTCTCCAGCACCACGTCCGAGACTTCGACCAGACGAAGGAAAACCTCCTTGCCCGACGCCGTCTTGAGATCGAGGGCGACGGATTGCTTGCCTGCGTTCATCGCGACGAACGACAGGCCGTAGAGGCGCGCGGCCATGTCCGGGTCCGCCCCGAGGCGACGGGCGAGGTCGCCGCCTTGCGGGTTCTCGACCTTGATGACTTCGGCGCCGGTTCGCGCGAGATGGTAGCCGCAGAAAGGCCCGGCGAGGACGTTGGACAGGTCGAGGACGCGAACTCCGGCGAGCGGCAGAGTCACGGCCGCCTCCGGCCAGGCGCGCCGACGACCGTCATGACGCGCCCGTGAAGCTGGCCCCCTCGCGCGCCATGCGCTCGAGCAGCGGCGACGGCTTGAAGTCGTCGCCCAGTTTGGCGCGAAATTCCTCCATCCTGGCGAGCACGCGGCTAAGCCCGATCGTGTCGGCGTAGTACATCGGTCCGCCGCGATAGGTCGGCCAGCCGTAGCCGTTGATCCAGACGACGTCGATGTCGGAAGCGCGCAGCGCCTTGCCCTCGTCGAGGATTTTCGCCCCCTCGTTGATCATCGGATAGATGCAGCGCTCGAGGATTTCCGCGTCGGAAATGGCGCGTTGTTTCACGCCCTTTGCGAGGGCGAAATCGCGGATGATCCTCTCGACCAGCGGCGACGGCTTGGCGTTGCGCGCCTCGTCGTAGTCGTAGAAGCCGGCGCCGGTCTTCTGGCCGCGTCGTCCCTCCTCGCACAAGATCTCTCGGATGGTGGAGCGCGAACTCGTCTCCTTCGACCAGCCGATGTCGAGGCCGGCCAGGTCGCTCATCGCGAACGGCCCCATGGGAAGGCCGAATTCGACCAGGACGCGGTCGACGTCCCAAGGCATGGCCCCCTCGAGGATCAGTTTCGTCGCTTCGCGCTGGCGCTGCGCGAGCATGCGGTTGCCGACGAAGCCGTGGCAGACGCCGACGACGACGCCGACCTTGCCGATCTTGCCGGCGAGCTGCGTCGCCGTGGCGACGACCGACTTCGCCGTCTTCGCGCCGCGCACGATCTCCAGGAGCCGCATCACGTTGGCGGGCGAGAAGAAATGCATGCCGAGCACGTCATCCGGCCGCTTGGTCGTCGCGGCGATCTCGTCGATGTCGAGATAGGAGGTGTTGGAGGCGAGGATCGCGCCGGGCTTGGCGATCGCGTCGAGCCTGGCGAAGATCTCCTTCTTCAACGCCATGTTCTCGAACACCGCCTCGATGACGAGGTCCTTGTCGGCGAGGACGGAAAAATCGAGCGTGCCCGTAAGGTCCGCCATGCGCTTTTCGACCTCCGCCATCGTCAGGCGGCCCTTCTTGGCGGTGTTCTCGTAGTTGCGCCGAATGATCTTGAGGCCGCGATCGAGCGCCTCGCGGCTGGTCTCGACGATCGCCACGGGAATGCCGGCGTTGAGAAAATTCATCGCGATGCCGCCGCCCATCGTGCCGGCGCCGATGACGCCGACGGCGCGAATCGGGCGGGTCGGCTCGCTCGCGGGAATGTCGGGAATCTTGGACGTCTGCCGTTCGGCGAAGAAAACGTAGCGTTGCGCCTTGGATTGCGGGCTGGCCAGCAGCGCCAGGAACATTTCGCGCTCCCTGGCGACGCCGTCGTCGAAGGGAAGATCCACCGCGTTCTTTACCGCGGCGATGGCCTTCTCCCACGCCTCGAAGCCGCGGAATTTGCGCGCGTTGGCTTTGCGGACGGCTTCGAAAATCTCGGGATGGCCGCGCGCCGAGTCGATCTTCGCGCTGAGGTCGCGCACCTTGCGAAGCGGCGCCTTCTGGACGATCAGCTTGCGCGCGAAGGCGACGGCGGCCTCGTGCAACCGCCCCTCGTCGGCGAGTTCGTCGACGACGCCCCAGTCCTTGGCGTCGCGTGCACCGAACGGCGCGCCGGAAAGGATGACGTCGAGCGCCTTCTCGACGCCGACGAGGCGCGGCAGGCGCTGCGTGCCGCCGGCGCCGGGGATGAGGCCGAGCTTGATCTCCGGCAGGCCCATTTTGGCGGAAGGGACGGCGATGCGGTAGTGCGCCGTCAAGGCGACCTCGAACCCGCCGCCCAACGCAGTTCCATGGATCGCCGCGACGACCGGCTTGCTGGCGTTCTCGATCGCGTCGAGCACGTCGGGCAGGGTGGGCGGGCGGGGCGGCTTGCCGAATTCCGAGATGTCCGCGCCGGCGATGAAGGTGCGCCCCGCGCAGATCAGCACGATCGCCTTGACCGCGCCGTTCGCCTCGGCCGCTTCGAGGCCGCGCTTGATCCCGTCCCGGACGTTCGCCGAGAGCGCGTTCACCGGCGGCGAGTCGATTCTCACGGTCGCGATCTCGCCGTCGATCTCGAGCTCGGTCACTGCATTGATGGCGGTCATCGTCTGTCCCTAACGTCGTTGAAGCTCAGGTTGCTCGTCCTCGCCCGCGGATGCCTACTCCCGATCGGGCTGTCGCGCCAAGGACCCGACGGCGCGATCGGCCTGCGGGCGGGGCCAACGGCGCCTCGTCGAGGCCACCGGCGTCAGGTCCCCTTCGGTCGGAAATCGGGGGCGCGCTTCTCGCGGAACGCCGCCACGCCCTCCCGGTGCTCGGCCGTCGTGTAGGCGAGCGTCTGCGCGAAGGTTTCGTATTCGAGCATCTGATCCAAGGTCGAGGTCGAGGACCGATTGAGCAGGGTCTTGATCGTGGCGAGCGCGGTCGGCGGCCCGGCCGCGATCTCGACGGCGAGTCTGCGCGCTTCCTCGTTGAGCCTTTCGGCTTTCACCACGCGGTTGACGACGCCGAGCGCGAGCGCCTCGGCCGCGTCGATCGTCTTGCCGGTGAAGCACAGCTCCTTGGCCTTGTTCAGCCCGACGACCCGGGTCAAGAGGTAGAGCCCCCCGAGATCGGGCGCCAGCCCGAGCCTGACGAAGATCTGGCTGAAGACGGCGGCTTCGCCGGCGATGACGATGTCGGCCGCGAGCGCGATGGAGAAGCCGGCCCCGACCGCCGCGCCGTTGACCGCGGCGATGACCGGCTTTTCGAGCGTCGCGAGCGGCCGCAGCACGTCCGCCAGGATCCAGCGGTGACGCTTGCGGCGCGCGAGCGGCGACGTGTCCGGATTCATCGCCTTCACGTCGGCGCCGGCGCAGAAGCCGCGCCCGGCGCCGGTGAGGACGACGCAGCCGACGGCGTCGTCGTCGGCGACGTCCCTGATCGCCTGGGACATTTCGTGATAGAGCCGGTCGTTCAGCGCGTTCATCGCCGCGGGGCGGTTGAACGTTATGGTGGCCACGCGGTCCGCCACGTCATAGATGAGGGTTTCAAACGCCACGCGATGCTCTCCTGCGTCATGAGTGGGGCCGGCGAATTCGCCGGCGCGGATGTCGTCGCCCGACGAGCTCGTTTCAGCGCCGGCGCGCGAGCGACGGTTCGCCGTCGCCCGGCGCGGCCCTCGTCCATAGCCCGCGAAAGGTTCCGATCGCCCGCACGCCCGTCGATTCCTTCCACAGCTTTACTTGGAACAGCCCGGTCTTCGCCGTCCGGGAAAGCTCGCTCGCCGTGGCGCGCACGATCGTTCCCATGGGTGCGGTGCGGACGAAATTGAAGTCGGCGCCCGTCGTCAGAACCGGCCCGCCATAGATCGCGGCCGAGCCGAACGCCAGATCCGCCAGGGTGAAGAGCGCGCCGCCGTGGCAGGCGCCGTGGACGTTGGTCAATGCTGGCGCCACCTCCATCGCCAATTCGGCCTGCCCGGGCGAAACGGCAACCAACCGGACGGCCAACCCCGTGACATAGGTGTCGCGCGCCAGCAAGGCGGCGATGCGTTCCGACAGGATCGGCGAGGCGCAGTAATTGTCCGGCGCGAGGGCGTTCATCGCCGGCCGCGCCCGACCGCCATGACGACGCGGCGCATCAGCTCCCCTCCGTTTTCCCGCGCGCCGGGGCGAGCCGCACCAGCGCGTCGACCGCCAGCGCGCCCTGGCCGGCCGGCAGCACGATCAACGGGTTGATTTCGGCTTCCAGCACCGTGGCGTCGTCGAGCAGCGCCAATCGCGACAGACCGACGAGCGCGCGCGCCACCGCCTCGAGGTCGCCCGCCGGCTTGCCGCGATATCCTCTGAGCGCCTGCATCGCCTTGACTTCGGCGATCATTTCGAACGCGGCGTCGAGATCGATCGGCGCCAGCCGCAGGCTGCGGTCGCGGTAGATCTCGGTGAGAACGCCGCCCGCCGCCAGCATCACGACGGGACCCATGTCGACGTTGCGCCGCAGTCCGATGAGAACCTCGCCGACGCCGCGGACCATCGGCTGAACGAGCACGCGCTCGACGACCGTTCCCGGCAGTCGCGCCTGCACGGCGTCGCGGATGGTCCGCATCGCCGCCTTCAGCGCCGCGGCGTCCGCGATCGCGACGATCACGCCGCCGACGTCCGTCTTGTGAGCGATTTGGTCGTGCAGAACCTTGGCGACCACGGGGTAGGCGAACGGCAGCGCCGGGATCGGCTCGTCCGGCCTCAGCACCATTACCGGCGCGTGTTCGATGCCGACGCGCCGGCAAAGCGCGTAAGCCTCGACTTCATCGAGCGACTTCGCCGGGCCCGCAACGCTGTGCACGGGGACGTCCGCCAACCCTTGCCGCGGAACGCGGCGGGCGAAGGCCGAGGCGATCACGTCGGCGCAGGATTCGGGCGTGCGGAAATTGGGCACGCCGGCGTCGGAAAGCAGCGCCAGCGCTTGCGGCGCCTCGGGCACGATGAAAGCCGAAACGGGCTTGCGGCTTTCCGCGGCGCTGTCGATCACCGGCCGGACCGCCAGCTCCGGCTGAAAGCGGGCCGAAGAGCCGACCGTGGCGAGAACCAGATCGAACTCGGGCGCTGAAAGCATGACGTCGAGCGTCGCCTTCATCACGTCGTAGCGGGTGCCGGCCAGCGTGAGGTCGACGATGCGGCCCGGCGGGACGTTCGCCCCCGCGCTCGCCAGGCGCGCCAGCGTGTCGGGGCTGGGAGCGGCCACCGCGACGCCGCGCAACGCCAGTTGATCGACCGCCATCGCCGCTCCGCCACCCGTCGTCGTCACCACGCCGACGGTCGGCTGGCGCGCCGGCTTGGCCAGAGGCAACCGGTTCAACAGCGGCAGGATCTCGATGAGGCCCTCGAACGAGGCGACGCGCGCGACGCCGCAGTCCTTGAGGAAGGCGTCGGCGACGTCGTCCTCGCCGGCCATCGCGCCGGTGTGGGACACGGCCAGTTCGGCGCCGACGGCGGATCGGCCGAGCTTGAAGGCGGCGACCGGCTTGCCGCGCTCGGCGGCGCCGAGCGCGAAACCGCGCAACGCGTCGGCGTTGCGCGTGCTCTCGAGAAACAGGAGATAGCTGGAGACGAGCGGATCGTCGAGGGTGGCGGCGCAGATCTCGCCGACCGACAGGTCCACTTCGCCGCCGACCGAAACCAGCCCGGCGAAGCCCATGCCGCGCGCCTTGCCGCGCGACACCAAGGCGCCGATCATGCTGCCGCTGTGCGAGGCGACGAACACGCCGCCCGCCGGCAGGTCCGGTTCGGCGAAAGCGGCGTTGGCCGTCAGCACCAGGCGCTCGCGCACGTTGACGACGCCGATGCTGGACGGACCGAGAATCCGCATGCCGTAGCGGCGACCGATCTCGCGCAGCCGGAGTTGCCGCGAGGCGCCCTCGCTCCCCGACTCGGAAAAGCCGCCGGCGAGCACGGTGACGACGGGAACGCCGAGGCGCCCGCATTCTTCGGCCGCCGCCAGGGACGGCTCGGTCCCGGTCAGGATGAAGGCGTGATCGGGGCGCTCGGGCAGGTCGGAGAGCGAGGCGTAGGCTGGTTCGCCTTGCACGGTGGAGCGCGAAGGATTGACGTTGTAGACGGCGCCGGCGAACCCCGCGCGACGCAGGAACTGCAACGGCCGCGCCGCTGTCTTCGTCACGTCATTGGAGACGCCGACCAGCGCGACGCAGCGCGGGCTGAGCAGGGCCGACGCCAGGCGAGCGCCGACGATCGCGCCGGGGAGAACCTCGCTCATGCGCGTCGCTGATCCCAGCGGCGCCCGAAGACCTCTTCGGCGATCTTGTTCTTGAGTATCTCCAACGACCCCCCCGCGATCATCCATCCCCTGGTGCGCTTGAAGCAATACTCGACCAGCGCCTCCTGGCTGTAGCCGTACCCGCCCATGATCTGCATCGATTCGTTGGCCGCGTCGAACCCCGCGGTGTTGCACGCGAATTTCGCCAGCGCCGTCTCGTAGGGCGACGGCAGGCCGCCGTCGGCGTTCGAGGCCGCCCGATATAGCAGCAGCTCGGCGGCCTCCAGCTTGACCGCCATTTCGGAGAATTTCCACTGCAGGCCCTGGAACTCGCAGAGCAGCCGGCCGAATTGCGTCCGATTGCGCGCATGTTCCTTGGCCAGCTCGAAGGCGTGACGCCCGAGCGCGACGGCGCGCGCCGCGTTGCCGATGCGCTCGACGTTGAAGCCGGCGATCTGCTTCTTGAAGCCCCCCGGCCCCAACAGCACGTTGGCTTTCGGTATGCGACAGTCCTCGAAGTAGAGCTGACACCATTCTTCGCCGCTCATGAAGGCGGAGGGCTTGCCGATATTGAAACCGGGCGCGTCGCGCTCGATCAGGACCGAGCCGATGCCGCCGAGCCCCGGTCCGAAGCGCACGTAAATGAGGAACAAGGTCGCGTCCGGGCTGTTGGTGGAAAACACCTTGGAGCCATTGATCACGACGCAGTCGCCGTCCTCCCGCGCGCTGGTCTTCAGCTCGGTGACCGCCGAGCCGGCGTCCGGCTCGGTCATTCCGAGGGCGAGCAGGGCGCGGCCGGCCAACAGATCGGGGAGGTAGCGGGCCTTTTGTTCCGCCGTGCCGTATTCGGCGAAGGTGCGTATGGCGCCGAAGCTGCCGGCCTGGGCCACATCGGCGCTCTTCGGGCAAACCAGCGCGAGCTCCTGGATCGCGATGACGGCGTCCATCAGCGAGCCGCCCATGCCGCCGTCTTCCTCTTTGAGGGTGATGCCGAGAAGGCCGACCTCGGAAAGCTGACGCGCGACCTCCCAGGGGAAGCCCTGCGAATGAGCGCGCTCGAGCGCCCCGGAGGCGAGCTTGCTGCGCGCAAAGCGCCGGACCGTGTCGGCGAAAGCCCGCTGCTGGTCGGTGAACGCAAAATCCATGTCCGTCCTCGCTCCTCCGGCCAACGCGCAGAGCGTGTGCGATCGCGCAAACATCCAGCGTCGCGAAAGAAATTATTTCATCGCCCGCCCGCGGGCGCCACTTCGCATCGCTTGGCGCCTGCTTTACATATTGTAATGGCGAGGGCGCGTTGATTTCGCGATCGCCGAAGGCCGGGAATCCGCGTCCGCGCTCGGCGGAGTTGCGAAGGGAAACAACGGTCCTTCAGCGCCTCGGCGCCAAATCGAGATCGGTCAGGTCGAGGCGATCGAGCCGCCACAGCTTGCCCAGCAAGGCGGCGGCGCGATCGGCGCCGATCACGGGCGCCGCCAGTTCGGCGAATTTCTCGTCGAGCTCGGCGTCGGTCAGCGGCGCCTCCGGGTCGCCCTTGCGGTGCGGCGAGAAACGCTCGAAGGATCGTCCATCGTCCATGGCGATCCTCACGCGCGCCGCGCGCATCGAGGGAAATCCGGCGCTGAGATGCGGGTCGGCGGTCAACGACACCCGCTGCATGAGCCGGCGAACGGACGGGTCGGCCAAGCGTTGCTCGGCGAAGGCGCCGAGCCGCACGGAGCCGTAGATGAGGGCGTGGCAAACGACGTAGGGCAGGCTGAATCTCGCCTCGTTGGCCGTGCGGGGCGCGAAATTGCCCGTTACGTCGATCGCCGTCTGGTACGTCTCGATCTCGATCGAGCGAATCCTTTGCGGGTCGATCTCGCCGATGTCCCGGCGCAAATCGACGACGGAGTCGATCGCCGCGAACGTGTGGCCGCAGCAGCCGTGGTTCTTCTGCGTGATGTGGGTGATGTTGTAGCGCCGCCCCAAGCCGTCGGTGGCGCGGCGCCAATCCGCGCCTTCGGACATCGCCGCGCCGAAGCCCGCTTCGCCCTCGAGGATATCGAGCGCGCCGGTGACGCCGGCCGAGGCCGCCTTGGCGGCGGTGACGCCGACCGCGGCGGCATGACCGCCGTGCAGCGCCTTGGTCATCGACTCCGAGCGAAACGCCTGCTGCAGCCCCGAGGCGAAGGTCGCCGCGGTGGCCAGGGCATGGCGCACGGTATTTCGGTCGAATGGGTGGATCAGGAGCGCGGCGGCGGCCGCGCCGCCGAAACAGCCGACCGTGCCCGTCGTATGAAAGAACCGGTAATGGGACGGCTGCACGGCGGCGCCGATGCGCGTCGAGATTTCGTAGCCGACCGTCACCGCCTTCAGCAGCTCCAGGCCCGACCGGCCCTCGTCTTCGCCCACCGCCAAGGCGGCGGCGATCGTCGGGCTGCCGGGGTGATAGACCGCGTCGCGGAAGATGTCGTCGAATTCGGCCGCGTGGGACGCCGCGCCGTTGATCCAGGCCGCCGTGGCCGGGAAGGCGGTGGCGTCGAAGCCGGGCAGGCTCGATCGCCCGTAACCGAGTTCACGCGCGTGGGCGCGCACCAGATTGGTCGCCGGCGACATCCGGGTTCCCGGGTAGAGCGCGGCGAACCAGTCGACGACCGCGCGCTTGGCGTGGTGCGCGACCTCGTCGGACAGCGCGCCGCGGACTTCCCGTTCGGCGTACTCGGCGAACTCGTCCAAGATCCCGTTCATGCGACGCTGTCCGTCTGGCGCGAGGCGATTGGCCGCAGGCTTGCCAAGCGCTTCCACGACGCTCTCAGCGACGGATGAAGGGGTTGGCGACCTCGAGATCGGTGGAAATCCATACGCACTTGGTGGTGAGATATTCCTTGATCGTCTCCACGCCCGACTCGCGCCCGATGCCGGAACGCTTGTAGCCGCCGAACGGCGAGGTGAAGCTGGTCGCTCGATAATTGTTCACCCATACGGTGCCCGCCTGGATCTTGTCCGCCATCAGCATGGCGCGATGCAGGCTCCGCGTCCACACGCCGGCGGCGAGCCCGTAGGGCACGTCGTTGGCGATGCGAATCGCATCCTGCTCGTCCTTGAACGGGATGACGCAGAGCACCGGCCCGAAGACCTCCTCCTGGGCGATGCGCATGCGGTTGTTGACGCCGGTGAAGATCGTCGGCTCGACGAACAGGCCGCCGCTCGCGCCCGGCCAGGCCTTGCCGCCGAGGACGCAACGTGCGCCTTCGGCCTTGGCGACCTCGATGTAGCGCATGATCTTTTCGAATTGCGGCCGCGTGGCGATGGGGCCGATCTGGGTGTCGGCGAGTTTGGGATCGCCCATCTTCGCCTTGCCGACGAAGTCGACCAGCCGTTCGACGAAGCGATCGTGGACGCTCTCCTGCACCAGCAGCCGCGATCCGGCCAGGCAGGTCTGGCCGGAGGCGGCGAAGACGCCGGAGACGACGCCTTTGACGGCCTGGTCGAAATCGGCGTCGTCGAACACGACGTTGGGGGACTTGCCGCCGAGCTCCAGGGTGACGGTCTTCAGGTTGCGGGCGGCCATTTCGTAGATTTTCTGGCCGGCGATCTCGCCTCCGGTGAAGCCAATGTGCGCCACGTCGGGATGGAGCACCAGCGGCTCTCCGACTTCCGGCCCGAAGCCGGTCACGACGTTGACCACGCCGGGGGGAAAGCCGGCTTCGCCGAAGAGCTGCGCCAACTCGACCAGGGACGCGGAGGTGAACTCCGACGGCTTGATGACGACGGCGCAGCCCGCGGCGAGAGCCGGCGCCAGCTTCCACGTCGTCAGCGCGAGCGGCGAGTTCCAAGGCGTGATGATCGCGACGACGCCTTTGGGCTCGTATTTCGTGTAGGTGAAGACGCCCGTCTTGTCGGTTGGAATGACGTCGCCCTGCACCTTGTCCGCCAGGCCGGCGTAGTAATAGAAATATTCGGCGACATAGCGGACCTGGACGTTCACCTCCGCCGCGAGCTTGCCGTTGTCGCGCATCTCGATTTCGGCCAGCTTGTCGGCGTTCGCGGCGACGAGGTCGCCGACCTTGCGCAGCAGTTTGCCGCGCTGCGTCGCCGAGAGGGTCGGCCATGCGCCCGTTTGCAGGGCCGAGCGGGCGGCGGCGACCGCCGCCTTCACGTCGGCCGCAGCGCCGCGCGCGATCCGCGCCCAAGGCTCGCCCGTGTAAGGATCGTCGGTGGCGAAGTATTCCCCCGACGACGGGGGCGTCACGGCGCCGTCGATGTAATGCCCGTAGCAGGGCAGCGAGCCGCCGTCCGACATGTCGTTCTCCTGATGGGCGCGGCTACGCCGGTTTGCGGAAGATGTTGTTGATGTCCCAGTTTCCCGGCGTCGGCGTCGGCGCCATCGCGACGGGCGCCTGGATGAGGGTCGGACGCCCGCTCGCCAGCGCCTCGCGTATCGCCGGCTCGAGCTGATCGGCCGCTTCGATCATGATTCCGCCGGCGCCGCAGGCGCGCGCGATGGCGGCGTAGTCCATGTGGTAGGGCTCGCCGTTCGCCTCGAACATGCAGCCGAACGTGCCCCCCAGATGCCGCTTCTCGATGGAGGAGATGACGCCGAAGGAGGCGTTGTCCATCACCACCCAGACCACCGGCAGGTTCGCCTCCACCGCGGTGGCGAGAACCGACATGTTGCTGGAGAAGCAGCCGTCGCCGACGAGCGCGACCGCGGCCCTGTCGGGGCGCGCGAATTTCGCGCCGAGGACCGCCGCGTGGCCGAAGCCCATGGTGGCCATGCCGCCCGGCGCGATCATCGTTCCCGCGACGCTGATGGGGAACTGCTGGCCGACGCCGTTCTTGTTCCAGCCGACGTCGGTGACGACGAACCCGTCCTTCGGCAAGGCCTTGCGCAGGTCCGCCAGCACCCGTTCGGGACGCATCGGGAATTCGTCGGACAGGCGAAGATCGGACCAGTTCTGCGAGAAGCTGGCGAGGCCTTGCGCGATCGTCTCGCGCACGCCGGGGCGCGGGCGCGGCTTCGTATGTCGGGCCGCCTTGGCGATCGCGCCCAGCGCCTGCTTGGCGTCCGCCACGACCCCGAGTTCGGCCGGATAGTTGCGGCCGATCTCGGCCGGGTCGATGTCGATGTGGATCAACCGGGTCGGCGGAATGGCGAAGGTGTGCTTCGGGTCCCAGGAACTGCTGTCGGTCTCGGCGAAGCGGGTGGCGACCGCCAGGATGAGATCGGCCTTGCGGCACATCTCGTTGGCCACGGGTTGCCCCCAGTATCCCGTCGTGCCGAGCAGCAGCGGATGACCGTCCGGCAGACATCCCTTGCCCATCAGGGAGTGCGCGACGGGGACGTCGAGCGCTTCGGCCACGGCGATCAGCTCCTCGCTGGCGCGGGCGATGTGAACGCCGCCGCCGGCGTAGATCACCGGCCGCTCGGCGCCCGCGAGCGCCTCGGCGATCTCGCGCGCCTGCGCCTCGTCGATGGCCGGACGCGCGACGGGGGCCGGCATCTGCGAGAACGCTCCTTCGGGCAGCTCGGCCGAGAAGAAGTCCATCGGCACGTCGACGAGGACGGGACCCTGCCGCCCGGACATCGCCAAGTGAAAGGCGCGCTCCATGACCCGCGGAAGATCCTCGGCGCGCCCCACGCGATAGACGCGCTTGCAGATCGGGCGGCAGATCTCGACCTGATCGCTGTCGGCGTGCAGGTTCACTTCCTGGTGCGGACCGCGGCCGAAGTAATAGGACTGCACGTTGCCGGTGATGACCACCAGCGGGATCGAATCGAGCGCCGCGGTGGCGATGCCGGTGATCGCGTTGGTCAGGCCGGGCCCGACGTGGGTCATCACGACGCCGGGTTTTCCCGAAACTCTGGCGTAGCCGTCGGCCATGTGGGTTGCGAGCTGCTCATGGCGGCACGAGACGAACCGGATCCGGTTCCTGCGCCCCAGCGCGTCCAGCATTTGGACCAAGGTGTGGCCGCACAGGCCGAATATGACCTCCACCCCGACCCGCTCGAGATATTCCGTCAGCTGAACCGCTGCAATTTGCTTCTTCATGGGCGTCGCCTCACCGCAATCTCACAGACCGACTTGCGTCAATTCGTCGCGTTCTCACGCGTCCGCCGAAGCATCGGCGGACCAGCAAATCGGCGCGACCGGCCTTCGCAGGATGTTCGATCATTCTCAAATCCAATCGCGCGAGGCGCAACTTCCTATAGGCTGATTGCTGCCCGATAAAATGTAATGGCGGCTCGCGCCGGCGACTCGCGCCGCAATTGGAGGCGGCGTGCGAGGGCGACGCGGATCGATCGCGACGCGAACGGGCTGCACGTGCGCCCGGAGCACAGCGAGACGCTCGACGTCGATATCGTCATCTCGGCCACCGGCGTGCGGCCGAACATCGGCTTCCTCTCGGGCAGCGGCGTCGCCGCGCAGAGGGGCATTCTCGTCGACGACGCCATGCGCGCCAGCGTCGAGAACGTCTACGCCGCGGGCGATCGGCGTCAGCCGTGACCCCGAGATTCGGATAGAAACGCGCCTTGGGATATGCTAGGAATATCCCATATGGCGGAGGTCGGCCGAATGTCACAAGCCGTTGTCGGGCGATGGGGAAAGAATCTCGCGATCCGCTTTCCCGCCGACGTCGCCAAATCGGCCGGTCTCGACGAGGGCCAGCGGGTCGAAATCATGTCGCATGACGATCAGGTCGTCATTCGCAAGCTGCCGCCCGAGTTCGCCGTCGAGGAGATGTTTCGCGGCAAGTCGCCGCAGGCCTGGCGCGAACTCTACGCCGACGCGTACGACTGGGGCCCCGATCGCGGCCGTGAGCGCGTCGAGGAATGAGCGAGTCCGAGTATCTGCCCGACGCCGGCGATCTCGTCTGGACCGATTTCGACCCGACGATGGGCCGCGAGCAGGCGGGCCGCCGTCCGGCGCTCGTCGTGTCGCCGGCGGCCTTCCTCTTGAACACCGGCTTCGTCATCGTCTGCCCGATCACGACGCGCGTGCGGCCGTTTCCGACCAGCGTCGTATTGCCCGACGGCCTGCCCGTCAGCGGGGAGATTCTGCTGAGCCACCTGCGCAGCCTCGACGCGCGCGCCCGCCCGATCCGCCCCGTCGGCGCCTCGGTTCCCGCGGAAATCGCGCGGCTCGTCCGCGCTAAGCTCGCGGCGCTGATTACGATCTAGGACCGGGCCACGATTTGATGGAACCGCCAGCGATGTCATTCCCGCTTTCCAGGCCGTGTGAAAACTCAAGCTTGGTTTTCCGTTGGGTGTCATGAGGAGCGGACTTCGGCGTTATTGGTCGCGCTCGGCACGCAAAAAGCCTGCCCAGGCTCACGCCGGGCAGGCTTTCAGGGCCTCGATCAGGCGGTTCGGGCCGAGGATTTGGATGGTTCGCTTGATGTTGTATCCGAGAACTCCCAACGCCCATTCGCTTCCGGCTTTTTTCAGACTTGGCGCCAGGAAGCGTGGACGTCCCATCATCCATTTCATCGTCCCGAAGGGGTGCTCGGCGACGCAGCGCCGCAACCGCATCCATTTCGGGTCGGCGGCGGCGCGCTCGTGCATCGCCTGACGGGCGTCTTCGTGGAAGCTTCGCACGATCGAACGTCTGTTCGCCGAGGTGCACTGCGCCTTGAGGGGACAATCCGGGCAGGCTTTGGTCCAATACTCTTTCTTCTGCTCGGTCTGGGAAACCCTGCCGCATGTCAAGGTCTGCCCGGCGGGGCATCGATAGGCGTCCGCCGCCGCGTCATAAGCGAAGGCGTCGCGGGTGAAGAACTGCTCGCCTGTTGGATTGACCGTCTTGGGGCGCGGCGCGATCGCCGTGATCCCGGCCTCGGCGCACTGGCTCCGGTGACCGGATTCCGGGATTCCGGTGGGGATTCCGGTGACAGCTTACTCAATCCCTTTTCTCAAAGTCCCCGCTGAGGCCTAAACGACAGCCCGGCCGTCATCGACCGCCCGCGCCGACGCGGCGGAAAATCGTCACGCAAGCCCTTGAAAACAGGCCTTCGCGCCGGGGCATTACCGGGACATGATGAATTGCGTGACTTCGAATTGCATCATTTCGTTGGTCACTCAGGTTTCTTGCGTCACTGGCGCGACCGCAATCCCGCCGACCCACCGCGCCGTCGACCTCATGGAGGCCAAATCTTCCGAAGCGAGAGGGCTGTCAAGGGCGCGCCTTT
>JBEKLU010000023.1:0-47159 GCA_050010035.1 Roseiarcus sp.
GTGGAGCGTGATCCACTTGTGGCTCGTTGATCGGATGCGGACCACGAATTTGACCGTCTCACCCGCAACAACGGGCTTGGCCTCCAACTCGATCTCTGGGATGGCAACCACCGGCTCGACCGGGCTCGAACGCACACCCTCAACGCCCGTCGGGACCTTCACCAGCTCGCACACGACATCCGGGCTGCCCTTGATGAGCTTCTTGCGAGCGACGGTCGCGAGCCCGAGCTTCGCATAGATCATTTTTGCTGTTTCGGTGAACATGGCCCTACGCTCCTTGCTTTCTGCCTTCCTCTCTTCCGTGATGCCGGTTGAGAGGAATTGTCTCAATGATTTCAATGGTCCGATCTTGGCAGAATTGAGGTCCGTTGTCAGCGAAAAATGGCCGACGTCTTGTGCAATTACTTGCATGAAGCGGTTGCCGCTACTCTGTTCGTTTCCAACTCCTTGCCGGCGAGGCGCTTCCCCTTTGGCTCCGCGCGGCGGAGAACAGCTTCGCGCGGATGGCGTCGAGATGGTCGAGGTTTTCCCGAACGACCTCCAGCAGCGGCGCGATGCCTTCGCGCGGGACGCCGACCTTCAGCATGTCAGCCTCGACGCCGAGGCGCTCCAACTCCGCCGTTCCGTCCCATTCGAAGCGACGGAACACCGGGGCGGCGTCGACGTGGAAGGCGGCCATGCACGCGGCGTCCTTCGCCCGGTGCTCGGGGACATAGGCGGCCAGCACGTCGCGGACGGCGTGGTTCTCGTGCGCGAAGCGTTGGATCGCGGCCTTGCCGGCCGACGTGTGCTTGTCGAAGGCATACGACGGGACATCGCCAAACATCGTGACGGGCGGCACGGGGCAGTCGACCACGCGATGGTCCCCGGTTGCCGATGCGGCGAGCCAGAGCAGCGGCGTCATGACCGTGATCGGCTCGCGAGTTCGCGCCGCGGCGATGCGGGTCGCTGTGACCAGATCATCGGAGACGCCAAGATGCCGGAAAGCGAGCATGAGGGCATGCAGGTCGCCGCGACCGATGCGGCGCTCGGCTCCTCCTTCGATGCCGGAAGCATACCATGCGGCCATGGCGCGCTCGGGCAATGAACAACTGATGTCCGCGACGTGGTCGAGGCGCTGGGCGATCGACATTGTTCCGGCCCGTCGCCGTGCGTCCTCAAATGCCAGATGGCTGTGCGCGACGCCGATTAGGTGATCTGGGGATCGGTCCTTCGGGGCTTCCGCGAGCAACCGGGCGAGCAGGCGGAGCACGCGCTCATCGCCGCCATCGACGTTGGCGCGCCAGCTGGGGGCTGTACAAGCCGCCGTCGTCTTGATCAGCGCGTCGACCGACGCGATGCCGATGTCTTCGAACGCCACGACCATGAAGCGCCGCCATATCCCGTTGCCGCGAAGCCGATGGAGCGTGACCGCCGCCCGTTCAGCGAGATCGGCTTCGCCGCGGCGGATTGCTTTTTGAAGCAGACTTGAACAGACCCAAGCGTCGACCGCAAGGGGTCGTGGGATCGTCGACCGAGCCGAGCCGTTGTCATCGGCGGGCGTTCGGCCGGCGTTGGAAAACAGATCAGTCACGCACACGGCCTCGCAAGCAATTACCCTAATATAACAATAGCATAAGCCGTCTTGAAACCAAGGAATTGTTGCTTCGATATGGCTATAAAGCACTGATTTTGCAGATGAACAGGGGTGCAGGGCGGCTTGTGCCGCGAACGCCGGCTCTCGACCGATAGCGTTGAAAAACTCGAATTTTAGAGTCGATCACAATTTAAAAGGCCATAGGCGGGCTTGATGAAAAATTCGCCATTAGTAGGGAGGGTCGCTCAGCGTATGGTCGGACCTCTTATGAAACACTGGTGCAGCGGCCAAAACCGAAGGGGAGTTGAATGGTAGTGACGTTCAAAAAACTGATGGCCGCAATCGAGGCCGACCCTGAATTCGCTAAGCAGTCGGTGGCGCGATCTCCCGAACCGGAGGGCGATCCACGGACAACGGTTGAGATCACGCGTCTCTTTCAATTCATTGGCACCTACGTCGTCCTGTTCCAGGACATCGAGGCCAAATTGGACCAAATCATCATGATCGCCATCGGCCATGACCGCCCACACGTAAGCGAAGGTGTCGTTTCCTTGCTTTCGCACGCTCAGAAGATCGACCTGATCCATGCAATCGTGCGATCGTCGGCAATTGCGAACGGCGACCCATTCCGCGCCGAATGGTTGGCTTCGTTCGAGGATGTCATCCAACGTCTCAAAGCGGAAGCGACACGGAGAAACAAGATCGTCCACTCGGCGTACATCTTGGACTTCATGGAGATCGGAGCGCCACCCCTACGTAGCAAGAGGAAGCGCAAAAGGGGAGACTTCGACTTCGATCAAGAAGACATCGATGCCAAGTTCATAGGCCGGGCAACCTCGGAGCTTGCGGAATTGTCGTTCGATGTTGGAATGGCGCTTACACAATTACGGCATTGGAGCGAGCCGCTTGGCAAAACGCGACCGAGCACTGGCAACGAGGTTATCGAGAGCAAAACATGATGAACACATTCGACAACTGACTTCCGACAAGGAGAAGGAGATGCCGATCTCATACGGCCCGTGGCAGTCCTATCCATGGAAGAACGAACTCGCCCTACAAAGTCAGCGGGTTGCGATCCACTACGCGGAGATGCTGTCGGATGACTTCGACGGGCACCATAACCCGATGGATATGCTCGACCGCGCTCTTATTCTTTCTGGCTTCGCAATCCGGAGAATGGTTGAAAAAAGGCTCATCACGGATAAGCTGACACTTGAGGAAACTGTCGTCAGAACGTTTCCAAGCAAGGGTCCTGGCGAGTTTCGGCCACCTTGTATCAGCCACAGCGGCGGATCGGCTTTCCGCAGTTACAATTTTGAGAAGGCCGAGATAAAGCACCTGAAAATCGGCGATCTCGCCAACGAGATCATTCACGCGTCGCAGCTCATGTTCGTGCGCGATGAAGACAAGATACCAACCGGGCTTCTCGTTGCGTCAGACTGGCATCTCAAGAACCGGCTGCTGCATCTCACCATCGACGAATTCACCGACTTGGTGAAGCGTGTTCTCGACGATCAAATTCGTGCCACAGGCGACCATTGGGATTTTCAGATGGGAACGGTTCACGCGACCCGCGAGTGACCGATCGCGGTTACTCAGTCTCCCTGCCGCGCGGTTTGCGGAGTTCACGAAATGGGACCTTGGGAGGAATGGAACATTCTTCTGGAGGTCCAGGTTCGCCTGGTTGTGGGCGTCCTTCCTATGCAGAGCTGCTCGGGTGACCCTGGGCTGGGATGCCTGCTCGGTAGGCTCCCGAACCTCGGCCGCCGTCGCGTCACCGTTGGCGATCATCTGCTGCGCCACAAACAGCTCGCCCATTCGAGGATTACGGTCGCAAGTCAACTTTTGTCGCACGCTCAATTTCCGACCTGTCGCTCCGCACACAAGAATGAGGCGCTTCCGCGAGTTTTGCAGCTGTCGCAATTCTTGCTCAGCGACATTTCGCGCGTCGTCGGCTCGCGAACATGTGCAAGTACTTGCACGACCCCGGGGCCAAGCCGCGACCGATCGACTCGGAGCGTTCCTGATGGTTGCTAATCCGCAACCTTGTTCGGATTGATGAGGAACTTCTCGCCCGTGGCGCGCTTGTTGTACGCGGCGATCGTTTGAGGCTGAAGCGCCTCGTGTAGTGACACGACCCGCGTGTAGCTGCTGGCGAACGTCGTCTTGAGTTCGGCGGCGACCCGTTCACGCAGCTTCCGCGCTTCGACGGGTCCGATTTTCTGCGAGAACGCGAACAGCAGCCAACCTCCGATCCCCCAGGCCATGCCGAAGCCCCGGCTTAGTTCGGTGGGACGTACATCAAGACCGCCGTAGATATAGACCTGTTTGTGAACCATGGACCCATATCGACTATAGGTCTTGGCGTTCCTGGTGGCGGCGGCTTCCATACAATGCAGGATTTGGCTGGCGAGCTTACCGCCGCCGATCGCGTCGAACGCCAGTGTGGCCCCCGTTGCGACGAGAGCGCGGGTCAGGTCCTCCATAAAGGTCGGCGAGCCGGAGTTGCAGACATGAGCCGCCCCGATGGTGCGCAGAATGTCTTCCTGCTGCGAAGTGCGAACGATGTTGACCAGGCCGATCCCGTCCTTGATGCAGATTTTGTTGAGCATCTGCCCAAGGTTGGACGCCGCCGCCGTGTGCACCAGCGCCGAATGGCCCTCGCGACGCATCGTCTCGACCATGCCCAGCGCAGTGAGAGGATTGATGAAACTCGATGCGCCATCGGCGGGGGTCGCACCGTCCGGGAGGACAAGGCAATCGGCGACCTTGATGCACCGATACTGCGCATACATCGCGCCGCCGATCATCGCCACTGTCTTGCCGAGCAGTGCACGGGCCGCGTCAGAAGCGCCCGCCTTGACGACCACCCCAGCACCCTCGTTGCCTACGGGCAGGGATGCGTCGAGGCGGCCAGCCATCGCTCTCATCATCGGGTCGGGGACCTTCGCCGTGACCACCGGGCTATCTTTTGTTCCCGACAGCGTGGCCGTCGACAAATCAGCTGCTCCCAGCAGGAGACCGATGTCGGAGGGATTGATCGGAGCCGCCTCAACTCGAACGACCACTTCATCGGCCGCTGGTTCGGGCGTCGCGACATTCAGAAGCGACAATTCGAGTTCGCCACTCTTCTTGATCAAAGAACGGAGCTGAAGGCCATTGCCTATTTTCTCGTCGGTCATCGTGCTACTCTCCGGCCAGTTCAGCTGCATACCCGGTCAGAGCGCACTGCGCTATCAGGAAAACCGACGCTCGCGCCTGATGCCGTTGAAGGCCCATTCTTTGTCCGGCCTGTCCGGGGCTGACCTGGCTTGGATTTCCGGCGTCGTGGAGGCGGCACTGGCCCCCAAGATTGACGAGCTGACTGGGTCGAAAGGGATTGGCCGGCATCTGCACGGCCTTCTCAAGCGTGCCGCCATTGTTCAGATACGCGGTGACGTTCGTCGCCCGAAAGGTGTGATTGCCGATGCGCGTCGTGATGCCGGCGGATTTGGCGCGCCTCTGGATCGTCGAGCCGTTTTGCTGCGTCGTAGCTAATGAGAAATGAAGCTCAGAAAGCTCGCGAACGCCACGCTGGTCATCGTCGCGCGCCCGCTGGCGCGCACCGTTAGCCTCGGCCCATCCTGGGCGAATGCGGCATTGTCAATCGTCACATCGAGACCGGGCAAGGGCGGGACGACGGCGCGGGCGCGGGCGGTGTCGAGCAGCTTGCTCAATTGCGCGGTCAAAGCAGCATTCACGTCGCCAACAACCGCGCTCGCCGCCTCTGTGGTCAGCGTGTCGCCGGTCTTGATGGTCGCCGGTCCCGACAGGCGCAGGGCGATGGTCTGAGGGTTCGGCAAGAATAACTCCACCGGGACCGAAATGCTGACGCTGTCGGAAGCGATCTGGGTTTTTAGAGGGGCTCCCAGTATCTTCGTGCAAACCCAGACGGAGGCATGCCCCGACAGGTCGACAACCGCGCTTGTATTGAGCGGAGTGATCGTCGCCTCGTCAATGCTGTCGACGACGACGTTGAGGCCCTTGTGAGCGCAATGGTCGCGCGGAAGGCGCAGGCCCCTTGCGATGGCGAGGGCGTGATCCTGGATTGACTGGAGATCGCCAGTGGCTGACGCCTTGAGCGCGATGGCGGCCGCATCTGTATGCACATCAAGCGAGCCGACCACGGGAATTTCGACGGGAACTCCAGCGACCGTCAGCGGCAGGCTCTTTGGCCCGATATCAAGCGCATGCGCAGGGCAAAGGGCTCCGCACACGAGGGTCGCCGCGACAAGGCCGATTGCGACCATGAAGCGTCGAAGGGCGGGAACGGGCTGGTTCATCCTCGGCATGTTGGGCGCTGGTCGGCTCCGCGAAACCCCATGGGCGGTCTGCGTTTCTACCTCGTATGTACCCCACGCGAGGCCAAGCGTCACCGGCGGCCCGGATGGCGGGCGACAAAGAATGGGCGGATCACACCTGCGCGGGGCTCGATTGTCGTGCAAGTAATTGCATAACGCGTGCCGATCCCGGGACCCGCGGCGCGTACCCAATTGGCTCATCGCGCTCTGCGACCCGCGGCGCAGTCGGCCCTGAACCGCCCCAAGCGTCTTCGGCTAGGCCCGCAGGGACGGCCGCACAGGACCGCGAACCACGCTGTAGGTTGAGAGAGGCGAGACCCGACGGAGGGGCACTGGCGGCTCTGTAATCGCCGTGGGCAGGGTAGTGCTGATTGAGGTGGGGAGCGTCGGCGGCAGGAGCGAAGGAGGGTCCCGACGGGATCGCTTATCGCGGCGCTCAGGTCTTCCCTGTCGAAGTCGCCGCGGATAGCGCCTTGAGCGCCAGAGTGAGCGCCACCGTCACGGCACGCTCCTTGTCGCTGAACCCACGCCTAGCCGGCGTCGCCTTGAACTCGCTCATGGCGGCGGCGAAGACCTTGTACTGCCTGGGGGTCAGGCGAAGGTGAACGCTGTGATGTGATTTCTTGCCCTTCTCCGGCAGCGGAGCCCCGTCTAGGACTGCGGGCAGCTCTTTCGCCGTGCACTGCTCGGCGTAGTCCAGCCCTTTGCCCGCCGACACCTCGCCGGGGTGATTTCGGGAGAACTCGGCCAAGACGGCCAATTTCGTCCATCCGATCGCGGCGTACCGTGACATCGGTTGTCCTATGGGGCGGAGCCACTTGCCGACGTCCAGCAAATAGTAAAGCTTTCGTCGCTCAGGCGGCCGGGTCCTGACCAGGTCGGCGACGCTGCCTTGCTTCGCCTCCTCCAGCTCGCACAGCGCCAAAGCGAGTTCAATACGGTTCTCGTTTGTCGTGTCCGCGAGCTTCAGGACCTTCTTGAGCACCGCCGACGGTCGTTTCGTTGCCATGCCCGCCTCCGTAGAAAACGGGGACAGGGTAGTCGAGGACGGTTGACATTTTCCTACCGATATCATGCAAGTACTTGCACGACCACGGGTCGGCGGTCATTTCAGGCTGTCGGGGCAATGTTCAGCTCATGGACGACTCCCGCGCGACGCGCTCAGTTTGCATCCGGGTTCCACCGAGGCGGCTCATGAGCGGTGAAGCGCTTGCGATACAGCGCACGGCGCTCTTCGCGCTGCAACGCAAGAGCGACAGTTGAGCCCTGCACCTGAACAGCATGCCGGAACAGGTCCCACGCATTCGGCTTTGTCTTCGACTCCCTTGGCGGCGCAGCCGGACCATCGTCCCAACTGTTCCAACCCTTCCGTTCGCATGATTAGGTCGGCGCCGATGGCGCAGTGACAATTCGGGGGTCTGCTTCCGCCAGCGCCTATCTGGAAGGATCGGAACGATTGTCCGCTCTTCGCCTAGCCATCGCCCAATGGATTGTCCGACACCGCGCTCACATTTCTGAGGGGGAGTGGGTAGAAGATTGAGGGGTTGGAAGAACTATCGTTTCTGTCCTTCCAACCCACCCATCCATCGCCTCACATCTCGTTGCCGAAATTCTGCGTCGAAATCGGCAGCAGCCCGATGCCCAGATATTTGACGCCGTCGCTCTTGATCTTCTTGAAGCCACGCTGCGCCAATTGCTCGGCCATGGCCTTCATCGATCCGGGGTCCTCGCCGTTCGCTTCCGCGAACTCCCTCCATGACTCGTAGAGCGCAATCGCTTTGCTCTTGAGCCCTGGGGCGCACTGGCACTTTTCCGAAATCCAGCGCCCGAAAACATCTTCGTCCTCGAAGTAGGCGTTCGTCGCCTGCTTCACGATGTCCGGCAAAACCAGACCATGCTCCTGCCAGTCAAGGCAACCGTCGATCATCCAGCGGAGGATGGCGGGATACTCCGCGCCAAGCTTCGCGCCGAGCATCTTGTCGGGCTGGTCAGGCTTGTACAGGAACGGGACGATCAGAAACCGCCGCCGCGCCGCCTCGTTGACCGTGCCGAGCTGGGGCTTGTGATTTCCCACTACCAACAGCTTAAACTTAGGAATGAAGGTGAACATGTCCTGGCGCATGTAGTTAGCAGTAACCGCATCGCCGCCGGTGAGCTGGTTGACGCGCGCCTGGGACCATTTCTGGCCCTTCTCCGTCTCTGACGCGCCGACTAAGCGAGCGCCGTCAAGCATGGCGACTTCCGTAAGGTGGCGCTGATGCTTCGACGCAGTGAAAGTGTCCATCGCAGCGGTTTTCGAGTAATCGCCCATGATCTGACACACAGCGCTCTGGAGCTTTCCCTTGCCATTTCCGCCCGGCCCGTAGATGAACAACAGGACCTGTTCGCTCGTACTCCCCGTCAAGCAGTACCCCAGAAACTGCCGCAAGAACCGCTTCAGGGCAGCATCGCCGTTCGTCACCTGGTCGATGAACGTGGCGAAGTGCGGGGCTGCGACCCCCTCGTCCGCAGGGGCCACCGACGTCACCTTGGAAACCATAAGCTCCCGGTCGGGTCGCATCAGGTCGCCCGTGCAAAGGTCAACGTAGCCGTCGGGGGTTCCCAACACGAAGGGATCGTGGTCCCAGACATCGGACGTCACCGCGACGCGACGGTCGCGGCGAGCCATGACTTCAACACCCTCGACAGCCTTCTTCGAGGCCATACGCGTGTTGCCGCCGCGCAGTTCGCGGGAGAATCGACGAGCCATGTCAAACACCCAGCCGGTCTCGTCCTTCGCCCAATACGCGCCACTCCAAACGTACCAGCAGTCGCGGGTGTGATCGAAGCGAATGTCGCGGCCATATTGTTCCACGAAAGCGTTGGCAATGAAGTCTTCGGTCAGTTCGACGTGGCGTCCCAGATCGTCATCATCGTCGGGGCCCACCGGCTCCTCGTCTACAATCCCCGGCAAGTGATCCAGCTCGTTCATGGTCGCGCTGATGGCCTCGTCGGACTGCACCGGATCGCCCGGAGCCTGCTCCTTCTCGATAAGCGGATCGGTCTCATTGAGAGTCGACGACCCCTCGTCCATGATGTCCGGCAAGTCTTCCGCTGCTTCTCCCGATTCGATGATGGACCCTTCGGGCTGAAGCACCTCGCTTTGCGCCGTAAACTTCTCGTCAGCGGAGTTGTCATTCCCCGGCGACATGACGGCCTCCGGCGCGGGACTCGCATCGGCGGCAACAACCGGGCTGTCGTTCACCGCAATCGGGTTGACAACGGCCCCACTCTTCGGCTTAAGCTTCAACATTCTCAGTACTCCTTCTTGAGATAGTCATTCCAGTCGGTGTTAAATTCAGGCGGGTATCGAATTTCCACTTCGATGCCCGCCGCTTCATATCGGCGCTTGCAAATGCGAGCGGCCGATAACCCTGCTTCGTCGTGGTCGGCGAAGATTCTGAGAAACGTCACGCCATAGATGACGGGGAACTCACGGATGCCGTTGGCGGACATCGCCGCCCACACCGGCATCCCAGAAATCTTGTGCGCGGTCAGCGCGGTCTCGATGCCCTCGGCGATCCCCAATTCCAGCCCCGCGGGATGAAGCATCACAGCGGCGGCCTTCGCCCGTCCCAGCATCATCTTCGACGGGATGCCGTCTGGCATCTCGCGCTTGCCGGAGCCGTCGTCTTTGAGAGCGGTGCGGTGAATGCCGGTCGGCTCTCCGGTGACAGCGTCTCGCATGAGAGCCGCAATGGCGGGAACCCTGAACGGTCCGAAGGTGCAAGCAGGATGAAACCGCAGGTCTGCCGGCCACGGCTCACCCTCAAGGGGCGTACACTTGCGCGATACCAGATAGGTTTCGGCAGGCGTACCGATGATCGGCTGGGCCTCTTGCCAGATTTTCAACGCCATCGTGCGACGTTGAATCTGCTCTTCATCGCGCCCCGCACAGGGCGTTTCGAGATCGGCGATCTCGATCGCGCCTTGCTTCAGACGCGACTTCACATAGGCCCTGCACACGCCGAGATCGTCGCCAGCGAAGCTGTAGACCAAAAAGCCGTCGGGAGCTTTCGGGTCGAACTGGACGCTTAGCGAGCGATCGCCCGGCCTATGCCCAGGACCTCGGATGCAAAGCCGTCCGCGGCCACTGCGGCGTGTCTTAATCGGCTGCATGCTTGGACCCCTCCAGCCAGGCCAGGACGCCAGCCACGGGGTAGCGGTGCCCGTGATTGCGCCAGATGCGGGGGGGATTTTTTCCGAGGGCTTGGCGTCGCCGCACGGTTCGGACGGACACTCCGAGAAATTCAGCGAACTCCTCAACGGACATCAGGTTGGGTTTGTCCCGTCGCGTTTTCAGGGCGTCCAACAGTTCGTGTTGCTTTGTAGTCAGCTCCATTTCAATCCTCGTGGCTGTCTGGGTGGCGTTATTTGTCACTGCGATGCAAGCAGTTGCCGAGGTGTGCCATTGGAGAAGGCTGCTCGCGTCGCGTCGAAGCTCGCGCACAGGCGGCCCGTTCTTTGTGCGCGAGTTGCCCGTTCTTCTGGTGGCCTGTTTGGGGCCCCTGGGAGCGCCGTAAAGCGGTAAGTCCGCAGGGGATGGGGTGTGTGGCCCGCAACTACGCTCGAACGGCAAACGTTTGCGGAGACGCCGAGCAGGTAATGGTTTCTGAGGGCAGATCGGCGTGGGGCTCGCGCTGAATGGGCTTACGACCACCCGTTGTCGCGCCGGGAGAAGCGGCGAGCGGGGGTAAGGCCCTTATGGTCACGGCCGTGACCCCGAGTTCGCCTTGTTCATCCTCTCGTCGGTGATGTAAGAACGGAGGGCGCGGGCCGCGCTGGCGTAGGTGTTGCGACGGGCCGTCATGTCAACGTCCATACCGTCCAGCATGTAGCGAACGCCGCTACTGAGGATGTCCGAGCAGTTCCACAACTGCCCACACAGATTGTCCAACTTGGCGGCGACTTCCTCGGTATCCGGGTCGGGAGCGCCTAGGCCGTAAAACTCTTCGAGCGTCTCCGCGAAGTCGCCACGGAGGTGTCCTGGCGCGTGCCCTCCGGTTAGGATCGTATACCGCATTTCATTGTCTCCTTATCTTCCAATGTTGTTGATGGTGCGGTCGAGAGTTACGTCGCCTAGACGCAAGCCGAGGTCTTTGATATTCCGCACGTCTTCGTAAATTTTATCCTCGGTGTCGGCTTCGGCGAAGTCGGGCTCGTCTTCGTCGTCGTGCGCGGTTGCCGCCGCGAAGAAGGTCTCGCGGGGCGTCAGGCATTCCCGGATCACGATGCGGGTCGCCGACGTCTCTTCCCGCAGTGCAATGATCTTCAGTGAACGGAGGTCAGTGGATTGCGCCTACTTCAGGAGCGCGCTGGCGGCGGGGGAGGCGTACGCGGAGGTCGAGCTGAACCGCTTATCCGCGAGCCACGCATCGAGATCGGCCTGGAGATAGCCGATCGCGCGAGCCGACATGCGAATGAACTTCGGGCCGTCCCCCCGGAGTCGTTGCTTAGCGAGCGTGCTCACAGCGAGGCCGACGTAAGCAGCAGCCTTCGGTGGGCGCAGCAAGATGTGATTGTTCGTGGTCATGGCATTCCTCGCTCACGACGGTTGGATTCAAACCGTGACGGAGAATGCGCGTTATTCGGGGGAGCAGTTAAGGGCGGGAATTCAGAAGGACTGCACCCTAGGTTCAACTCCTTCTTGAGAATTGACCCTGGTGCTCGATCAATCGGCGCTCTTGGGCACGAGAGAGGTCTTCGTGATCTCGCGCGTTTCCGGCATCGCGCTGTAGTAGCGAAAAGCCTTGGTCGGATCCCTAAGGTCTTTCGCGATTTTCGCGTACGCCTTTCTCATTGTTTCTGGCTCGCCCTCAGCGAAGGTATTGGCAAGTTCGTCCGACGCCTTTCCGTACGCGTCATCCCAAGTGCAGCCAGCCGAATTGTGCTTCAAGACTGCGCGCCATCGATAATAATCTCTAATTTCAGAGCTATAGAGTTTCCGTTCGTCGTTCTTGTTGCCCGCTTTTTGCTTCGTCTCGAAGCCTGCCCGAAGCCTGTCTTCGACAACCTTCAGCGCGGCCTCAAGAATCCAAGGCGGAGGTGTAACAGTGGGATTGGCCTTGACGTGTTTCAGGGCGTCGTAGAGAGCCACGGTAACGCCTGCTGCCCAGAAATGTTCCAATTCCGACATTCGTGTCGCGACGTCGTAATCCGTTCCCCACGACGATTCCGGTCCAAACATGTATGAAAGGTAGCTTGGAACGCCACGATCCGCTTTGCTCATTTGGCCGCTCTCAATTGAATGAATTTGCCAGAGTGGTTCTTTTGCTCTCGGCTTGCTTTAATTTTCGTGAGCGTTGAGCGCCGCTGAAATGCTGGCCCCGATGCTATCGGACGCACGCCGTAGCGGATCACTGTCCAGGTGAGCGTAGCGGGCAGTGGTCGACGCCTGAGTATGCCCGAGTAACTTGCCTACAATCGGAAGCCCCATGCCGCTGCCAGCGCCGACGCTGGCGAAGGTGTGGCGCAGATCGTGGATGCGAACACCCGGCAGATCACACCGGCGGCAAATCGCGCTCCAAATCCTTTTCAGGTCGTGGCGCGGCCGTTCGGGATCGTTCCCGGGAAATATGTACGAACCCGCCCGGGGAAGCGAGGTGAGAACGGCCAAAGCGAACGCGTTCAGGATCACAGGCTTCCGCCCGGTCTTACTATCGGGAAGAAAAATCATGCAGCGATCAAAATCGACATAGTCCCACTTGAGATGAAGCACCTCTCGGAGGCGGCATCCCGTCAGCAGCAGCAGGCGGAGAGCTGAAACAGGATACGGGCCAAAGACGGTAGCTCGATTCTCCGGTTGCGCCATATGCTTTGATATTCGTTGGCTCTCGTCGATGTCCCACGGAATTCCCGTTGTCTCCGCTTCGCGAAGGGCGTCGCCAATTCGGGAAAGCTCCTCGCTGGTTAGGAAACGTTGGCGGTGCTGCTCGGTGTATTTTTCGATGCGAGTGGCGGGGTTAGTGCCCTCAGCGACATAGCCGCGCTGTTGTGCGAACGAGTACATGCTGGCGACGACAGCGAGCGCGTAATTCGCCATGCTGGGCGTTCGCCTGAGATCAATATGAAGTCTTGCGACCATCGTCCGTGTTAGTTGGTCAATTCGCACGTTGCCGAGGTGAGGTGCGATGTGAGCTTTGAGCGCGTGCTCGTAGATGTATGCCGTCGAAGCCTTACGCTTAGGTCGCACATGCCCTTCAAGGAATGCCTGCCCCAGCTCCGCGATGGTCATTGCCCGCCGGCGCGTGCCCTTTTCTGCCGCCGGGTCCTTTCCCATCGCCACCGCAGCCAATGCTTTCCGCGCCTCAGCGCGGGCTTGGTCGGGCGTCAGCTTTCCGACGGTGCCGATCGTGAGTTTCCGAACTGGAGCTTTTCGACCACTACCGGCTCGATATGTGGCAATGTAGGACTTGGCACCGTTCGGGCGCACTCGTACGCCAAAGCCCTTGAGGTCGCTGTCCCACAGCACGAATTCCCGACCGATTGGTTCAATCTGTTCGATCGTGCGTTTGCTTATACGGATTTCGCTCACGAGCCCTCTGGGGAAGCACCGGGGAAGCACGGTTGAGGAAATTTGTGGCATCATTTGGAATGTGTGTCTATGAATATTCGGCTTATAAGTTAATAGAATCAACGTAACGGAATGCTTAGGAAAGACTATCAAAGTTGCTATCCAAAAATGGCATTGAAGAGGTCGTCGGTTCGATTCCGTCTGGCTCCACCAACCACTCCCTGACAATTCGCGTTTCCGTGCGTCACCCAGAAGCGCGCGTGATTTCCGTGGCTTAGCGGCGCGGAGAGACGATTTCCGGCGTACGCCGGTCTCCAATGCGCCCGAATGGTGGGAACTCGTGCACCAGTCTCCGCCGTCAAAATTCTTCCTCCGTGGGCAGATGCATTGCGCTCGACGGAGAGCGGTTCGCATTCGACGGGAAACCGGTTCGAAAAGGCTACGACGCGGGTCGATGTAGCGACCCCTGCGCATCCTCAGGATGAGCAAGGTTTCGAACCTTCCGGAAGCCAACCTTGGTTCATTTGCGATGGGAGAAAGATCGCCGGATACGCCCGCCGCCCATCACCTTTGTAGGCGAGGGGGATTCGATCGGGTCGGGTTTTTCGCGGTAGGTTCGGCGTTAGGATCGCGCTGAGAGCCCGAGCCCTCTGCGCTGCTCCGCCCAGTTGGCCGGAAGATCGATCAGCCGGGAGACGCTGAATCCTCTCGGCAGCGTTCCCGTGACAGCGGCTTTGACAATGTCCGGAGCGAGGAAAGCAAGCGACAAGATCGAGCGCGCCGATCTTTCAGGGAGGCCCTCGCGCGCGGCGATGAGTTCGAGCCGGGCCGCCTGATCGGACAAGATTTCGTCGAGCCAGCTTCTGCCCCTGGCGATGGCGGCGAGAAGCCTACCTTGCGCCTCGGCGCGGATCGGTCGAGCGCCATCCACAGGCTGAATCAACCCGCGCTTGCGGCGAAATGGCACGGGCTGCCAAGGAATAGTGATCGAGCTGCATTGAGCCGCAGCCTGTGCGCCCTCGACGAATCGGACCTCGATCGATCGTATGCCGACGATGATTCGATCGACGTATCTTTCGACGCTCACCTTGTCGGCGGGCTGCTCAGGCCGACCCTCGATCCGAGCTGGCGTGTTCGGTAGGGGGCGGTCCTCGCTGGTCGCCGGGCCGTGGCGATCCGATTCGGCCGGTTCCTCGGAGGCCGGGATGAGCGTCGCCACAGCGTCCATCACGATGGTCTCGATCTCGCTGGCGGCGATGCGGGAGATGGAACCGGCCTCTTCCTTGCGGCCTTGAGCGAGAACGCAGGAGACGTAGTAGCGATAGCGAACGCCCTTCTTAATCGCATAGCTCGGCGTCATCCGATTGCCGCGATCATCATAGAGCTTGCCGAGAAGCAGCGCCTGCGAACGCTCGTTCTTGAGACGGCGGCGGCGCAGGTTCTCGTCGAGCTGGACCTGGACTTGATCGAACAGACGTAAGTCGATGATCGGCTGATGCTCGCCGGGATAGCTCTGGTCGCGGTGGTTGATCTCGCCGAGATAAAGCCGGTTGCGCAGCATATAGGCCAAGGGGCCATTGGTCAGATGTACGCCGCCGATGATTTTTCCCGATGACAAGGTCCTCCTTCGGGTGACGATCCCCTGGATTCTTAGCTCCCTCTGCAGCGCCGGCAGCGATCCCAGCGCGAGGTAGCGCTCAAAAATCATTCGGACGGTTCTCGCCTCCTCCTGGTTGACGAGCAGCTTCTTGTCCCTGACCAGATAACCCAGCGGCACCACACCGCCGACCCAAATGCCTTTCTTCTTCGATGCAGCGATCTTGTCCCTGATCCGCTCGCCGGTGACCTCGCGCTCGAACTGGGCAAAGGACAGCAGCACGTTGAGGGTCAGTCGTCCCATGCTGGTGGTGGTGTTGAAGGACTGGGTCACTGACACGAAGGAAACGCCGTGCTCATCGAATAGCTCGACCAGCTTGGCGAAGTCAGTCAGCGATCGGGTCAGGCGATCGACCTTGTAGACCACGACGACGTCGATCCGGCGCTCCTTGATGTCGGCTAGCAGCTTCTGCAGGGCCGGTCTTTCCATCGAACCGCCGGAAAAGCCGCCATCGTCATAGTGATCGCGGACGAGCTTCCATCCCTCGTGGGCTTGGCTTTTGACGTAGGCCTGGGCGGCCTCGCGCTGCGCATGGAGCGAGTTGAACTCCTGTTCGAGGCCTTGGTCGGTGGAGACGCGGGTGTAGATCGCGCAACGCTGAGCCTTTGGCGTCGCCAGCTTCATGGCGCCGCCCCGGCGGACGAACTTGGATCTCGCCTGATCTCCCGCCGGATTCCCCCTGATTTCCCGCCGCGGCCGCTACCTGCGCCGCGACCGTTCGGGCCGAAGAAGAACCGATGGCCGTTCCATTTCACGCCGGTGATGGCGAAGGCCACCGCGGAAAGACTCGCATAGGTCTTGCCGTTCCACGCGAAGCCCTCGTCGAGCGCCATGACGCGTTCGATCTGTCCTTGCCACTCCCGCGTCAGCAGGGCGCCGGGCTTCAGCACCAGCGGCGATTCCGACCCCTTGGTCTTGGACAAGGATCGGGTGGACGGATTGGACGCATCCACCGCCGCGGTTGCGCCCGACGCACGATCTTCGGACCCCTTTACCCCCAAGCGATCAAGCATTTTGGCGGTCGCCCAATCCAGATCGCCAAATGCTTCGGTCTGGATGCGATAGGACATCAGCCGAAAGAGCAGACCGCGCGAAAGATGGGCCGGCGCGAGCCGGCCCCATCGATTGCGCCACTGCAAACGAAGCTCGTCGAGTCCGAGTCCCTCCAGAGCCTCGAGTTCCGCGTCGATCTGCGGACGATCGATGACGCTGACAAGAGGATGCGCTGGCGCTGACAGTGGCGTCGCCGTTTTCGAAACGGAGCCCATCCGCTTACGTCTCACGTCGCGCACGCCGATGAAGCCGCGGCGATGATGTAGCCTCGACGGCCTTCCGTGTTCCGATGCTTCTCGATCGCATAGCCGCGCTTGCGAAGGCCGGTCAGGGCTGCCCTGGAGGTGTGTGGCAGCCACCCCGTCGCGGCGATGACCTCATCCAGCGTCGCGCCGTTGTCGCGCTGGAGCAGCCCAACCACCCGCGATATTTTGGTTCCTTCACGAGGAGCTAGAGCGCCCGGGGTTGTGTCTGCGACTTCAGCGCCTTCTTTCGGAGTCGTTTCTACGTCCGTCGTACTCGCGGCCACGCCATTGTCGATCGCGCTCGCCTTCAGACCGGCGGCCGTCAGTTTCAGCGCGTAGGATTGCTCGGTCTCCGCATCGCGACGCCATGCCGGCGCTCCCGTCTTCGCCTTGATCTCTTTCACAAGGCCAGCGGCGATCAACTTGGCCGCGACCTTTTGCGCCGTCCCGCCTTTCAGTTTTGGCGGCATTGCCAGAATACGATCTTCGCGCTGCGTCGCGGCGGCCAGCATCAGGAGCTGTGCATCGGTAAGCTTGGTGGTCATGATTTGAACCCTCGGTGTCGAAAAGGGCCCAGCCAATCCGGGCCCCTCACCGACACGAGCCCCGGATCGGCGCGATCGCCGGGGCGGAGGGTTTGCCGGGCGGCTTCGTCGACCGCCCATGCCCACACACATGCTCCCTTTCGAACCGAACGCCAGTCCTTTCTCAGCGCTCGCGCGGCAAGGTTACCGAAGCGCGTTGCCGACTTGGGTCGGAGCGCAGGTCGGCTTGGCGCCCATTACAGCCGGTCCCGGCCAATGCGGCGGTTCTCGAAAGCGGACGCCATGCCGGTGAGGCCCTTTCGGCAAGGGTGGAGAGCGGTCATTTGCATGGGTTGCCCGCGTCTCGCGACCGTGGCAAGCTTAACTTTATGGCGCGAGCGATTTTCAGGGCTAACCTGAGGGCGCATGTCGATTGTCCGGAGACGGAGACCGACGGCTCGACGGAGCGCGAAACGCTCGTCGACGTTCTTTCAAGACACGGCGTGCGCGGCATGAACGTGCTCGACAATCAAGTGGCGCTGCGCCGGCGCTTGGGCGTCATCGTCTGCCGGCCAAGCACGGTTCCGACAGCGGCCGTGAACACCGAGGGCTGAAGAATTCATCAGGAGTCGGGAATTTACGGAAAGATCGTCCTCTGCGCAGACGACTACGCGATCACTGACGGCGTCTCGGGCGCGATCCTCAGCCTTGTCGACGCGCAGCGTCTCTCGGCCGTCTCGGCCTTGGCGTCGATGCCGGCGTGGCCGGAACTGGCTCCGGAACTCTTCAAGAGGCGAAGCCACGTCGCGATCGGTCTGCATCTTGATCTTACGCTTCGACCATTTGACGGAAAGAAGCGACCCCTTAAAGCTCGCGAACTCATCGTCGGATCGTTTCGCGGACCGCTTGACCTCCTCGCTGTCACCGCCGAGTTCGAGCGGCAGTTCGACCTTTTCGAGGCCGCGCTCGGCGTTTCGCCGGACCATGTCGACGGCCATCACCATATTCACGCACTGCCCCAAATTCGCGGGGCGTTGCGGAAGGTGCTGAACAGGCGTTACGGCGGGCTTCCCGGCGCGCTACGGCCGCTTGTCCGCGATCCTGCGGATTCGATTGCTCGCGTTATGCTAAGGCGCTCTGCGCGCGCCAAGGCGCTGGTCGTCGCGTTGCTTTGCGCGGGACTTGCCGCGCGCGCGACCGCCGCCGGCTTTGCGACGAATGTCGGATTCTCCGGATTCTCACGCTTTCGCGGTAGGAAGGCGTTCGAACGCGAGTTCGTCGAATTCTTGAAGGCGCCTGGCCCGCGTCATCTCGTCATGTGCCATCCCGGCTTCGCCGACGCCGCCCTCGCGCGGCTCGACCCGGTGACGGTCAGCCGCGAGAACGAGTACGCCGCGCTGATGGAGAATGACGAGGTTGCGCGCCAGACGCTGCGCATCCGGCGCGCCGAGAATTCCATTGACGGCGCCTTTGCGGCCTGGGCCGCGCCGAGCGCGCCGGCCGGATGAGGCTGGAAACCGACGCCTCTTTGAGCGATAGTCCAGCTGTCACGCCGCCCGACACTGCTGCATATCCGACCGGGCCCCGCCGGCCGCCGCGACGATGACGGCGCTCCCTCGCCGCGAAGTGAGACATGATCTTGGCGACCGTTGATCGTTATCAGGTTCCGCGGGAAGAGGTCGTGCCCGTTGGAACGCGTCGGGTCGCTTCCGCGCAAGGCGGCGCGTCCCCTGTCCTCGCCTATTTCGAACGACAGGCGCCCGCCTACGGCGCCGCCTCGGCCGCCGGGCTGTGGGCTTGGCAGCGTCGGCGCGAGGCCGCGGCGCTGGCGGCGCTCGCCGGCGAAGTCGAGGGTCGCGCCGCTCTCGACCTCGGCTGCGGCGCCGGGTTCTACGCCATTCGCCTCGCCGACGCCGGGGCCCGCCCGATCATCGCCGTCGACGCCTCGCCGGCGATGATCGCCGCCATCGCCGACCCGCGCATCGAGACGATGGTCGGCGACGCCGCAACGATCGCCCTGGATCGCCGCTTCCAGCTAGTGCTGCTCGCCGGCCTGCTGGAATTTGTCTCCGATCCGGTCGCCGTGCTCGCCAACGCGCGACGCTGCCTGGAGCCGGGCGGCCGGGTGGTGGCATTGGTCCCCCCCCGACAATTTCGCGGGCCGCCTATACCGCCGCTTCCATCGCCGGCACGGCTTCGCCACCGCCCTGTTCGACCGCCCGCGCTTCGCGGCGATCGCCGAGCGCGCGGGGCTCGCGCTCATGAGGTCGCGGGCGGTGTTTCCTTTCGGCGACGTGCACGCGATGGTCGCGCGATGAGCCGCATCCTTTTGTTGGTGAACGGCCTCGGCCTGGGCAATTCCACCCGCTGCTTCGCCGTCCTCCAGCGGTTGCTCGCAGTTGGCGCCGAGGTCGAGGTGGTGACCTCGGACAACGGCCTGTGGTTCTTCGCCGACAAGCCCGAGGTCGGCCGCCTCACCGAGATTCCGTCGCTGCGCTACGGCCAGAAGGCGGGGCGGATCGATATCGCCGCCACCCTGTCCCAGGCGGGCGCCATGCTCGGCGCCGTCCGCCGCGCCGAGGCGGTCGTCGCCGACGCCATCGCCCGCTTCCGCCCCGAGGCGGTGGTCATCGACTCGATCTACGCGATACGGCCGGTGCGCCGCGCCGGACTGCCGCTCGCGGCCATCAACAATTCCGACATGGTGACGCGGCGGATGGCGAGAGGCGGCTGGCCGATCGCGGTGCTGCCGCAGTTTCTCGCGGTCGAGGCGAGCGATTATTTCTTCCATCGCCTGGTCCCCGACCTGGTCGTCAGCCCCCGCCTCGATCCCTCCGACGCCGCGGAATCCGGGCCGTTTCGCCGAGTCGGGCCGATCGTGCGCGCCGAGTGCCGCCCGGGGGCCGCGCACGGCGGCCGGCCCGAGCGGGTGGTGGTGATGTTGTCGGGCTCGGTGTTCGGCAGCCCGGTGGCGCTCGCGCGCCCTCGCCCGGGCTTGACGGTCGACGTCGTCGGTCGTCCGGCGCCGAACGGCGGCGCGGTCCCGGAAGGAGTCGTCTATCACGGCAAGGTGCGCGATTCCCTGAGTCTCATGCGGGACGCCGACCTGTTGGTGGTGAACGGCGGTTTCAGTGCCGTCAGCGAAGCGCTGGTGCTGCGCAAACCGGTTGTGGTGATCCCGGTGCCGCGCCACGCCGAGCAATGGGCCAACGGCGAATGCGTCCGTCGGCTGGGCCTCGGCTTGGTCGCCGCGGAGGAAGGACTGGAGGAGGCGATCGACGCGGCGCTCGCGCGCATCGGCGAATTCCGCATCGCCTACGACGCGTTGCCCGTCGTGGCGGACGGCGCCGAGCGCGCCGCCGAGCTGATCCTCGACTTGGCGGCGGGACGGCGGCGATGAACGCGGCGCTGCGCTTCGCTCGCTATTGTTCGGTTGCGCTGGTGGCGGCCGGCGGCGATTGGCTGCTGTTCGCCTTGCTCGCTTCGGTCGTCGGAATCGCGCCGCTGGCCAGCCTGATGGCCGCGCGCGTCGCTGGAGGATTGCTGTCCTTCCTCAGCAACCGCTATTGGACCTGGGGCTCCAACCGGCGGATCGCAGTGACCCGGCAGGGGCGTCGGTTCCTCCTGCTCTACGCCTTCAGCTACGCTCTGTCGGTGGCGCTGTTTCGACTGTCGACCGAGGTTCTGCTGCTCCCGCCCTATCCCAGCAAGCTCGCCGTCGATCTCGCCTGCTTTGCGATCAACTTCGTCGCGATGAATTCCTATGTATTTCACGCCCGGGAAGGGCTCGCGCAATTTCTCGTCCGGGCCCGCGCCGCGACGGACGGAGCCCCAGTGCGCTTCCTTGATCGCCGCGACGGCGGCGAGACGACGCAAGACGATTGCAACGCTTCCTGACATGACCGCCGACCCGTCCTTCGACCCGAAGGTGTTCTGGAACGCCAAGATCCTCGGCTGGGAGGCCAGCCGGTATGGCGACGCGTCGCCCGGCCTCGTCGAAGGCCTGGCCGGGCGAGCCTCCTCGTCCCTGCGTTTCCGCCTCGACGTCGCCGCCCGCCTGTTGGCGCCGCACCTCGCTGGACGCCGCGTGGTGGAATTGGGCTGCGGCTCCGGCCTTCTGGCGGAGCGGCTGCTGACGCTCGGCGCCGCCTCCTACCAGGGCTACGATCTCTCAGACGTGGCGATCGGCCGAGCGGAGCAACGGTTCGCCCGCTCGCCGCTGCGCGAGGCGATGCGTTTCGCGGTCGCCGCGGTCGCCGACGTGCCGCCCCAGGGCGACGCCCTGATCGTATCGCTCGGCCTGGTCGATTGGCTCGCTGCGGCCGATCTCGACCATCTGTTCGCGCTCGGCCGCCACGGATCGTGCCTTCACGCCGTTTCGGAACGGCGACGCTCGGCGGCGCAACTCATCCATCGCGCGTATGTGCAACTGTCCTATGGGCGCAAGAACGGCGGTTACGCGCCGCGTTATCACGCGATGGCGGAGATCGCCGCCGTCGCAAGTCGACAAGGGATCGGCCGGCTGAACGTCTTTCGCCACCGGCGCCTGCGCTTCGGCGTCATCGTCAGCGACCTGCCGCTGGAATAGCCGTCACTCGCGCCCCAGGCACTCCGCCGGCGGCTGCGCCGAACCCGACGACACCGGCGCCGCCTCCATGGCCGGCGCCGACAGTTCGCCGAGCGCGTCGCGAATAGCGATCGGCCGCCAGCCGCCGGAACCGATCAGCCAGACGCGGTAGCGCCCGTCCGGCAGCGTGAAAACCGGCGAGCGCCAGGGCGCCAGTTCGGCCCGCTGCGGCGACCCGACGGTGACGGCGCCGAAGCTGACCGGATAGACCCCCGGCTCGCCCGCAAAGCACAGCACGGGGGCGACGATCGAGAGGAAATAGAGCCCGGTGTAGCCGCGCATCAGACTGCCGTGCAGCACCGCGACATCGCCGGCGCCCTCGCGGCGGATTTCGACGCCGATCGCGTCGGCGTGGTCCGGCAGGGATGCGACGAACAGCGCATCTCCGTCGCCGAGCTTTGCCGCGACAGGGGCGCCCGCCGCGAGGTGCGCCGCTTCGAAGGCGGTCGGAACGTAAGCGTTGGGAAAGGTCTTCAGGCAGTTGCCGTCGCGCGTGGCGTAGGGGAAGTACAGGAAATGCCGGCTCTCGACCGCCGGCTCGCGAAAAACCGCCCCCATGCCGGCCAGCGACGGCGACGCCGCCAGCCCCTCACGCGGATCGCCGTCGACGTCCGACTTGGCGACTATCGCCAGGCACTCGTCACGATCGCCATACGCGTTCGGCGCTGGGAAGGTCTCGTAGACGAACGACATGGGGCCGTTGGAGACCACGCGCCACCCGTGCGCGCGCACCAGGGTGAATTCGGCGACGTGCGCCTCGAAGGCGTCGCGGTCGGCGTAGACGGTCGGCTTGAGCGCTGCGGCGATCTCGGTCTGCGCCGCAACCGACTCTGGGTTGAACGGAACCGGGGCGAACCCGGCGATTCCGACCGCCAGCGGCCGCAGCGCGAACAAGCCGCAGAGCGCGGCGGCGCCGGTCCGGGCGAGCGGTCCCCTGCGGCTCAGGCCGACAGCCGCCTGCTCGGCGGCGAGGCCGACCAGGGCGGCGGCGGCCGGGGTGACCGCCACCATATGGCGGGGAAGCAGATCGGAGACCAAGGCGGTCACGGCGGTGACCAGGAGGATCAGCGCAAACAGGCCGACGGGGGTGCCGTCGAAGGCCTTTCGCGGGCGCCGAACGATGGCGATCGCCGCCCCCGCCGCCAGCAGCAGCGCCGTGAGGTCGCCGACCATCATCGGCCAGCGAACCCACGGGCCGTCGGCGGCGAATTCTTCGGCGCCTCCTGCGAACAAATCGGCGAACGCCTGCGCCTTCGACCACAGTCGGGCCGGCTCCCAGACGACGTAACTGCTGATCGCGTCGCCCGGCAGCGACGCCGCAGTGTGAAACAGCCGGGCGTCGCTCCACAGAATGTTGGGAAGGTACGGAAGAGCCAAACCCAGGAGCGCGGCGACGGCGTGGCGCCAGGTCAGCCGCGGGCGATAGACGGCGGTGGCGAGCATCAGCCCCATCGCCACCTGAGTGATCTGCAGATGGATCTGCATGCCGATCGCCACCGCCGCGGCGGCGAGGCCCAACGGCAGCGCCCGCCCGTCGGCGAGGAAGGCGTAGCCGAACACCGTCGTCGCCGTCGCGAAGAAAAGGATAAAGCCGGGATTCCATACGGTCAGCGTCCCGCTCAAGATGGCCGAACCGGCGAGGGCGGCGGCGACCAATGCGCCCGCCAGCGGCGAGACCCTACGGGCGAAGAAGACGCCGACGAGCAGCACGGACACAGCGAACAGCACGACGACGCCGGCATTGACCGTCGCCACGCTCCGGCCGACGGCCAGGAGCGCCGCTAGCAGCAGATAGAAGGCGCCCCCCGGCGTGCGTACGCCGCCGTTGCTTTCCGGCCCGAACAGCGGCCAGTGAGCGGTGACGGACAGAGCGCGCATGAGGTCGCGATCGCCCCAGACGGTCAGGGAGACGTCGCCCGACGCAGCCAATCGCGCCGCCGCCAGCACGACGACCGCAGCCGCCAGCGCGGCCACCAAGACCGTGTTTATTTTGCCAAACTCGACCATTTCGCCCAGGCGACCATGCCGACGTTTGGCGGATTGTCGCCGGCGACGGCTCAGAACTGCGACGGTTTAGCGCTCCTGGCAAGCCCGGATCGCCAAGGTGTTCGCGCGGAATGTCGATATGCGCGTTGGTCGCGTCATGCGCCGAAGACGCGCGCTGGATTGTCATCAAGGCGCGCCGTTCTCCTGACTCTGGTTGCAGCGGTTGCAGCCTGGCAATCGAGCGCCCGTTGCCGCCGCGTCCGGTCAACCGCCGCAATCATCAACGAATGGCCGGTTTCGCCATCGACGCGCTCCAGACCGGTCATTCCGCTCTCCGCCCATTCCGGTCACTCAGATGGAACATTGTCCAGACTGCAATAGGTGATTTGTCCACATCTGCACTATCGGGCCAGCCGCCGGTCGCGACCTTGCCAGGTCTGGGGTCGAGATGTGAATCGGCCCTGGGTCCAAACGCAGATCGGCACGATAAAGCATTGCTGTAGACTCATACGGGTCAACTCGCGTGCCTTTTCACAGTACCTACGACAGCGGAATGTGCTCTCCTTCATGCCGCCGCGCGGCGACGGACCTCTTCCAAGATCGTTATGAACTGAGCAACTTCAGGCTGACCGAAGACACCTTCGATTCCCATAGGGTCGATGTCGGTGAAAGGGCTCTCGTAGAGAAGTCGGGGATCCATTGCCCCGCGTTCGGTGAGATGATCGATGACCATATTGAGGAAATGAATCTGGTCGGCGGACAGAGTCTTATTCGCCATGAAATCGTCGAAGGCGCGCTTCGCTGCCTCCCGATCAAGCCCTACAAGCGAACGCACGAAAAGCCCTAGACCACCGTCGGTCCGCAACTTCTCGATCTCGTCCGGCAACGCGCCCGCCGATAGAAAGACCTTCTCCAATTCCGCGAGGTCTGTTGGCGTCAAAGGCTCGTTCCTCCGCAGCTTCAAGATCGCGATATGATTCTCGTGATCCTTCAAGAAGTGGCGAGCCTTCCGCTTGAAACTATCCATATCCTTGCCGACGGCGATCCCGTTGATCGCGACCTCCGCCCCGGCCCCAATTTCATCCTCGAAATTGGTGAAGACGATAGGTCGGCTCTTGACCTCGATGAGCTTGATTAAATCCCGAAGACGGCGGCGGATGTGCTCCAACATCGGAAGCGTGATGTCCTGCCAATATTCGTCCGACTGTAGCTCCTGAATCAGCACCAATTCCTCGGCAACCCGTGGAACGTTCGAAAGCTCCTCAAGCAGTCCGGCGAGCTGAACGATCCTGGTTCGCAATCCTTCGAAGGCCGGCTCAGCCCGAAGAGACGCGAGCTGTGTCCTTAGGATTAGAAGATCGAATTGCTTCGCGGCAATATCGCCGTCGGTCAGACTCGACGGAAGCCCAGCAACTTGCTCGACGAGTTCGGTCGCTTCGTTCAGGCTAATCGAAGCCCAGGGCGCGGCGGCGGCGAATTTCTCGACAAAACGGCGCTTGGGCCGCACGATAAAGTTGTCGAGGCTCATGCCTTCGATTTCGGACCGCAGTCGAGTCGCGATGCCATCCCGTAGACTGAGGAGTTCGTCGTCCTGATCGACACGGGGGCCTGGCTCGTTCGCATGAGTCATTAGCGTCGGCGGCTGTGCGTAGTCTCCCGTCCCAGCGCCTTCGCGCCTGCCGCGCCGCGCCTTGTCCAACTCCGCAATCAATTCGACGCGGGACGCGAACAGACGCTTCGCCATGGACGCGCCGGCCGCGCCCTCGGTCATCTCAGGGCTCTCATTGAAGAACTCGAAATTCCGGCAGAAGTCGAAAACGAGGAAGAATTCCTTGTGCCGCCCAGGTCCAAAAAGGTTGGGGCATAACCGAGTCCCGCGCCCAATCATTTGCCAGAACTTCGTGCGTGATCGCACTTTCTTGAAGAAGACGAGATTGGCGACCTCGGGGACGTCGATGCCGGTATCGAGCATATCGACGGAGATCGCAATGTGCGGTGCCTTGTTGGGTTGGCTGAAATCGTCGATCAACGACTGCGCGTACTCCGCCTTGTTGTCGATAACGCGCGCGAAATGACCCTTCAAATGCGGATAGTTGGCGTTGAAGCGTTCGGCGATGAATTCCGCATGATTGTGGTTCTTCGCGAATATGATCGTCTTGGCGAGTTGGTCGCCGCCCTCGACCTTGAGCCCGTTGGTCATAAGGTGCTCAAGGACCTTATCGACGGTATCGATATTGAAGAGCCATAGATTGACAGCCGCGGCCTCGACCCGGTCGGGAACGACCCCATCTTCATCCCATTCGACGGCGTCCCACGCCTCTTTTTCGTCGTCCGAAAGATTGTCGTAGACGATACCGTCCTGGGGGATTCGGAGCGGCACCGTGATGGCTTTCGGCGGCACGAGGAAGCCGTCCTTCACTGCTTCATCAAGGCCGTAGGCGTCGGTGGGCACGCCTCGTTGCAGATTAAAGAGTTGGTAGGTGTCGTGATCGACCTCGGCCTTCGGCGTGGCCGTCAACCCGACGATGAGGGAGTCGAAATAGTCGAAGATCGCGCCGTATTTGCGATAGACGGACCGGTGCGCTTCGTCGATCACGATAAGGTCGAAGTGACCAGATCCGAAACGCCGCTTGCTGTCCTTGGCTTCATCGATGAGCTTCATCATCGATGGATAAGTCGAGACATAGACGCGGCCCGTAGCCGTTCGCTCCGTCACGAGGTTGACCGGGGAGGATTCCGGCAAGAAGGCCTTGAAAGCGTTGACCGCCTGGTTCACCAACGCGACGCGGTCGGCAAGGAAGAGCACACGCCGCGCCCAATTGGCTCGCATGAGGAAGTCGCTCAGCGCGATCACAGTGCGCGTCTTTCCGGCGCCCGTCGCCATGACCAGCAAAGCGCGGCGCAAGTGGTCCTTCTCGAAACTCTCTGCGATGCGCCGAATGGCGCGGGTCTGGTAGAAGCGCTCGACGATGTCGCGGTTGATTTCGACCGAGGAGAGAGACTTGAGCGTCGCGCGCCTGCGGATCGCCAATTCCAACTCATCTTTCGTTAGAAATCCTTGAACCGAACGCGGGGGATACCGGCGGTCGTCCCAAATCCAATGCTCATAACCGTTGCTATAGAAAATGATGGGGCGCTGGCCCGTTTCCCTCTCCAGACAGTCGGCGTAAAGCTTTGCTTGCTGCTGTCCCGCGCGCGCGTCGCGCGGCGTTCGCTTGGCTTCGACAATACCGAGCGGTTTGCCGTCGTCACCCCACAGCACGTAATCGACGAAACCGTCGCCGGAATTGTTCGGCATTCCCTTGACGGGATACTCGGTATCGGTACCCGGCTTGGTGAACTTCCAACCTGCCTCGCTGAGCAAGAGATCGATGAAAACGTCGCGGGTGGTCGCTTCGTCATAGTCGTGCGCGTCGGCGATTTTCGTGTTGGCGGTCTTGATCGTCGCAACTTCCGCCCGGAGGTCGGCAATCTCTTTTTCAAGCTTCGCGCGCTCGGTCTCCGAGGCCAGACGCATGGCGTCCGCCTCGTCGCGGGCCTTGACGGTGTCCGCGAAACGCCGCGCGATCTCCTGCAATTGCCGGAGGTTCGACGCCGGCAAGGACGAAGTGCGCGGCAAGCTGTCGATTGAGAAGGCTAGGCCGGGGTCGGGCCTCGCGGTGCGCCCATAGGTTCGCGCGAGCCAATAGGAGATGTGGAACAATTCGCGAAGTGCCGTAGCGGCCTGCGTGAACGGCACGGGTTTGGCGTCGTGCACCGCGCTGTTGCCGAGGTCTTTGACGATGCGCGCCTTGGCGGCGAGAGCCTGCCCGACAAGTTTCTGAAACGTCGGCTCGTGGATATGCGCCGACAGGGTCGTTTCGAAGGGGTCTTTCAGACTCGCGTCATGGCGATAGAGCCATTTGACCATGACCTCCAAGCCAAAGCGGGCGTAGAAACATGCGGCGCGGGGGTCGGCGTGGGCGAGGCTTTCGGCGCGCGCGGCATGTTCGTGCGCTTCGTGGAACTCCGCTGATAGGAAGGCGAACTGCGACATTACGTCTCCCACTAGCCACGATAGATGATGTTCGAATCGACCTGATGCGAAAGGTAGGGCGTGAATCCCGCTAATAGAACGGAGATGGCGACCATATCGCGCATTTCAATTTCGCGCCGAGCATGAGCGGGCGTCCCGGCATGACGAATGCCCGGGTAGTCAGAGGCAAACCCGTAAAGGTTCTTCATCGCGTCGCGGACTCTATCGTGAGGCCAGACCGAGTTCGGTAGCGTTCCGAGCTGGTCGCAGATTTGTCCGAGAGTATTACCGGTGACCGTAGGACATAGCTGTCCAATTGCCTCCAGAAGGTTCATTTGCTTCTGGATGCAGGTCTTGATTCGATTTGGCGAAGAGTCCGCGCGGAGATCTCGAACGGCTTCCTCGAAGTCTCGCATGAGTTGGTGCAAATGCGGATCCGAAACCGTCACGGTCTTCAGTTCGCGCACCAATCCAGAAAAGATGCCCGACAGCGTCGGATGAAGCGTGCAAGGTCGCCTCAGATCGTATCGTAGACTGAACTTCTCGATGAATCTTTCGATGAGAAAAAAATAACGATTTCTGATTGCATCGACATCATGGTCATCAATCACTCTGAAAGCTCTCTCCAAAACCGCGACCGAGTCCCTTTCCGTCTGAGCAATTGATCGCAGAGCACTTCGAAACGCGGGTTTAGCGCGACGATCACCACTGACGGCCTCTTCGTAGTGAGCTCGGGCACCGGCATAGGCGGCGAGGGCGGTTTTGTAGTCAGCGTCTGCCTTTCTGTCCTCGGGTCGGACCATCTGGCCGTCGTCATCGAAGTCAGTCGGCGCTGCAGGCGCAACCGGAGGTGTAGGCGGATTTACTAGGGCGCGAAAAAGCTCCGAAAACAAGTCATCCGGCGCGTCGGGGTGTGTTGCGAGCTTGGACCAGATTTCTCGCCACGTCTCCGGCCATACTGAAAGAAATTCGCCACGCATTGGCTAAAGCTCCCCTCGAAAGGCGCGATACTGGAGGGAGGCGAAAAGGGCGTCGATTCGAGTGAGTTGAGCGGTCAAAACTGTTCTCTCGGCAACAAATTGATTCACAAATGTCTGGAACCGAGTTTGCAATTGAAGGGGAGGCACCGGTATGTCGAGATTGCGCAGGATCGCCAAATTAATATTCTTTTGGGCAGATTGCGGCGCTTGCTCCTCAAGGCGTTCCTGAACGAACCCCAGCCAGTGTTGTATATACTCGGTCGTCACTCGCTTGGATGGCGAAAACCCAACTACACTGTCCGGAAAACATGCGTCAAACGTCAGAATCGCCGTTTTGCCAATATTCGCAGCGATGGTGATACAGAGCGTCCCCTTTGGCCAAATTCGGCTTTGTTTCAACCCCGCGTCAGAGTATGTGCTGGAGTAAGCTCGAATGTAACCGTCAGCGTTCGCAACATCTCCCGTTTGGATGAGAGGATACGCGCCACCTAACAGCATGGGATCATTTCTTGGTCGATGCTTCGATACGCCTCGCTCCAGTTCGCCGACGTTTCCGAGCTTATCCTTGTCCCACGAAAAGTCATTTTTAACCGGATCACCGAATAGCTGCACGAAGAAGGCTTTCGTCAACTTTCCTGATTGATCCAAGGCCGCCCGCCGTTTGTCGCGCAGAGAATCGGCTTGATCGAGAATTCCCACGATCCGACGTTGCTCGTCGAGAGACGGGAGCGGAATTTCGAGTTGTTCAAGAAACTGTCTTGGAACGCGTCGTTGTCCCGCGCTTCCAGTCATGCGTTTCTGACCGAGCTCCCGCACAGAATCTTGCCGTAAGAAATACGCGAGATAGCGCGCATCAAGGTTCGAAGCTGTCGGGCGAATTACGTGAAATTCAGTCGAGCCGAAACCGTGCTCACGATCAATTCGTGCGACCGTGATCTTGTTATTTTCATAGCAGGGGGTAATTTTTGCGACCAGGACATCGCCGTTCTGGAAGTAGCTATACCCATTGCTTAGCGTCGCGCTGCGTTTATGCTCGCTGACGTGCATTGACCCGTCTTCGGAGACGGCGGCCATCGGCACAAAGGCGATTTCATCATCGATTGCGAGGGACCCCTTAGGTGGAGACGGGTTAAAGGCCGCGACGCTGCTTATCGGTGCTAGGTGGACGCTCATGCCACCATCTCCTCAAGCTTCGCCAACCCGTCCGAAATTTCCTTCTCCAGAGTCTTGAGCGCTGCAATGATCGTGGCCGGGCTTTCGTGCCTCACCTCTTCATGCACTGTCTGCTTGTAACGATTGAGCGAGAGGTCATACGCGCCATCCGCCGCGATCTCGGCCTTAGCCACGCAAAAGCTTTGTCCCGTACGCGGACGTTCAAGCTCCGCGCTGTTTCGCTCTTCCCAGCGCATCAGCACATCGGGAAGGTTGTTCTTTGCATAATCCTCGTCGGTGAGGTCAACCGACGGCGTCGGGCCTTGCTTTTCTTCAGGCAAAAGGACTGACCGCTTGTCGTCGAGCGAGAATCCATCCGCTTTAACGTCGTAAAACCAAACGTTGTCCGTACCGCCGACGCCGGTCTTGGTGAAGAGAAGGATTGCGGTGGAAACTCCGGCATAAGGACAGCCACAACAATAACTGCGTCACTTTCGTTGCCTTGGCCCGCCGCCTGAACGGCCGGATGATCGAGAGAGGATTCAGTTAATGTTGCCGCTGTCCTAAGGCCGGAACACGCCTGACGGAAGCGAAATGACGGCGTCAAGCTTGTGGTCTTCAACCAGCAATTTCCGTAGCGCCTTGTGCGCCGTAGAAGAGCCGAACAGCACGCCATCGGGAACGATGACCGCCGCGCGCCCACCGGTGCGCAGGAGACGAAGGAACAGAGCCAGGAACAGCAATTCCGTCTTTTTGGTCTTGACCGTCTGTTGCAAGTCCTTCGCTGTTGATTCGTAGTCCAGCGAGCCGGCGAATGGCGGGTTGGTGAGAACGAGACTGTAACGCTCCTTCTCTCCGGCAATCTCTTCCGACAAAGAATCCCGTGCCTCGATGACAGGATTTTCGATGCCGTGCAGGATCATGTTCATCGATCCGATGCGTAGCATCGTCGGATCGAAGTCGAAGCCGTGAAACGCCGATTCATGGAAATGCCTCCGCGTTGCGGGATCGCGGAAAATCTCGGGATTGCGCTCGCGCAGATATTCGCCCGCCGCGACCAAGAAGCCGCAAGTGCCCGCCGCCGGATCGCAGATGACGTCGCGCGGCGTCGGCTCGGTCAGCTCCACCATCAGCTTGATGATATGGCGCGGAGTGCGGAACTGGCCGTTCTGCCCCGCGCTGGCAATCATGCCCAGCATATATTCGTAGACGTCGCCCTTGGTGTCGCGATCCGCCATCGGCACCTTGTCGAGTTTCTCGACGACTTTAGCGAGCAACCCCGGCGACGGAATGGCGTTTCTCGCCTCCTTCATGTGCTGCGCCATGTTCCCATCGGCGGCGACCTTTTCGCGGATGAACGGGAACACATGTTCGTCAACGACTTTGAACATCTCCTTCGGATCAAAATTCTTGAATCGTGACCATCGCAGATCATCGTAGGGACGACCGCCGAGCTTGCGAAGCTCGTCGTCACCGCGCCCATCTCGACCCTCGGGGAAAATGCGACGCTCCATCGGAATTTTCAGCGTCGCGGCTTTGCGTTCCTCGATAGTTTGCAGTTCGTCTAATCGCTTGATGAACAAGAGATAGGTGATCTGCTCCATCACGCTCAGCGGATTCGACAGCCCGCCCGACCAGAAGTCGTTCCATATGCTATCGATCTGGCTACGAATTTCGCCCACGATCATGGTTTCCTGCTTCCCTATTAGATTTGTTCGTTCAGTTCGTCACGCCATTGCCGCATCGCGAGCCTTGATGAAGTCAACCACATTGTGAATCACGACCGGCTTTTCGGACGGCTTGTCCTTGCCGGCCTGATTGTCGAGCCGGAGGCGTTTTTCGAAGTAATATAGAAGCGCCCGCCGCACGGAGAGTTTCGCGAAACAGTCCTCCATTTCGTAATCGAGCGCGATGGTTTCGCGTTGGGTCGGCGTCAAGTCCGGGTTCGGTTTCAAGATCACGTCGAAAAATGATTTCCATAAGTGATCGTCTGAAGCCGCCGCGCCCGGAGCATCCTCGTCGCGCAGGTCGCGACATCGCGAGATGATGAAATCCTTGAACTTGCTCTCCATGTGGCAAAAGGCGCGCACGTGCCACCGTAGCCCGTCATGCGCTAAGGCATGGGGCGTGATGCGTCGCCAAATCGCCTCGGGGCGTTTGGGATTCATCGACTGAAAATAGATCTCGATGGACCTCTCGGCGCGGATCGTCGAGATCAGGCGCTTCAATATCGAAGGGTCGATGCGCCGGGTGGGCACTGGCATGCCGTCGAAATCCGGCGGTCGGACGATCCAGGTGTCTTCGATGGGCAAGACGTGGTCGGAGACGGCCTTGAGCTGGACGAGATAGCGGTCCGCGTTAGGTTTCATGAACCGGGGCGCGAAGTCCGGGGTTGGGACATATCGCTTTTCGCTCGAATCGTATCGGAGATTCGAGGGCATCAGCTTCTGGTAGAGCGTCAAGTCATTGGACGCCTGCGGCACCGATACGCCGAATCTTTGCGTGATATCGCTTCGATTCACGCCCCCCTCCCAAAATGTCCGGAATTCAATGAATTCAAGACGTTGCTCCGTTCCCCAGCGGATGCGCTCGTCCGGCTTGTCCACAGTTCCTCCACAAGACACGTATAGTTACTTGACGGGTCCACGTCTGGACCCGTATAGAAACTATACGCAACGATTCTCCTGGTCAACGCAAAAGCGGCGGACCCCACAGGGAACATTCATTAGCACGCAGAGGCCAAGGACAATGGACAATCAGCAGAATCAACCGCCCCTCGGGCCGAGCGCCCCGCTCGGCGAGCTTCTTTTGGCGGCGACTGCCATTCGTATCGAACTCCCGCCGAGCCAGCACAAGCTCGCGGTGGAACGATACGAAGCCATCCGGAAACATATCGAGAGGCCGGGGAGCCCGCTCCAAGACAAAGTTCGGGTTTTCTATCCGCAGGGGTCGATGGCTATCCGAGCGACGATCCTGTCGCGCAAGCGGGCCGACGGTTTCGACATCGATATCGTCGCCGAATTGATCTTGCCGCCCTCGACCGCGCCCGGTGCCGTCCTCGATCTTCTTTTCGCGGCGATCAACGGCGCGCCGGGATCGCGATATTACGGGATGGTGGAGAGGCAGACCCGTTGCGTCACGGTCTATTTCTCCGACGGTATGCATCTCGACATCACGCCGACTCTTCTTCTGGCCGAACTCGATCCGCGCCTGAGCCATCTCTTTCACGCGAAGAAAGAGGAGCCCGCGTCCAAACACCTTCGGCTCCGCATGAACAGCTACGCCTTCTGCGAATGGGTCAATGGCATGACGCCCATCGATCTTTCGTTCGAGGAGGCCTATGGACGACGCGCTCTTGCCTTCGACGCTCGCGCCAAACGCGCTGACGCGGACGTCAAGCCCGTGCCCGCGCATTCGACCGAGGAAGGCGGGAAGTCGGCCAAGATCGTCGCGCTCCAGCTTTTGAAGCGCAATCGGAACCTGCGCTACGAGAAGCGAAGCGGGCGTCTCCCGCCGTCGGTTATGATGGCGAAGTTGACGGCGGAGACGACCACACCCGGTACGAACATCGCCTGGGCGTTGGACGCCATTTCGCTGAAGCTTCTTGAGGCGTTGGAAGACGCGGAGCGCTCAGACGTCCTGATCGACGTGCGTAACCCGAGATGCGAGGACGAGAAATTCACCGACCGATGGCCCGAGGACCACAGCGCCCAGCGCCTCTACATCAGCGACCTGAAATTGTTCCGCACGCAGCTCGCGGCGCTGATGTCCACTAAGCTTTCGCTTCCTCAGAAGCGCGACCTTCTCGTCGAAATGTTCGGGGTCGGCCCCGCTCAGTCCGCGATTGACGAGTACGTCGAGAGCCTCGGAGGCGCGGTCGAAAGCGGAAAGCGTTTCGTGGGGCCCACTGGGCGTGTAATTCCTGCCGCAGCCGCCGCTACCAGCGCGAGCCCCGCCCTCGCACGGCCGCGCGGGCATACGTTCTTCGGTACGCGGTGGCCGCGCAAATGAAGTCCGTGCGCCAGCAAATCGAGGCGATGCGACGCTATTGGCCGGGCTTCGACGTCGCCGAGGAAACGGCGGATCGGGCTGTTTGGTTTGGGTCCCTTGCCGGCATCGAGTTGCAATATCGGCTGGCGATTGAATTCGGCCTCCCGGTTCGAGGGCGCGATAGCGACCGCCAATGGCGGCGCTTCCCCGTGGTGCGCGTGCTTACGCCTGAGCTCACTCCAAACTGGGATGCGAAGGAAGAGGCCCCTTTGCCACATGTCTATTTCGAACTGCCGGATATTACTCTGTCGCCGCTTTGTCTTTTCGACCCGCGCAAACGCGAATGGAGGCACGACGACCTGATCGCGACGACCACGGTCCCATGGGCGGCGGATTGGTTGGCCTGTTACGAGGGTTGGCTTGCGACGGGGCGTTGGACTGGCGGAGGCCGTCATGCCGACGCAATTGCGAAGAGAGATGATTCATGAGCTACGTTCCGCCACGCCGTTCCGACGGCACGATTCAAACCCGCCGCCTGCAATTGCCGTGGCCGAAGCATCGACCATTTCGGATTCTCTCGATTGATGGCGGAGGTATCTGCGGAATTCTTCCCGCTTCCATTCTATCGGAACTCGAGCGCCGTTTCCTCGGCGGGGCGGCGATCACCAGCTACTTCGACATGATCGCTGGAACCTCCACCGGGGGGATCATCGCGCTGGCCTTAGGCAAGGGAATGACCGCGACTCAAGCTCGCGACGTCTATGTCGAGCGCGGCGGTCTGATATTCCCGCCCACCACCGCCTTGGGTCGAATGAAGCGATGGATATGGAGGACTCAGCGCTACGCCTACGAACGCAAGCCGTTGGAGGAGGAATTGCTGCGAATCTTCGGGGATGCGGCTCTAGGAGAATCGAAGGTGCGCCTCTGTATTCCCTCGTTTGACGGGCACTACGGGGAGCCATGGATTTACAAAACGCCCCACCATCCGGATTACAAGCGCGACAAATTCGAGCGCATGAAAATCGTGGGCCTCGCAACCGCCGCCGCTCCGACCTACTTCGCCGCGCTGCCGAACAACGGATATACGATGGTGGACGGCGGCCTCTGGGCGAACAATCCCATCATGAACGCGCTAGTGGATGCGCTCGCGTGTTTTGATCTGGATCGGCGTCAAATTCAAATTCTGAGCCTCGGCTGCGGAGAGACCAGCTTCAAGGTCGATTCGGTCAAGGCAATTGGGGGCATGTGGCAATGGAGAGAGAGTCTTTTCGCAGCGATGCGCGCGCAGTCTCTGAACGCGTTGGGTCAAGCCTTCCTGCTCGTCGGTAAGAATCAGGTCCTCCGGCTTGATGCCCCGGAGAGCATCGATCCTGTCGCCCTCGACGACTACACCCGCGCTCACGCCGAGTTACCGAACATGGCTCGCTCTCTCGTGGAAGCGAGCGGCCATAAGATCGCGGAGATGTTCCTGAGCGAACCGGCGGAGAGATTCGGTAGTGGTCCAGTTTGGTCATCGTCCGGCTAAAATATAAAGGCACGCTCGTCCCACAGCCCATACAATGCCGGCGATCACTAGGAACAATGTAAGTATTCCGCCTGGATTGAACGTATCGTTGTGCGCCATCAGTGCGCCGCCAGATGCGATCAGCACCGCAAAAATGCAGCCCGTCCAATAGAGAACGTTTCCAAGCCGGGCAATCATTGATCTGCCTCCCAAGCCTCTAGCACGTCGACCATATCAGACATTTCCCAAAGTTTGGAAGTGACGCCAGCCGCCATTGCTGGCGTCGTCCGCAAGGTCTGATGGATGCGAACGAAATTGTAGTGCATGAAATAGATCGCCATCATGTGCGCGTGGTTCTCGGCCTTTTTGGAAAACGCGTTCGTCAGGCGCGTCATGCGGCGATTGCCCATGCGGATATTGAGATTTTGGCGCTCAACGTAGGACGTTGAAATGTACTTCGGGTCCGGCTTGCCCTCGATCGGCGTTTTCTTGATGCCCGTGCATTCGGCCGGGCTGTAGCGACCCTTGGCGCTTTCCGGGGCGGACCCGTAAAGCTTCACGAGTTGCGCATAGTCGATATCGCCGCCGAAAGCACCCTCGACCGCTTCTAAATAAGCCTTGTGACCGTCGCTCGTCAGTTGGACGCGATTGGCGAGACGCTTCGCCAGATCGTCCATGAAAACGAGTGCTGCCTCGCCATCGCGATCGCCGACATAAAACGAGGCGGCGAGTTTCGTATCGGCGTCCAGACCAACCCACGTCCAAATGTCGCCGGCGCCTTCGGGAGCGGCCTTGGCGGTCGGAACGTTCTTCTGTTTGGCGTAGCAAAACGCCCAAGCCTCATCGACCTGCACGCGCTTGCACGAAAGGTTCACAAGCACGCGGTCCTGATACTCAGAGAATGCCTGTCCAGCGTCCTCTAGGAGCTTGATAAGCGTGGTGCGGCTAATGCCGGTAAGGCGAGTGATGGCGCGCAACGCAATGCCTTCCGCCATCATTTGGAGGACTTGGGCGCGCTTCTCGTTTGGGAGCTTGTTCATGGGCATGATAATGCCATATCTTGCCCAATCGGTCAAGCATAATATTATAGTTTGAGGGGGATTCCCTTCTGGCACTCAAAATGCTAGAAAGCGTCGCCACGCGCGCCGGTCGGCCGACAAGTCACGCGTGGCGATTCCACTCCCCCATACCACGGGGGCGGCGTGCGCTAGGTCTGTCTCCCTGCGCTTCGGACCCGAAGGGCGACTTCGGCGTCCGAACTCATCACAAAGGCTCCTACGCCTCCGCGTGGGAGCCTTTCGCATTCTCGATTCCCTTCTTCGTAAGCTGAAATACGCCGTCCGAAAGCCGCGAGACATAACCGCTCCCGACGTACTGATGCAGACGGGTCCGCATCCCTTTCTTTTCGATTTTGATCCCCACTGCGTTGGCGTCGTGGACAGCCTCGTCAAAGCCGAAGCTTTCTCTCTTCTGCAATAGGGCCATGAACTGACGGGACTGCGGAGAAAGACCACGAGGCTTACCCGCCTGTGCCTTATCCTCGCCGTTTGCTTGTTTCGGCTCGATTGGCAACAACTCTTCGTAAGCGGCGATCTGGTCAAGCAGCCGCTGCCGGTCGCGATCCATGCGTTGGATCGCATCACGCTTCTCAGCGATCTTTTTCCGGATCAATGACAGTTCGGCGTTCATAGGCCGACTCATATCGCACGCACACGGCATTTGCAATGGCATAATAAATGCCTCGCCGCTGTTCACTTCCTGTGCTTGGGATCAAAAATGATGCCATCGGGCATCGCGATGCTTGGAGGGGTGTGCTACTTACGCCATCGCTTCTGAGCCGCCTCGCGCGCAATTTTCGTGCGTTCTTCGGGCGTCAACGAATCAGCGCGCGCCCTTCCGCCCTTCAATCCGCCCTTGCGGCCGAGAGCAACGGCTGCCGCGTCTTTGGTTGGATCGTCGGGGAGAGTCGGCGCGCGATCTTCGACTTGGCCGGTTAGGATGTCGCCTATCAGCTTGCCTAGCTGAACGGGATCGCGGGGGCGTTTGAGGCGTGTGGTTGTCATGCGCGAATTATCGCATGAAAGGCGACGCGGCTCAAAGGCTCGTCACGCGGGGCAAAAATGAAACTGTACCACCACCAGAGATTCGTGCCCGTCGTGAGCGAACCGGGTTCGTAAGATATCTTCGCCCGGATTTTGGCCAGGAGCGATAGGTGATTTGTCCCCATGTACCCCATCGGGTTGTCCGAGACCACGAGCGGCGTCGGCGGTTCAGGATCGCTGCGGCGGGCGTAGGGCGGTAGGGCCGTGGGGGGTCGCCCGGTTCTCACCACTTGGTCAGCGGTGTCGGCGGTGAGGTGACGTGGGTCTCGGGATCGATGTCAAATTTTAAATCGAGGCCGGTAGTGAAAACGGCCTCAGTGAGGATAGGGCGATAGTACACATCACGACAAATCCACTATCGCGAAGTCTCGTTCCGGGGCCCGCGCGCGAGACCCCTCCTACCTGGTTTTGCGTGCCCTTGCCTTCGCCGACGAGGATCTTGGGCCGCGTGTCTGATGAGGAACTCCCGCCGATATGGAACGCCCGGAAAACAACGCCTCCAAAGCTTCGGCCAGCTCGGGCGCGATTGGTGCGCTGTCACATAGGCTGTCGCCATAGAGCGTCGCCGCGAGGGAATGCCGGAATGGGAGCCGTCCCCCATGCGCTTTGGCCTGCACGCTGAACTGCGTTGTCTCCTCGTCCGACGGCACTACGATTCCAAACCCAACATGAAAATGGCCCGCGTCGAACAGGCGCATGCCGAAGGGCTCCCCTGTGGGAACGGACTTCTCCATACCCTCGTCCACGAGCCAGAGGCGTCGATTTCCATCAAGGAGATCTTCGATCCATACTCCCGCTAACCCTTGCCGCGACGTGCATTGGAACAAGGAAAAGAAAGCCTGCCCCATGCGTCGCGCGATCTCCATCTCCGCCGCTGCGAGCTGACCGGCCTGTTCCGCGAGAAAATGATCGAATGCTCGGCGCCCTCGCTGGTTGGGTTCAAAGAGCGCGATGTCGCTCAGCATTTCGGCGGCGGCGTCGCCGTCGGGCAACACGATCTTGCCGTCCTCCCAAAGCCCGAGCTGCTTGGCGGCGCGCGTCAGGTCGGCATGATTGCAGACCGGCACGGCAGCTTTCAGAACGCGCCGGATGGCCGCTCGAATTGGGCGGTAAATTGCCAACGCCTCATCGCGGGTCATTGCCTCGTCCTTCGCTCATACAGGTCGCTCGGTACGATCACGTTCACGGACCCTGGCGTTGCGCTTCGTGTTTCAAGTGTTTCAGAGAGCACTCACTCCAATATCAAAGGTAATCCGGTATCGCGTCGCCTCGCGATGCTGAAACACTCGAAACACGAAACACCAACATTTCGCAATTGACAGCCCAGAGGGCTCACGGTCAGCCGCGACGTGGTGCGGCTCAGGCTCACACGGGTTCCAATAAAGGTCCCACATTCGGGCGACTGCGGTATCCACCAGTTTCAAGTGCGGACCTGAAATTCCAACCAACGGCATAGCCCAACAATCTCTCACTTTTCCCGTGAGCGCGAACGGTCACGAGCCGGACAGTTGAGCGACGGAGTGGCCGACTTGTCAGGCCGCATTTTGTCGGTGCCCGGCAGTCCCCCTCTTTACCCATAGAATTTCTTGTATTCCTCCTGCAATCTAACCTGCAGTCGTTTGAGCGCCGTGTACGCCGATGTCGTTCTATCCGGATACTCGCGTCTGTCTTTCAAGGCGTTATCCGTCACGGCCAACAAGCAATCAAGATCCCACCTATAAAGTCCGATAGGCCGCTTGCCGGTATACGCTTCGATTCGTCTATCGAGGCCAAAGGCCTCGGCCATATCAATTGTGAAGCGCTTCAATTCGCGAAGCTCGTCTCCGGTGACGAGAATGGCGAGCTTCGCATCGTTCGGTCCGGGCTTCATTTTGACGCGAGCTCCATTTCGTCCACATCCTTTTCATCGAAGGGACGGTTTCTCTTTAGCGCCGCTATGATCAATCTCTTGGACGTGGCGGGGGCAAGGAAGTAGACGGGCGGCGTCTCCCCGAACCGCTCTTCATATTGCTCCAGCAACCAGAGCTCATGACCGTCCATCGTGACATGCTCGCTAGCAGTTTTCCTCCGAGCCGTTTTCATCCTGTCCCCCTCTGGAAAGCCTTGGCGTCGCATTGCCAAATTTGGCGGTCCGGTGCGCCGGTCCGGAAATGACCGCATCGAGGTGTTTGGGAACGCCTTTCCATTGAGATGGATTGAATAGCTGCCTTGGTGCTTCATCGCTTCCGCGTCTTGGGATTTCGGATTTCGACCTTTGGATTTTCTGATATGAATTCCTCGGGCACGAAGGCGATCCGCATGCCCCAACCCGCATGAACCCGCAGCAGCCGCCCGAACTCTTCAAGAGATAGTTCTTTGTTGTCGATCTGAATCGTGACCTCTCCCTCTGGGCCGGCGTCGTCGATGATGCAGCGGAGCACGTCCCCCCGCGGGACCCACTGAGCGCTATCCTCGTGGTATTCGATTTGCTTTTCCCCCAACGGCTCTTCGATGACCGTCTTGTTCCAACCGGCCAGAAGCCGCTCCTGAGCTGCCAGGATGCCATTGAACACATCGACAATGTCACGGTCCGTCATGGTCACGATCTGAGGCCCTATCGTCAGCCTCGTGCCAGAGATGCCAGCGTCGGCGTAGTCGATAATCGCGTCGTTTCCCTCGCGCGTTATCCTCACCTGATCGATCAGGGCACGGATGGGCTTCTTCAAGCGCATTTGCGGTCTCCTCAACGCCCTGGATATAGCCGCGAAACATGGCAGCCGGGCAAGAGGCTAGAAAGCGCCGGGACCGAAGCCGCGCCTGAACGACGAGCACCGCGGGGCGCTCTTGGAATGCGCCGTCTCACCGATGGTTCGTTCCAGCGTTGCTCCGCCTTGGCGTCGTTGATGCGCCCAGGACTGATAGTTGATTTGTCCCGATCTGCACTAACAGGCCTGAACCAGGGCATCCGACAGCCGATGCGCGCGTTTCCAACGACTTCGCCCGGATCGCGCCTCGTCAAAGAGGTCAGAATCTCTCGAGCCACGGCCTGAGTTCAACCTCCCACGTCCATGTGCTGCGCGGCTGTCGCAGCACTTGGAGGTATGTCTGCGCAATCGCGTCGGGATCGAGCATCGAATCGGGCTTGTCCGGCGGCTCGGTTCGACCCGGATTCCGAATTGCGCCGTCGATCACGAAATGCGCGACGTGAATGCCCTGCGGCGCGAACTCGCGCGCCATGCTCTGCGCAAGCCCGCGGAGGGCGAACTTGCCCATGGCGAACGGCGCCGACTGCGCATAGCCCTTCACGCTCGCTGACGCGCCCGTGAATAGAATCGCGCCGCTTCCCTTCGGGAGCATGCGCCGCACGGCTTGCTGCGCGACCAGGAACCCGCCAAAGGCGCTGACGGCAAGAGCGCGCTCGACCTCCGCCGGGACGAGCTCAAGCAACGGACCGCGCGCCCTCGCGCTCGCGTTGTAGATGACGACGTCGGGATTTCCGACCCGCCCCTCCACTTCTTCGAAGAGCCTCGCCACTTGATCAGGCACGACGGCATCGCAGGCGAAAGCGGGCGCGCCGGTCTCTTCGGAAAGGGCGGCGAGTTTTTGGATGTTGCGAGCCGCGACGGCGACCCGCATGCCTTCACGAGAAAGCAGGCGGGCAAGCGACGCGCTGAGGCCATGGCCGGCACCCACAATTAGCGCGGTCTTATGTGGTGGCAACGTCATTGATCGTTCCTCGGACGGTGGTCGTCGGCATACGCGCGCGAAGAATCTTGTTGTCGTCGCCGCGACGCAGCATCATGCACCCCGCTTGGAATAGTTGAAACAACGACAATACGAACGCGAGCAAGCGCGTGTCGGCGAAGGCACGGTTGATGCGCTCAGGAGCGATAGGTGATTTATCCGAATGTGCACCGTCGGCGGAATTCACCGCGAAATGCGCGGCCAGGGATCAGCGCATTCTCTTCGGCTCTTTTGCCGACCGGCAGGAATCGACCCAAAGCGGAAGTTCCCGTCTGGCTCAGGATCGACCATTCTTGATCTAAATCACCATTTCTCTCGGCAGGCCGCCCAAGTTGGCTCAGACGATCGGAGCGGCGCCGAGCGCGTGGAGTTCGAGCGCAAGCGTTGTGTGGGGAGGCTGCTTGACCGACGGACGGAAAGTCGCGGCAATCCTTCTTGCTGACATTGTCGGCTTCAGCCGGATGGCGGGGGGCGACGAGGAGCGCACGCTCGCTAGGCTGCGGGCTTTGCGCAGCGACCTGATCGATCCGACGGTCGCTATCCACAACGGCCGCGTCGTCAAGGGAACCGGCGACGGCGTGATCGCCGATTTTCGTAGCGTGGTCGAGGCCGTGCGGTGCGCGATAGAAATCCAGAGCGGCATGGCCGAGCGCAATGTCGGCGTGTCGGCCGACAAGCGCATCGTGTTCCGCATCGGAATTCACCTCGGCGACGTCGTCGAGGAGGCCGACGGCGACTTGATGGGCGATGGGGTCAATGTCGCGGCGCGGCTAGAGGGGATTTGCGAGCCGGGCGGCATCTGTCTGTCGGAGGACGCATATCGGCAAGTGCGCGACAAGCTGCACGAGACCTTCGTCGATCTCGGCGAGCCGAGCCTGAAGAACATTCCGCGGCCGGTGCGCGTGTATTTGCTGAGAGGGACCGCCGGGGCAGGAGGCGCAGTTAACCCGCCGGCGGCGCCAGCGTCAAAATCGCCTCGCGGCGCATTGCGCTGGGCGGCGCTCGCCGCCGCGCTGGTCGCCGTGCTGATTGCAGCGGGATGGTATGGACGGCAAGCATTCTTCCCGCCGTCTGCGCCTGCGCCCGCTCCTGCTTCCGCGCCCGTCGCCGCTGACGACAGGCTCGCCCACGCGCCGCGGCTGTCGATCATCGTCCTGCCATTCGCCAACGTCAGCGGCGACTCCGAGCAGGATTATTTCGCCGACGGCCTCACCGACGATCTCACCACCGACCTCTCGCACCTGCCCGACAGTTTCGTGATCGCACACGACACCGCGCTCACCTACAAGGGAAGGCCGGTCGACGCGAAGCAACTCGGCCGCGACCTCGGCGTGCGTTACGCGCTCGAAGGGAGCGTGCGGCGGGTCGGCGAGACGATCACGGTCAACGCACAATTGATCTCGACCGAGACCGGCGCCCATATCTGGGCCGATCGGCTCGAGGGCGAACGCAGCCGGCTCGGCGAGTTGCAGGTCGAGTTCGTCTCGCGGCTGGCGAATTCGCTCAACGTCCAGCTCATTCAGGCCGAGAGCCTGCGCGCGATGCGGGAGCGACCGACCAAACCCGACGAGGCCGATCTTACGATGCGCGGATGGGCTACGATGAGCCAAGGTTTCAGCCTCGCCAATATGAACAAGGCGATCGGCTATTTCGATGAAGCGTTGCGTCTAGACCCGGAAAACCCGCATGCGCTGACCGCAAAGGCGGCGGCCAAGATCGTCAACCTTCGCGTCTTCGGAATCGGCGATTGGACCGAGGTCCTGCATGACGCCGAGCAAGCTGCGGATCGCGTTCTCGCCTCGCACCCCAATGACGCCTGGGCGCATTTCGTCAAGGCTCAGGTTTCAGAAATGAGGGGTCAATTCGACGCCGCCCGGGCGGAGTTGAACGGCGCGATCGCGGGCGATCGGAACTTCGCGCCTGCTTATGCCGAACTGGGCTATGTCATGATTTTGTTGGGGCGCGCGCCGGAGGCGTTCAAGCCGATCGAGCTTGCGCTGCGCCTCAGCCCGCGCTTCGCGGGGCGAAACATTTGGGAATATTACATGTGCCATGCGCATGCGCTTCTGGCGGAGTGGGAACAGGCAATCGAATGGTGCGGGACGTCAATCGCGTCCAATCCAACTTTCCCTCCGCCCCATATCGATCTTGCCGCGGCCTATGGCTGGCTGGGGCGCTCTGCCGAGGCCAACGACGAAGCGGCCAAACTCCAGAAGCTGGCGCCCGGCCTGACCGCGGAACAATTCCTGGGCTCCCAACCGATCGACAACCCGAAGTGGAAGAGCGGGACTGAGCAGATCGCGGAGGGGTTGCGCAAGGCGGGCCTCACTGCGCATCAGCCGTCGTACCCGACCGACCAAGGGTCGAAATGGTGTTCGGGAGTCAAGATTGCCGCGATCGTCGGCTGGCCGCCGGGCGGCGACCCCTGGTCGGATACGTTCTACAATGGCGTCCGCCAGGCTGAAGTCGATCTCGGAGCCTCGCTGACCTACCTCTACGCCCATTGGAGCCCGGACACGATGCTGGCCGATCTCCAGGTGGCGATCGACAGCAAGGCCGACGGCGTCGTTGTCATAGATCGACTGGAGGACGCGGCCGAGGACGCCTTGATCGACAAGGCCTTTCAACAGGGCACGATCGTCACGACGGCCTTGGCCGGCCTGCCGGAAGCCGAGAAAGAACACGCGGCTCAGGGCATGGGCTCCGTCGGGCCGCCGGCCTCATCGGCCTTCGCTCTGGCCTCCGAAGCCGCGAAGCGAGCGGGGCTCAAGACCGGCGATGGCGTTCTTGTATGGGCTCGCACGGCCAGACCCGGCGGGATTGGCAGTATGGCGGCGGGTATGGTCGAGGCGCTTGAAAAGGCGGGCGCCAGGGTTGTTTTTCTCGAAACCGACCCCGCCTATGACGCCGGGGGCGGCGATCCGGCGGGCGCCTTCGCCACCGCGATCAAGGCCAACCCGGACGTCAAGCTGGTCGTGACCGACAATGCCGGATTGACCGCGAGCCTCGGCTACTTCGCCCTCTCTGCGGGGCTGAAGCCGGGCCAGGTCTTCATGGCTGGAGTCGCCCTCACCCCCAAGGCAGTCCAGGCGATTAAGGAGGGGTACGTCGGACTTATCTATGACTTGCAGCCTTACCTGACGGGCTACCTGCCGATCCTCAACATCTGCCTGACCACGAAGTTCGGCTTCTCCGGCCTCGACTTCAACACCGGCGGCGCCTTCGTCGACGCCCACAACGTCGACGCCGTCGCGCCGCTGGTCGAGAAGTCGATCCGATGAGGTTTGCTCGCCGCAACCGTGAGGCGCGTGGTGACGCCGAGTGACCGCTTGCCCCCCAATGACGCCGATCGCCCGCGTTTTGTTGCGCCGCCGCGTGTCGAAGTGTGCCGAATCAGCGGCGCCTTCTTTGCGAAGAGATCCGGCTCATCTACGAACTGTTTACACCTCAGTTTGCTCCGACAACTCCAGTGCATCTTCGACCTCGATTCCGAGGTAACGCACCGTACTTTCAAGCTTGGTGTGGCCCAACAGGAGTTGGACCGCGCGCAAGTTCTTGGTGCGCCGGTAAATCAGCGTCGCCTTTGTCCGGCGTATCGAGTGGGTTCCATAAGCAGCCGGATCAAGGCCGATTTCCTCGACCCAAGAGTCGACGATCCGGGCATATTGCCTGGTGCTCAGATGGGGCGAGCCATGGATGCGGTTTGGGAAGAGATAGTCGTCCGAGCGCAAGCCGGACAGCTTGATCCAATCGTCCAGAGCGAATCGCGTCGGTTCTGTGATTTCGAACTGCACCGGTCTGGAGGTCTTTTTTTTGCAACACGATGGCGCGTGCCGCGATACGCTCCCCGTGGGAAATATCGCGAACCTTGAGCTTGACCAGATCGCAAGCCCTCAGCTTGCTGTCGATGCCGAGGTCGAATAGCGCCAATTCCCGTGTTCGAGAGTAAATTTGGAGGCGGAAGCGTATCGCCCATATTTCCTTGAGTTTGAATGGCGCTTTCTGGCCGATTAGCTTGCCCTTATTCCAGGGGCTCACGGCCCGGGTTACAACCTCATCCATTGCAGGCTCCTTTTGGATTTGAGGGAGCCTGATCTTTGACCTTTCACGCGGCGCGCGCTGGCCGAAGTCGACCCATTGCGGTCATCCGCGGCGAAAGGCTGGACGAACTGACGTAGCATCAGCGGACCATGAATAGATCTCGCTGAGGACAATCACTTGCCAAAGCCTTTCAACATGGTGCTGCAAGGTGCCGATAGGCTATCGCGGTTCAACTCAAGGCACTGAAGATACGCCATATCGCCATCGGCCTCCTTGAGCTTGTGGCAAAATTTGTGAACGTCGGGGCCACATGCCGCCCGTTGATCAGGCGTGCCAGACGTATTTGCGAGCGCCATCGAGGAGACGCCCAGAACCACCACCGTTATTAGGGTTCTGCGGATCATCATGGTCTTGTCTCCTTGCGTTTGGTCGACGCGGCCCTGGGGCCTTATCCCATGCAGCAACCGACCGGCATCAATTGCGCACGCGTAACGATTGCACCAACCAGTAAAATTTAAGTAAAGTGCATTCGCTTTAATGATGGAAGACAGTTGGGATGCAAAAGTCGGTTTTCCGGGTCAATTCGCTGGGCTAAAAGTGAAGCTTTAAGATGGGGGCCACCGCTTGAAACGGACTAGCCCGCATTATGCAGCCCATGCTGGCGGATGTGGCTTAAATATCTGATTTAGCGTATGATTTGGTTATCGACTCCAATCAGCGCCATTTCAGAAAAACCACACCCGCCATGAACGATCCTATGCTGCCGCTGCCCGGCCTGTCACCTGTTTCAGGCAAGACAATCGTCGCCAAATTCGATGGCGGTCTGCTGTCATCGGACGGCGGGATTGTGGTTTTGCGCGAGGTGGAGCAACGCCTTCGCGTCGCCGATCGCATGGCGGCGTGCATCGAAGACGCGCGCGCGCCCGATCTGATCACGCACACGCTCGCCGACATCATTCGCTTTCGGCTGCTGATGATCGCGGCGGGCTATGAAGACGGCAACGACGCCTCCCGTCTTCGCGGCGATCCCATGTTCAAGATGGCGCTCGATCTTGCGCCGTCGGATCGCGAACTGTGCTCGCAGTCGACGATCTCGCGACTGGAAAACCTGCCCGACGCCCGCGCGCTGTTGCGCATGGGCCGCGCCATGGTCGATCTTTATTGCGAGTCCTTCCGCCAGGTTCCCAAACGCATCACGCTCGATGTCGACGACACGTTCGACGCGGTGCATGGCGGCCAGCAGTTGCGATTGTTCAACGCGCATTATGACGAATATGGCTTTCAGCCGATCGTCGTGTTCGATGGCCAGGGCCGCTTCATCACCGCCGTGCTTCGTCCCGCCAAACGGCCCGGCGGCAAAGAGATCAAAGCCTTCCTGCGCCGCCTGTTGCGCGCCATCCGCGCCCATTGGCCGAAAACCCAGATCATGTTGCGCGGCGACAGTCATTATTGCGCTCCCGAGGTTCTCGACTTTTGTCGCGCCAACGGGCTCGATTATATCCTCGGCGTCGCGCCGACCACGACCTTGCGTCGCCACATCGGGGATCTCGAAGCCAGCGTGAAAGCGTGCTACGAGGCCGCGCCGAAACAGGGCAAGGCGCGTCGCTTCCGCGAGTTCCACGACGGAGCCGCGAGTTGGAGCCGCGTCGAGCGCGTCATCGCCCGCGTCGAGGCTGGCGCGGAGGGGCCCGACACACGCTTCGTCGTCACCAATCTCAAGACGCGCAACGCCCGCGTGCTCTACGAGGATGTTTATTGTCGGCGCGGCCAGGCCGAAAATCACATCAAGTCGTGGAAGACGCATCTGGCGGCCGACCGAACTTCATGCACGAAGGCCACCGCCAACCAGCTTCGGCTGTTCCTGCACGCGGGCGCCTATTGGCTCATGTGGGGCCTGCGCACATCGATGCCGAAACGTTCGATGTGGCGCGTCGCCCAGTTCGACACGCTGCGCCTGCGCCTCATCAAAATCGCCGCGCGCGTCGTCGAGATGAAGACGATGATCCGCGTTCACTTGCCGACATCGTGTCCCGGGCAAGATATTTTGCGCTTCGCCCTCGGGCGTATCCCGCGCCTCGTCACCTAACAGGCG